>ONAS01000036.1 GCA_900315815.1 uncultured Eubacteriales bacterium
GACGATGGCGATCGAGATCTGCATCGTGTTCTATTATATCTGGCTGCACCTGTGCTTTGTGCGTGAGCATGAACAGGCGCTGATGGCGGAGCAGCGGATCCGGATCATGATGACGCAGATCCAGCCGCATTTCCTGTATAATACGCTCAGCACCATTCAGGCGCTGTGCCGTATCGATCCCGAAAAGGCGTTCGACGTCACCGAGCGTTTCGGTACCTATCTGAGGCAGAACATCGATTCGCTCGGTCAGCCGAACCTGATACCGGTTGAAAAAGAACTGGAACATACCAAGATCTATACCGACATCGAGTGCGTCCGCTTTGACAACATTTCCGTAGAGTATGTCACGCCCGAAACAGGATTCATGATACCCGCCCTGTCGATCCAGCCGCTGGTAGAGAACGCGATCCGCCACGGCGTGAGGAACAGGGAACACGGGATCATTAAGGTCAGTACGAGAAAGACTGATACCGGCTATCAGATCGTGATCGAGGATAACGGAAAAGGCTTCGATACGTCGCTCATCAAACAGGATGACAGCGAGCATATCGGGATCAATAATGTCAAAGAGCGTATCGAGTCGATGTGCGGCGGTATCCTGACCATTGAGAGTACAGAAAACACGGGAACGATCGTTACCATATTGATCCCGTTCAAATAAACATTTGAAACAGAAAGAGGTTATACGATGATTTCAATCAAAGGACCGGGAATCAAGATCGTAGCGGCGATCATCGCCCTTGTCGCACTGGGATTCGGTATTTACTCGACCTTCTTCCAGTCGTCGGGCTATGAGACGACCACCGCGACCATCACCGCGATCGACGAGGATCCGGATTTTGTACCCGACCCGGACAACCCGGATGAAAAGCAGTATATCGCGACCGCGAAGTATACGGTCGACGGAAAAGAATATACCAGAGCGCTGGATTCCTACAGCCCGTCCTATAAGGTCGGCGGAGAGGTCGCAATCAAATACGATCCGAAGGATCCCGCAAAAATAACGTCCGGCTTCGGCTTCGGCATCTATCTGATGATTGCGGGCGGCGTGATCCTGCTCATCATCATCTTCCTGACAGTCAAGAAGAAGGTATCCGTCAAGAACCTCAAAGAGACAAACGGCGAACTCACCTTTGCTCCTTCTGAAAAAGGCGAGGAGCGCGCGCTTTACTTCCTCACCGATTTAGGAACCGTGAAGGTCGGTCATCGATTGGAAGACAGAAACCGCAGAGTTCTTTATGAAGCCAGGATGACAAAGTTCAATCCGATGAGCGCTTTTGAGTTTGACTTCATCGATCATGAGCACAACAAGACTGTCCGTCACCTGATCGGTCATACCGAAGAAACCGACTGGAATTCGCTGATTTTAGACAACAACTACTCCTTTACCTTTGACGACAAGGATGTCTGGAAACAGCTCAGACAGCTCGGCGTTACCATCAACTCCCGCCTGAACGGCGTCATGCCTTCGTATACGATTTGCCTGAACGGCGATGAGATCGCATTTGCCGAGAGCACCGGTCAATATGTTCACGAAGAAGACGCCGAAGAGCACAAGGTCGCGAATAAGGTGCCCGTACAGGGCTTCTACCGCGTCCGGACAAATGAAAAGAACCTTGACCTGCTGTTCGTGATCCTGGTCGCGATGGCGCGCAGCGGCGCGACCGACGAAAGAGGCGGCAGCCGCAGGATGCTGTTCAATACTATCGGCGGCAAATAAGCCTGCGGGCAGGCTGACAAACAAGCAGAAGTAATATCCGTTTCCGGGGAGCGTGCAGAATCGTGAAAAACAGAACAAAGATGTTGATAGTACTCGTTTGTATACTGGCGGCGATCATATCATCAGTCATATGTGTGCTTTCCGTCGGCAGCAGCTATACGTTTCATACCAATACCTTTTTGGGGACTGATCAGACGCCGGAAACAGAGGTCAAACTGAGCGACGAAAACATAGTGCGTTTGACAGATACAAGAATGGAAAATGAGGAGCTTGTTTTTGAATTTAAAGCGCTTACCCCGGGAAGAACAACCGTAAATATCAGCTATGAGTGCGATGATGCTGTCATTCCGATGTGTGAAAGAACCTTTGAGGTCAATTCCTTCGGTACTTTGATTGACTGTACAGACGGCAATATCAGGTTCAACGGTTTTGCGTTCATCGTTTATGCCGCCCTCTCTGTTCTGTTTGTCATCCAATTTATGACGCTGTGGATATTCAGCGATTATCTGAAGAAAGGCGATTTCTCCTATCCGATGATCGCTTGCGGCGGTATCGGAATCTATGTTTTGGTGCTGTTTGCGTATATCCTGTACAGAATGCTCAACAGCTTTATCGACTCGGTCGGCACCCTGCTGATGTTGGTAATCGAAACAGGACAGATCCTGCTTGTGGGACTCACTCCCGTGATGCTCGTCATTTGTGTGATGCTCGCTGTCAGCAATATCTGGCTCATGCGAAACGAGGGCAGAAGACCCGTCAATACGCTGGGTATCCTGTTTGCGATCGTGTGGTTTATCGGAATGGTACTGACGCTCGGCGCGAATCATATGATCATGCTGTGGGGGTTCTCTTATCCGAAGACGATCTGGCTGATCCTGGTTTATGTGATTGCGTACCTAGAGTGTATGTTCCTGTCGACCGTCGCGTGTACGTATCTCGCGACGAAATATACGCCCGCGCCGGATCGCGACTATATTATCATTCTCGGCTGCGCGATCAGAAACGACGGAGGGCTGACGCCGCTTTTGAAAGCGCGTGTCGACAGCGCCGTCGCGTTTGAGAAGAAGCAATTTGAACAGACAGGCAAGCACGCGCTGTTTGTTCCGTCCGGCGGACAGGGAGCCGACGAAGTGATCTCCGAGAGCTAAGCGATGAAAAACTATCTGTTGAGCATCGGGATACCGCCGGAGCAGATCGTTTGCGAGGATAAAAGTGTAAACACAATGCAAAATATGCAATTCTCAAAAGAAGTGATCGAATCACACGGCGGCGGGATCGAAAATAAAAAGATCGCCTTTGCCACCACCAATTATCATGTGTTCCGCGGATATATCCTCGCCCGCAAGAACGGCTTTGAGGCGAAAGGGATCTCCGCAAAAACAAAAGCGTATTTTTACTTCAACGCATTTCTGCGCGAATTTATCGGCGTGCTGTGGGAGAAAAAGATCCAGCATATCCTGTTCGCGGCGATGATCGCAGGAGTGATGTTATTATTGTTCCTGTTTTAAAAAATATTGATCTCCTATTTGAAAAACGGATTGAAATTGAAAGGAAGTAATATAATGAAAACGAAAAGAGTCATTGCAATCATTTGCGCAGCGGTCATGCTGATGACCGCGTTGGCGGCTTGCGGCAAATCCGGAACAGAGAAAGATGAAAAGGCTGAGACTTCAACAGAAGCCGCAACAGAAACCGCGGCAGCGTCTGCTTTGTTTACAACTCCGAGAGAGCGTCTCGGTCAGGAGCCGCAGGACTCCCCCGAATGGGTGACCGAGCTCGACGCGGCCAAGGACGCAAAACAGCTCTTTGTTGTCGCGGGCTATGAGCGTTCCACTGCGTGGATCTCCATGCACGAAAAGGATGCAGACGGCAGCTGGAAGATGATCATGTCTACACCGGGATTTATCGGTAAAGAGGGCTTGGGCAAAACCAAGGAGGGCGACGGCATGACGCCGGTCGGCACCTTCAGTTTCAACAAAGCCTTCGGCATCGCGGACGACCCCGGCTGTGCGATCGAATATACCAAGGCCGACGACGATACCTATTGGTCGGGCGATAACGACATCCTGTATAATCAGATGGTCAGCATCAAGGATTATCCCGATCTGAACACTGAGGACAGCGAGCATATCTTCGATTATCAGTATGAGTACCGGTATTGCTTGAACATCAGCTATAACGAAGAGGGGACAGCCGGCAAGGGCTCGGCGATCTTCCTGCACTGCTTCGGCGACAGAAAGCCCCGTACCGGCGGCTGTGTCGCGATCCCCGAGGAGCAGATGTACTTCGTCATGCAGCACGTCGACCCGGAGTGCGTCGTCGTCATCGACTCGATGGAAAACTTCGGCGCGGAATTCTGATAGTACAGCGTTAAAAGAGGGATAGTATGATCTCGTTATTGATATCGTTTGCCGTGCTGATTATCGGATACTTAGTTTACGGCAAAGTGACGGAAAAGATATTTGCGCCCGACGACCGGCAGACGCCGGCTATCGCCATCAACGACGGCGTCGACTGCGTACCGATGAAAACGTGGAAGGCGTTTTTGATACAGCTGCTGAACATCGCCGGGACGGGACCGATCTTCGGCGCGCTGATGGGCGCGGTATTCGGACCGATCGTGTTCCTGTGGATCGTGTTCGGCTCGATCCTCGGCGGCGCTGTGCATGACTATATGAGCGGCATGATCAGCTCACGCCATGGAGGAGCCTCGATCGCCGAGCTGTCGGGTACCTATCTCGGCAAGGTCGTCAAGTGGGTGATGCGTATCTTCTCGGTCGTACTGCTGGTGCTGTGCGGCACGGTGTTCGTCACCAGCCCCGCGGGACTGCTCGACAAGCTCACGCCTGACTGGATGAACGGCACCTTCTGGGCGATCGTGATCCTCGCGTATTATCTGCTGGCGACGCTGCTGCCGATCGATAAGCTGATCGGCAAGCTCTATCCGGTCTTCGGCGTCCTGCTCATCGTGATGGCGGGCGCTGTCATCGGCGGCATCCTCTTCTCCGGCGGTAAGTATACGATCCCCGATATCTCACTTCAAAATCTTCACCCGGACGGCACTCCCGTCTGGCCGTATATGTTCATCACAGTCGCCTGCGGCGCGGTATCGGGCTTTCACGCGACCCAGTCGCCGATGATCGCGAAGTGCATCAAAAGCGAAAAGGAAGGCAGAAAGGTCTTCTACGGCGCGATGATATCCGAGTCGGTGATCGCCCTCGTATGGGCGGCGGCAGGCGTCAGCTTCTACGGCACAACACAGCTTTTGAACGAGGCGCTGGCAAACGGCGCGTCCAATGTGGTATACGAGATATCCACCGGCGTTCTCGGCGCGTTCGGCGGCGTGCTCGCCGTCGCGGGCGTTATCATCTGTCCGATCACTTCGGGTGATACCGCTTTCCGCAGCGCGAGACTGATCCTCGGCGAAACCTTTAAGCTGGATCAGAAGAAGATCAAAAACAGACTGTTGATCACGATCCCGCTGCTGGTCGTCGGCGGTCTGCTGACAAGGTTCGCCATCGTCAACGACAACGGTTTCCAGATCGTCTGGCGCTACTTCTCGTGGAGCAACCAGACGCTTGCCATGATCTCCCTGTGGGTCGCGACCGCCTATCTGCTGAAAAAGGGCAAATACCGCTTCGGCTCCCTGCTGACAGCATTCCCCGCGTCATTCATGACGGCGGTCAGCCTAACCTATCTCCTCATGGCGAAGGAAGGCTTCCGGCTCGATCAGACGATATCATACATAGCCGGCGCTTCGGCGGCGGTCATCCTGTTTATCATTTATACGGTCGCGCTGATACGCAGGAGCAAGAAATACGGAGAAAACAATGAAGCTTAATCACTCGATCCATCTTCACAGTATCCAAAACGCCCGCGAGCTGGGCGGCTATATTACCGCCGACGGCAGGAGAGTCAAAAACGGCGTCCTGCTGCGGACGGCAAGCCTGAACGGGATCTCCGACGAGGATATCCGTCTGCTGACGGATGTGTATCACGCCGCGCATATCGTCGACTTCCGCATGCCGATGGAAATGACCGGCGCGGAGGATCCGCCCATCGGCGACGCACAGTATCATCATCTGAATGTGATCGATCCGGCGGCGCTGCCTGCGTCTGCGCAGGCCATGCCCGATATCGACATCCGCAAGCTCGACCTGATCCAGATGGTACAGCTTTCGGAGCAGTCCGGGATGCTGAACGAGAATATGTACATCGGCTTTCTCATGAGCGAGACCGGTAAAAAAGCCTTCGCGGATTTCTTTAACATCCTGCTTTCGACCGATCCCGACCGCGCCGTGCTGTGGCACTGCACCGGCGGCAAAGACCGGACGGGACTTGCGGCGATGCTGCTGCTCTCGGCGTTCGGCGTAAAGGAAGAAACCGTCGTCAGCGACTACCTGCTGACCAATGAATATAACGCACAGAGGATCGCCGGCACACGGCAGGCTCTGAAAGCAAGGGGCTGTGACGACGCCCTGATCGAAAAGGCCGTCATCGTCTTTGACGCGGTGGACGAGCGCTTCATGCGCAATGCGATCGCGTATCTGAAAAAGGAATACGGTTCCGTCATCGGCTATATCCGCGGCGGACTGAAGATAGAACAAAAAGAGATCGACTTTTTGAAAGAAAAATATCTGATTTAAAACGAGGTGCCGAAAATGAAAAAGACATGGAAACTGACCGCATTGGTCCTTGCGCTGATTCTGATGCTGAGCGCGTTAGCCGGCTGTGCAAAAACAGAAACCGAAACAAAGACAGATACCAAAGCGACACAATCTGATGGACTGTATTTCACACAGCAGGAAGTCCGTAAATCTCCCGAATGGGTAACCAAGCTCGACGCGACAAAAGACGCCGAACAGCTGATCGTTGTTGCCGGAGTCGGTAAAACGACCGCCTATGTCACGATGCATGAGAAGAATACCGACGGCGAATGGGAACAGATCATCGCGACTCCCGGCTTTATCGGAAAAGACGGTCTCGGTGAAGCGAATTACAAGGAATGCTATACGCCTGTCGGAACCTTTACCATCGACAAGGCTTTCGGACTTGCCGACGATCCCGGCTGTCAGATGGAGTACACCAAAGTCGACGGAGATTACTATTGGTCGGGCGACCCGCGTGAAGGGATGCATTTCAACGAACTGGTCAACATCAACGATGTACCGGATCTGGATACCACGAAAGGCGAGCGCATCGCGGATTACGACTACGCCTATCAGTATGTCCTGAATATGGGCTACAACTCGGAAGGTATCGAAGAGAAGGGCTGCGCGTTCTTCTTCCACTGCTTCCGCTACAACCGCACCTATACCGGCGGCTGTGTCGGCGTGCCGGAGGATATTATGAAGTTCATCATGCAGCATATCAAGCCCGGCTGCAAGATCACGATCGATTCGCTCGAGAACATGGGCGGCGATCTTGACGCATAAATGAGAGGATAAATGACGGAATCGTTTCCGCCATTTGACTATCCCTGTTATACACGACAATAAACACGATAGCTCACCAATGACTCTTTGACAAGTCTGAGGGTATTATTGTTTCATCAGATATTCAGAAAGAAGGCCCGGTATTATGAAAAGAATCTTATCGGCATTTATCAGTTTCATGCTGATTATCGTGATCGGTTTATCACAGGTCGTATCCGCAACGCCGATCGGCAAAACGCCTGCTGCGGCAGAGGGAGAAAAAGCAAAGCGCACGATCCTGCTCTATATCTGCGGCGCCGATCTGGAAGAGGATTATGCGATGGCGACGTATAATCTCAAGCAGGTCTTGAACGCCCGGTTCAGCGCCGACGAGGATGTGAGATGCGTCGTGATGACCGGCGGCACCTATGAATGGCACATGGAGAGCGAGTACCTGCGCGATCCGGACGATCTCGGCCTCACGGTTTCCGAGTTTACCGGCGAATCCATGATCAGCTATGAGTATAACCAACTCTGGGAGGCAAAAGGCGCCGACGATCCGGAGCATCCCTCCACGCTGACGCTCCTTGACGCCGACGGCATCACCGGAGCGCCCGGCACAGCGGTACCGTCTGAGGATGAGCTGATGACGGACCCCGAGACGCTCAAGGCGTTTATCAACTACGGCGTGATGAACTATCCCGCCGAGAAGTACGATCTCATCCTCTGGGATCACGGCGGCGGTCCTACCGGAGGCTTCGGTATGGATGAGCATGATTATTGGATATATATGACCTTTGCCGATATCATCGACGCGGTATCTGATAATCTGGTTGTTGATTCGGACAGCGACGGCGTGCCGGACGGCAGATTCGACTTTATCGATTTCGACGCCTGCCTGATGAGCAGTGTCGAGCTGTGCTTCGCACTCGCCGACTACACAGATTATTATATCGCTTCGCCCGAGACGGAGCCCGGCTACGGTCAGTACTACACAGAATGGCTGAATCGTCTGGGCGTGGATCCGGACTGTGATACCTTCGAGCTGGGCAAGATCTTCGTCGACAGCTTTATGGACTTTTATGCCGACGGCGAGGGGGAAGGTGACTGCGGGACTTTGTCGGTGATCGACCTTCAAAAGCTCATCGCTCCCGAGACGGGCTTTGTCCGCGATCTTTCTGATCTGCAGGCTGTGATGGATGCGCAGGTGCATACAAAAGACGCATCGGGTGAATACTTTTTCTATGACGAGCTGGCGTCGGTCAGGGATTCCATTCAATATGACGAGAAGAATTTTATCGACCTCGGGAACCTTGCCTCCCTTTTAAGCATCGGTGTTCTCGAACCGTCGGAAGAGTGGGACTGGTCTAACGACTATACACAGCTCTCCTGTCATATCCTCCAGACCCTTTCACAGAGTGAGAAGAACGATATCATCTATGCCGGAGGGTCGGACAGTATCGAAACCGGTTTTCTTGTTTACAGGGATGAGAACGGAGAACTTCAGCTCGGGACGATGCCCGTCAGCGGTATCTATATCTGCTTCTTGTCCGACAATGTGAACTCAGACTTTGCTGTCGAGTACTACAAAGCGATCAGCGGCGCGCTGGAGAAGATGCCCGAAGGCGACAGAAAGGATTTTCTGAACGCATACAGGGATACGGTGGTCGATTATGCACTGATCAAATGCACGGGTCAGGCAGTCAGCAAAATGATCAACGCTGAGGGATATGATAAGAGCGAGATCAACTTCGACAGCGTATATGAATACTGGAACGAGGTACCCTCCTACTATCCGGACGACAGCTACTCCCTGTGGAACCGGAAGATCAAACAGCTCTTTGACTGCAAGCCCGACGGTCTGTCGGACGATACCAAAGCATGGATCGACGGAATCATCCGTCAGCAGGCTGAGGAAGCGATCACTCAGAGCGATATTACCGTCGACAGGATACGGTATGACTACGGCGATGAGTACGTCCTGCATCTGAACAACGTCAATGAACGCGTTGTACAAGGTGCCGAGCGGAACATCTACGCCGAACTGCCCGCGCTGGAAGATTATATCGACAAATACTAGGAAAAGAACCGACCGTATCTGGAATATGCGGGTCAGCTGTCTGTCGGTACGGTATACGGAATGATCGACGACTCCGACCTCGACGCAGGCAGCGGGGAGAACGGCACCGTGAGCAGCTGGAGGCTGTCGACCTTTGAGCAAAAGTGGTATGCCGTCAGTGACGCGGACGGGAACAACCACGTTGCGGCGATTCATAAGATGGATGAAAACGCAGTCCAGATTCCTGCTTTTTACGGCTCTTATGAAGATCCTCTTCCGGTCTATCTTGAATTCAGATATGTGAACGATGAAGTGGAGCCGGTTCTGGATACGATCTGGTACTTGACCCCGAACGGCAGCGTTCGCGGAACGAAAGCAAAAGAGCTGGTCGATGAGCTGACCGTTTATCCGATGATCTATGCCTCCACCTATTTCCGCAGTTTTTGTCTGCCGATCAGCGAGACGTCGTTTACCATCACAAAAGATAACTACAGTTCGATCCGGCTGATCTATGCGGATATCGCCGATATCTCCGATATCCGCGACGTCGATGATGACGGGAGCGCTTTCTATGCCTTTGCTTCCGTCACGGATATCTACGGTAATCAGATCGACGTCAGCGATAAGATATATGAGCCCGATCGGGAGCTGTTCGATATCCGTCCCGCCGTTGTCCGTACTCAGACAGCGAACGGAGAAGAACTCGTGCCCGTCGTCGAGTATGACGGACAGATACTGGAAGAGGGCGTTGATTATACCTGGGAAAAGAAAAAGCCCTCCGACAAGTTCACCGAACCCGGATCGTACAGCATCATCGTGACCGGTAAAGGGAAGTACACCGGAAAAGCCACGATGACGTTCGTCATTGAAGCGCCGATCAAAGGGGATGCTGACGGCGACGGCGAGGTGACGATCCTTGACGCGACAGCGATCCAGCGGACGCTTGCGTCGCTTCCTGTGGATTCCTTCAACGAAATAGCCGCCGATGTTGACGGCGACGGAGAGGTCACCATCATAGACGCAACCTTTATCCAGCGTTGGCTCGCCGACTTACCATATCCCGACGGGATCGGTCAACCGAACACATGATCCTTAACTAAAGAAACGGCCGACTGCAAGATCACGATCGACTTGACACTTAAAATACATTATTTTTAAAATCATTTGGAGGATAATATGTATCAAATCAAAGGTAAAATCGACTCGACCAACGCACCTGCAATTGAAGAAGAGATCATGGCTCAGCTGCCGACCGAGATCGACGCGGCTGAGCTGGAATACATTTCATCAGCCGGTCTGCGCGTGCTGATGAAGCTCAGGAAGGCTGTCGGCGAGGTGACGCTTCACAATGTCAGCATCGACGTATACGAGATCCTCGACGTCACCGGTTTCACCAGTATGCTGACTGTTAAAAAGGCGCTCCGCGAGATCAGCGTCGAGGGCAAGACGATCCTCGGTCAAGGCGGCAACGGCACCGTTTATCGCCTCGACGACGAGACCATCGTCAAGGTCTACAGCGCCGAACATTCGCTCGAGGTCATCGATCGGGAGCGTGCCTACGCGAAGGCGGCTTTTGTCGCCGGCATCCCCACCGCCATCGCCTTTGATACCGTCAAGGTCGGCGACCGCTACGGCGTGATTTATGAAGCGATGAACTCCGATACTCTCGGTCACGCGATCGCGAACGAACCCGAGCGCCGCGATGAGTACATCATGAAATATGCTCAGCTTGCCAAACAGCTCCATACTACAACGATCGAGGACGGCTCAGTCGCCTCCCTCAAAGACCTGCTGATGAAAAGAGCCGAAGATCCGATGCTGAAAGAGTTCTGCACGCAGGAAGAGATCGATACGCTCAAAGCTATCGTCGTCGCGATGAAGGTTTACGATACCCTTGTCCACGGCGACCTGCACCCCGGCAACATCATGCTCGATAACGGCGAGCTGATGCTGATCGATATGGGCGAGCTGACAAGAGGCGTTCCGATCTATGATATCGCTTCCATCTATCGCGATCTGCTGGTCGGCTCCAAGAGCAGTCCCGAAACGACCGCTAACAGCATCGGTATGCCTCCCGAACTTTGCATCGAGGTCGGTCAGAAGTTCTTAGCGATGTATTCCGGAATCACCGATCCCGCGCAGCTCGAACAGTACATCAAGATGGTAGGTCTGGTATTTGCATTCAACGTTGTGCTTTTGATTCCCGACTTTCCCGGAGCTGCGCAGAGAGGTCCGGCGATCATCGAGAATCTGATGCGCCCGGTCGTGACGCCGAACGCCGACACGCTCAAATATCTCCTTTCAAAATAAGGATGATTCTCAAATATTAAGCTCATATCCCATAATGTGACGGAGGCGTTATCAATGAAAAAAGTATTATGCATGATCCTGACCCTGATGATGATCGCGGGCGTATGTACCTGCGCTTTCACCGTGAGCGCTGCCGAGACCTCTGTCGAAGGTCTGACGATCACCAAGATTTCGAATCCCGACCGCGGTGAGCGCGAGGTTGACGGCTTAGTTGCAGGCGGCGACCGCGAAAACAGCTACACATGGCGGCTCGCTCTGCGCGGCGATGAGATCTACATCGCGACCACCCGCAACATCGCGAGCGCGCTTGTCAATATGTACGGCGGCGCTTTCTCAGAAGCGGGCATCGATATCGATACCTTCTGGTCGATGATCGACGTCGTGACCAACGGCGATATTCCGCGCAACGACGCGAACGAAGGCGCCAACATCATCAGCTACAACCGCAGTACCGGCGAGTTCAAGGTCATCTATACCGCAGGGACGAGCGACTATTTCCGCATGGCGGTCACCTTCGGGGACAATGTCTACTTCGGCTCTTACTCCGCCGTTCCCACAAACCCGCAGTATATCCTCAAGCTCGATACCGACGGAAATTTCACCAAGGTTTTTGAAACTTTGGGCTCCGTCTCCCTGCGCGCAAACTGCGTATATGACGCCGGCGACGGCGAGCATCTCTACTTTGCCGGTGCGGATGACCGCACACCTGTCGCAGAGGGTGAGACTGCCCCTGTTGCGAAGATGGCGGTCCTCTGCAAGAGCAATGAGGACGATACCGTATGGGATCGGGTAGCCGATTTCAGAGATTTCGGTACGACAGCATATGATCCCATCCACACCAGCTGGGCGGGCGCACCGATCTGGGAACTCGCCAGCCATAACGGCTATATCTATGCTACCGCTCCTACGCACAACGGTTTTGTGATCTACAAGGGACATCCCGCCGCAGAGGATGAGGATGCAAATGAATACGGCTGGCATTGGACTGAGGTCGCGGGCCTGACAAACGGTATCAACAATCCCGGTTTATCCAATATGAAAGGCGGCGAGCCCGGCACCATGCGCTCGCTGATCGGTTCTGTCTATGAATTCAACGGCGAACTGTATGCCTACAATTTCGACCATAGCTTCGGCGGTGAAGCCTCCGCCTTTGCTGGAATGATGCAGCAGCTCGCAGGTCAGGACGTAAAAGCCAGCGAGTATCTGTTCTATCTGTATGATTCCTTACAAAACCCGCAAAAGGTTTGGAAGCTGAACGACGAGACCGGCAAGTTCGAAGAACTGACCGCTTTCACCGAGCTGATGGAAGGAACGACCAACGAATACGTATGGCGTCTCGGTGAATACAACGGCGACCTGTATGTCGCCACCATGGATGCGGGTATCTTTTATAATTATCTGACACAGCTGACAAACGGCAGCTTCTTCGACATGACTCAGGAAGAGAAAATGCAGAAGTTACAGTACATCGGCAATCTCATCAAGGGCCTTGCAGTCATGAAGGGCAACGAGATCGCCTCACAGCTCAAGGATAAGCTTGAGGAACTGAAGACCAAGCTGCTGATGTTCTTTTTGACTGAGGTCGTCGATGCAAATACGATCAAGGTATTGGCAGAATACGCACCGCTGCTGAATGAGATCAAAATACTGGCAGAACAGTTGATTGAGAATATCCGGGAGAGCGATCTTGTCAGAATTGCCGAATCCCTTCTCCGTCCGGATAAAGATGATGACATAGCGGCGACCGGCGCGTCCATAGACATTTCTGCTGTCGGTGCGGGGATCCTTCTGCTCCCCGAAGGCACCCTCGACGAGCTGAAAGAGAAAGTGCAGGAGATGTTAAAAACCCTGGACTACGATACCGTTAAAGAATGGATCATACAGCAGCTCAAGAGCGCTGTAGTAAGCGCGATCCGTTCCGTCGCCGCTTTTGCCGATGACCTGTATAACCGCATCGACGGCAAAGGCATCGAGATGTATCTGTATATCAACAACGCCGTGATGAAGGATGAATGGGGCTTTGATCTGCTTCGCACCTCTGACGGCGGGGAGAGCTTTGAGGTCATCACGCGCGACGGCTTCGGCGACAAGTACAACTACGGCTGTTCGGCTTTTTTTGAAACCGAAGAAGGACTGTATCTCGGCACCTGCAACCCGTTCTACGGCGGACAGCTTTACCTGATCCATGACGATAACGCTCCGTCCGGATCCGAAGATCTGACTGAGCCCGAATATCCCGACGAGCCCTATATGCCCGAACTCAGAGCGTGGTATATGCTGGGCGACGCGGACGGCGACGGAGAGATCACGATTTTTGACGCGACGACGATCCAGCGGTATTTAGCGTCTGTGATCAGCGAAGAATACATTGACCTTGCCGCGGCGGACGTCAGCGGCGACGGCGTCGATATCACCGACGCTACCTATATCCAGCGATATCTTGCCTCATTGAAAATACCTTATTTGATCGGAGAACGGTACAACCGCGCTTCGGGAGATCCTGCGGAGACCGTTGACGAGACCGTTATTGCCGATACAAGCGGCGTGAAGGTGACGCTCAAGGGCCTCGGGCGCGAGTATGTCCCATATCTGATCTTCACCATTGAAAACAGCGGCGCAAAAGATGCTGACGTATCATTTGATCCGATCACCGTCAACGGTTTTCAATCTCAGGCGGATTTTGCCGTCAAAACCGAGGAAGGTGAGGCATACACGCCGAGTGTGACCGTGAAAGCAAGGACGACCGCAGACTATAAGCTGTATTTCAACGGCAGTGATATGGATTATCCGCACATGGCCCAGATCGCTCAGATCGGTTTTGTCACGCGCATTTCCGATCCCGAGACCTATCAGCTGACAGCGTCACAGAAAGCTGTCGTCAACACCTCCGCATACGGCCGCTTTGACTGCAGCTACGACGAGAGCGGCGAGACGGTTTATGACGATAACGGGATCAAATTCGTATATAAAGGTCTTTCTGACGATGAAACGATCAACCCGATCTTCTATATCAACAATCAGTCCGATAAAGATATCAAGATCAACGTCAAGGATTTCAAAATCAACGGCAAAGAGGCAGAAGGTGTTTTCGGAGCAGAGGTGTTCAGCGGCTTCCGTGCCATCAATCATATCGGATTCTTTGATGAGCTCAATCACGGCGATACCGTGCAGGTGACCTTTGAAATCTGTGAACGCAGTGAAAACGGCAGCGGACCGGTGCTTTACACCACAGATGCATTTTCCTTTACGGTTTAGTAAGTATTAATGAGGTACCAATATGAAGAAACGAATCATTTCCTTGTTGCTCGTCATGCTTCTTGTGATCCTGTCGGCGGCGGTTGTCCCGACAGCCTCGGCACAAACAGCAGCAAGCGAAAGCAAGGTGGAGCAGTATCTCGCTTCGATGTCCACAGAGGATAAGATCAGCATGATGATCATGCCCGCTTTCCGCTGGACAACGGATGAAGAAGGCAACAGGCTCAATGTGACCGAGATCACCGACGATATCGCGGACTCCCTCAACAGGCACAGCTTTGCCGGCGTGATCCTGTTCGCGCAGAACACCTCGACAAACGAGGGCGCGACGCGTTTGATCGACGCACTGCAGAAGGAGAACGCCGCAGGCGGCGACCGTCCGCAGCTTTTGATCTCGATCGATCAGGAGGGCGGAAACGTCACCCGTTTGGGTCAGGGTACTATGACGCCCGGCAATATGGCGCTCGGCGCGATCAACGATACCGAGGTTACAAAAGAGGTCGCGACAATGATCGCCAGCGAGCTGAATGCGATCGGAATCAACACGGATTTTGCACCCGACGTCGACGTCAACAGCAATCCTGCCAATCCCGTGATCGGCGTGCGTTCTTTCTCCGATGATCCGCAGATCGTCGCGGCTCACGGCAGCGCTTTTGTTGAAGCGCTGAATGATATGGGCGTGATCTCGACTCTCAAGCATTTTCCCGGTCACGGCGATACGGACACCGACAGCCATACCGGTCTTCCGTGCATCAACAAGACTTATGACGAATTGAAGCAGAGCGAGCTGATCCCGTTCCAGGCTTGTATCGACGCCGGCTCTCAGATGATCATGACCGCGCATATCGTCTATCCGCAGATCGAAAGGGGTACCTATGTATCCAAGCTGACAGGCGAGAAGGTCAATATCCCCGCTACCCTGAGCGAGACCATCATTACCGACATCCTGCGCGGCGATATGGGATATGACGGCGTTGTGACCACTGATGCGATGGATATGGCCGCGATCGCGAAGCACTTTGACAAGTATGACGCGGCAAAGCTGGCGATCGAAGCCGGCGTAGATATTCTGCTCATGCCGTATAATCCGGAAACGAAAGAGGATTTTGCCGAATTTGATACCTACATCGAAACGCTGGCGCAGATGGCGGATAACGGCGAGATCTCCATGAAAAAGATCGACGCCGCCGTTCTCAGGATCCTCAAGCTGAAAGAGAACAACTGGCTGTTCGACGCGTACGACGGCTCAGACATCGAGTATTGCGTGCAGAACGCGATCGATACCGTCGGCACCAAGGAAAACCATGACAGAGAATGGGAGATCACCAAAAAGGCGATCACCCTCGTGAAAAACGACGGCAATACCCTTCCGCTCACCAAAGAGGGTCAAAAAACCGTCGTGCTGGTACCGTACGACGACGAGACCATCCCGATGGATTACGCGGTCAGAAAGCTGGCACAGGACGGCAAGCTCCCCGAGGGCGCGGACGTCAAGGCGGTTTCCTACCGCGCGAAAACGGTCGGCGACGTCCTGCCGATGATCGAAGGCGCAGATAATGTCGTCTTTATGTCCGAGATCTACGGCGCGTCGTATCTGAAATATGATACCGCTCAGATGGCGGATACACTCGCCGATACCATCCATGCTAAGGGCGGCAAGTTCATCGTGATGTCCGTCAACCTTCCCTATGACGCGGCGCGCTTTGAAAAGGCGGACGCGATCATGATCGCCTACCTCGCGCGTTCCATGCCGGTCGATCCCGGGGACAAAACGACCGAGATCACGCAGTACGGCCCCAATATGCCCGTCGCGCTGTATATGATGTTCAGCGAGGACGACGCCCCGACCGCAAAGCTGCCGATCAATATCCCGAAGCTCGACGATGAATACAACTATACCGATGCGGTCCTGTACGAGAGAGGCTTCGGCCTGACCTATGAGGAGCCGCTTGTCGGCGACGCGGACGGCGACGGCGAGGTGACCATCATGGACGCGACCCGTATCCAGCGATGGCTCGCAGAGATCTGCGATATGGACGGCAAGCCTTATTCCGGCAGAGCACTGACTAACGCGGAGCGTAAAGCCGCGGACGCCGACGGCGACGGAGAGGTGACGATCCTCGACGCGACCAAGATCCAGCGTCAGCTCGCCGGATTGGACGATCCGGATCAGCCGGCCGGAACCGGACCTCATCTGCTGAAAAGCGTCAGGACTTATCAGAATGACTTTGAGACCAGCGAGTGGGAGCTGTCCCAGACCACGAACATCGAATATGATGAGCATGGCTATCCCGTTCTGTTCGACCTGCTGGAAACCTATGAGGACGCGGAGCATATCCTGACAAACATCACCTATACCTATGACGGCGATCAGCCGCTGACCCGTACCGAGATCAATGAAGCGATGGAATTAAAAACAACGGTCGAATACAAGGACGGCAGAGAGTATAACATCAAGGAAGAAACCGTCAGCTCGGGAAGCTACAGAAAGCTGATGTACCAGTACGGACACGGCGACGGCTACTTCACGATGGTGCTGCACGATGTGTACCGGCCGGGAAATGAATACAATCCCGACGTGTTTATGGAAGAGGTCGACTCGATCTCGATCACGACAGAAAACGGCTTGCTCAAAAGCACGACCAATACCGGCATGTACGCGTATTGGGGCGAAAAACAAGAGAAAAAATGGATAAGATTCAACGGCGTCTATACCGCCGACTACGATTCCGACGGTATCGTCAGCCTGATGAATGCGGAATTCTCCTCCTTTGGTCCCCAGCAGCAATCGAGATATGAAGTCATCAGGGAGAACGGCAGGATCACCGGGATCATTCAGTACTCTTCGGACGGCGCAGGCGGATGGACGCCCTACACCAAATACGCGTTCGAGTATAATGATACCGAGATCAGCGCGGCGAGATTTGCGTCGATGATCAATTACTATATCACCAACGGCGGCGGCAATTACTATATCTTCAACTGGTATTGATGATCTGCCTGGAATTGATTCCATAAATGAAGAACCGATAACTGATATACCATGTCAGTTATCGGTTTTTTTGTTGTTTGCGGAAGCCTTTCCTTATGACCTGAAAAAGAAGGCGCTGTGAAGAAATGAAGTAAGAGGCTTCATTCTTTTCAGCGCCTTTTGGATCAATCGGCTGTTTTATTGAGATGATACTTTTTATTTTTTTAAGCGCTCTTCTTTTTAAAGACTTTATCGCCGAGACGGAACAACAGGGGATATACGCCGATGATAACGAAGGTGATGACAAAGTAGCGGATCGCTCTGACGGCAAGAGCGAGCGTTGTTCCGGAGTCGAGGAACTCGCTGCTGAACGGCATTTTCAGAAGGGTGTTCACGACAAAGTACAAGCCAACGCCGATCACGAGGCGCAGTATCCAGCGCAGTACGTTGCGGGTCGTTTCAAACTTGACAAAGCGCTCTTCGAATTCCGTCGCGAGAATGAAGCCGGTCAGAAAACCAAAACCGGTAAAATAGTCGGCGCTTTTGCAGAAGAACCATCCGGGCACGGTGGCAAGCACCAAAATTGCGTAGAATACCCAGCGGTTCTTGATCTTTTTCTTCAAAAACGGAACAAGGAAAATGATGAGCACACCGATCAGCCAGCCGGCGATCACATCGGTAGGATAATGCACGCCGAGACAGAATCGGGAGATACCTACCAGCAGGGGCAGAACGATACCGATCACCATCAGGATCTTATTCTTTGTGTAGACGCCCAGACCGGTAAACATTGTCACCGCTTTAGTTGCGTGTATGCTCGGGAAGGAAAAACCTTGTGCCGATATATCATAGATATCGGCTTTGCTGTCAGCGGGTTTGAGGCATTTGATTCCTTCGTTATCAAAATACGGTCTGCGTCGCATAAAGATATTTTTGATCATACCGCTCAGCGTTACCGCGAACAGCAGGCTCAGCCCTATATCCTTGCCGAGTTCCTTGTCCCAGCACCAATACAAGAATCCGACGATCGCCACACAGATCAAGTCTTCGCCGAACATGGTAAAAAACGAAGCTATTGCGATGCCAACTGTACCGAGCCACGACTGGATCCACTGCATCAGCGCGACTTCCCATTCAAAATAAAATGTATTACCCATTATCCTCTCTCCTTATTTACGAATCTGTAATCTTTCTGCTTTATGCCGCCTTGTTCTCCTTCAGCAGCTTATTGCCTTTTATGATATAGATCAGGAACATAACGTATTCAACGGTTTTCAGGATATTCGCGACCACATCGAACGGCAGCGCGATTTCTTCGCCTTGTTTCTGACCGTAAATGATCTCAATGATCCTCACGATGACTTC
>ONAS01000020.1 GCA_900315815.1 uncultured Eubacteriales bacterium
TTCTGCTTTGATTTTTCCTTTCTTGGGCATAACAAAAGCTCCCTTCATGTTTGACAGTGTTTTTTCATTTCACTGTCTTCCATAAAGGGAGCATACCACTGCCGCACGGCGGCTCTTTTTTTTGCCCGCCCGGTTTGCTGATGCGCAGTAACGGACGAGTGCTATGCGAAATGCGTGCGGAGCGCGATTTCTTGTGTGCGGAGGGATGCGCTTGCTGTTTAATTCCGCAGAAGAATCATTCATAAGCTCCCGCGTCCCGTGTGAAGAAACCTGCGCAAACCTGCGCACAATCGTTGAATTTTCGGACAGAGTGTGCTATAATAGCTTTATTTTGGACATGCAAGTGATTTTACGGCGTCAGGCTTTGACCGACCCGGTTTGAATGGCAAAAAATCCGGCATATCGGAGGTGAGATATATGCAGGACATGATCAAACGCATCGTCGAGGCAGACAATCAGGCGAAGGCGCTGGAGGAGGAAAATCTGAAGGCGACAGAGGAAGAAAAACAGCGGATCGAAGAACAGGCGGAGGAGATCTATCGGAAGTATATGGAGCAAGCGCAGGCGGAGATCGAGAAAAACGACGAGTATCTCAGGAAGAAATACGCCAGAAAGCTCAAGGACGCCGAAGCGAAACAGGCGTCGATCCTGATCAAGCTGAAATCCGATTATGAGCAGAACTGCGACAGATGGGTCGACGAGATTGTCAGCCGCGTGATCGGCTGACGGGAGGTGATATGATGTCAAATACATCCTACGCAGTTTTGACGAAGGCGCGTTCCAAGTACGGCAGGTTCCTGTCCGACCGCGATTACGCTAGCCTTCTTTCGTGCGAAAGTGTCCCCGAGGTCATGCTCTATCTGAAATCTCATACCCGCTTTGCGTCGGTGCTTTCGGAGATCAACGAGCGCGACGTCCACAGAGGACTGCTGGAGATCCTCCTGCGGCAGTACCAGTTCAGCGAGTTCGTATCGCTTTGCCGTTATGATTCCGGCATGGGAACGGGATTCTCGCTGTTCATCATTGAAAAGTATGAAGTGGAGCAGATCATCCGCTATCTGATATTGCTCAATTCCCATTCCACGGAAAAGTTCATTTTCCAGTACCCCGCGTTCCTGTCCAAGCACACCGAGCTGGATTTCAACAGGATCGCGAACGCGCGTGACTACGGCGAGTTCCTCAGCGCCTTGGAGCGGACGGATTACTATGACGTTCTCAAGGTGTTCAGACCGGATGACAAGGGCAGGCTGCCGGTATCCGAGATCGAGAACAAGCTCTACACGCGGCTGTTTTTGCATATGCTGGAATTCATCAACAAAAAGACGAAGGGCGACGAGCGCCGGGAGCTGACCGAGATACTGCGGAAAATGAACGATTACCGGATGGTCTCGCGGATCATCCGCATGAAGCAGTACTACGATCTGCCGCCCGAAGTGCTCAAGGCAAGCACCAACCCCGAGTACAGCGCGCTGAGCGAAAAGGTGATCAGCCGCATGTGCGAGGCGGAATCGGCGGAAGAGATCTATCAGATCCTTCACACCACGCGATACGGACGAATGATGGAAAAAGTCGGCGCAGACAAACAGATCGACAACGTCGGACCGGTGATCGAGTACCGGCTCGCCAAACGGTATCTGCATTTTTCCAGCAATCCTTCGGTCGTGCTGGTCTCATTCATTTATCTGTCCGAAACCGAGCTGATGAACGTGATCTGCCTGATCGAGGGCGTCCGTTATCGGGTCGATCCAAAAATAATTCAGTCATTGCTGATACGATGACTGCGATAAAGAGGTGATTCTACTTGGCAGTATCATCAATGCAGGCCGTGAACGTGATCGGCGTGATGGACTATATCGACGAGGTCATCACGGTCCTTGGTGAATCAGGCGTGTTCCATCCCGATGAGGTCAGCAATTTTTATGACGACACCAGAGGGTTCACACGGCTGCAGACAAATAACAGCTATGCCGAGTCTTTGACAAATCTGAGGGCGGCGCTCAACCAGACGAAGCGCAGCTTCCCTCTGACGGACGTAAGCGAGTTCAATCCGTCCATGGAGGAGATGGAGAGCTTTGCCGACGCCACCGCTGCGGAGATCGGCGCGATGATCGAGCAGAAGGTATCGATCGAGGCGCGCCTTGCCGCCGCAAAGCACAACCTGACGGTCGCGGAGCATTTCTCGGGACTTTCCGTAGAGCTGCAGGAGGTCCTCAGGCTGAAGTATATGCGGCCGCGCTTCGGCAGACTCCCGAAGGACAGCGTCCAGAAGCTGTCGGCGTACCGCAACAACCAGTACGTGGATTTTACCGTGTGCAGCGAGGATAAGGCGTATTGCTGGGGCGTGTATTTCGCGCCGTATGACCGTGCGCAGGAGATCGACAAGATCTTTGACGGCTTGTATTTCGAGCCCGCCGACATGGTCTGGGAGGACGAGGCTCCCAATATCAAGATCGAGGGATTCCAGGAGGAGATCGATCAGCTTGAAAGAGAGCTGGAGGAGGCCGTCGACAGGCTGGACAGCTATCTGGACGAGAACACGGATCAGATCATCCGCTATCTCTCCAAGCTGGAGGAGATGTATCTTTACTCCGGGATCCGCAGCACGGCGCTGCAGCACTCGAACAGCTTCATCATCGTCGGATGGATCCCGACGGCGAACAAGAAGCAGCTCAAGAAGCGCCTGAAAAAAATCAAGAGCGTGGAGCTGGATTTCTCCGACGCAAAGGACGAGATGGACAAGCATCCTCCCGTCAGGCTGAAGAACTGCTTCCTCGCAAGACCCTTTGAATTCTATACCGAGCTTTACGGCGTGCCGAAGTACAACGAAATGGATCCCACGCTGTTCGTCGCGATCACGTATGTCATCATCTTCGGCATCATGTTTGCCGATCTGGGTCAGGGGCTTTGCCTGTCGATCGCGGGTCTGCTGATGTGGAAGCTCCGGAAAATGGCGATCGGCAAGATCCTGTTCCCCTGCGGCATCTCGTCGATGATCTTCGGTACGATCTTCGGCAGTGTGTTCGGCTTTGAAGAGCTGCTGAACCCCGTCTACAAATGGATGGGCTTCGGCGGGAAGCCGTTCGAGGTCATGGCGTCGAAGAACACCAACCTCATCATCATCGGCGCGATCGGCATCGGCGTGTTCCTGCTGATCATCGCGATGTTCCTCAACGTCTATTCATCCATCCGCCAGAAGAACTACGGCAGGGCGCTGTTCAGCACCAGCGGACTGGCGGGCATCGTCTTTTACAGCGCGGTGGTGTTCGGGCTTGTCGGGGAGATGTTCCTCGGCATCCACGTGATGACGCTGCCGTATATCCTCGGACTGATCGTCGCACCGTTCATCCTGATCTTCTTCTCGGAGCCGCTGACGGGACTCGTCAACGGCGAAAAGGACTGGAAGCCCGAGAGCTGGGGCGGCTACATCGTCGAGAACATCTTTGAATCCCTTGAGGTGCTGCTGAGCTACGTCACCAACACCATGAGCTTTCTGCGTGTCGGCGCGTTCGTGCTGGTCCACGCGGGCATGATGCTCGTCGTGTTCGTGCTGGCAGAGACCGTCGGCGGCGTCGGCTACTGGATCATCGTCGTGATCGGCAACGCGCTGGTCATGGTGCTTGAGGCGCTCCTTGTGGCGATCCAGGTATTGAGACTGGAGTATTATGAGATGTTCAGCCGTTTCTATTCGGGTGAGGGAAGACCGTTCGAGCCCGTCAGATTAACTGTTGATAACAAGTGACCGCCGGACGGCGTCACCCAAAATTGGAGGTATTTATTATGTCAATGTTCGATTTCCTTATCATGGCTCTGCCTGTTGTATTCCTGATCGCATCCGTTCTGATCGCCGTCAAGGCGGTATCTCACGGCAAGAGCAGAAAGAGAGCTACTCTGATGCAGCTCGCTTCCTTTGCGTTCGTATTCGCAGTCTGCATGGTCTGCCCGTTCATCGCCAACGCGGCGTCCGGCGATGCTGCCGGTGCGCTTGCGGGCGGCGCTGACGGCATGGCGTATATCGGCGCTGCTGCCGCGACAGGTCTGTCCTGTATCGGCGGCGGTATCGCGGTAGGCAACGCTGCCCCCGCGGCGATCGGCGCTACCAGCGAGGATCCCAAGGCGTTCGGTAAGGCGATCATCTTCGTCGCTCTGGGCGAAGGTATCGCGCTGTACGGCATGCTGATCTCCATTATGATTCTTTCCAAGATCGGATAAGTGATACACAATGAAATTTTATTTAATCAGTGATAACGTCGATACCAAAATGGGTATGCGGTTCGCGGGGATCCCCGGCGTTGTCGTGCACGAGGAGGAGGAGGTCAGACGCGAGCTGACCAAGGCGATGGACGATGAGGAGATCGCCGTGATCCTGATGACGGAGAAGCTCGTTTCCCTTTGTCCCGATATCGTGTACGATCTGAAGCTGAACCGCAAAAAGCCGCTGATCGTCGAGATCCCCGACCGTCACGGCAACGGACGCACCAAGGACAGTATCACCAAATACGTTCAGGACGCGATCGGCGTCAAGCTGTAGCGCGTTATCACGGAAGGAAGGATACAGATGGCAATAGACAATCCCGAACGGTCCCTGCACGCGCTTGACAAAGCGCCGAAGGATCCGAAAGGCGATAAGGCCGCAGGGAAGATGCGGCCGAAGAATAAAACAGACAAGTTTCTCAAGGCGATCAGAAAGTACGCCAGCGAACAGAAAAGCGCGATGCGCAGCGAGGTCAAGCAGCTGAAGACCGAGCGTCTCAAGGAGGCGGAGGAAAAGGCGAAGCGCGACACCGAGCAGATGATCCGCGAAAGGAAGGAAGAGACCCGCAGCCGCGAGACCGTGATCCTTGCCGCAAAGACCAAGGAGGGGCAGAAGCAGCTCTATATCCGCCGCCGCGAGATGGTGGAGAGCGTCTTTGAGAAGGCGGCGCAGAAGCTCGTCGCGTATACCGCCACCGAAGCCTATGCCGAAAAGCTGATCGAAAGCGCAAGGGCGGTCGCCGAGTTATTCGGCGACAATGACTGTGTGCTCTATGTCAATGAGCGCGACCTCGGTATGGCGGAGAGGATCACCCCGCTCTTCGGCGGTCAGGCAGTCGTCGAGGCGGACAAGACCATCCGCATCGGCGGCATCAAGGGCAGCTGCAGGAGCATGCGCATCATTGCCGACGAGACGCTGGACAGCAAGCTCGAGGCACAGCGGGAGTGGTTTATCGAGAATTCCGCCCTCTCCGTACTCTGAAGCGAAAGAGATGATTGAATATGAATAATAATGTAATTTTCGGAATCAACGGCCCCGTTGTCACCGTCAGGGATACCGACAGCTTCGAGATGATGGAGATGGTCCATGTCGGCACGCAGAATCTGGTCGGAGAGGTCATCGGCATCACCGACAAGCTGACCACGATCCAGGTGTATGAGGAGACCACCGGACTCAAGCCCGGCGATCCCGTCACCGGCACGGGCGCGCCGATGAACGTACTGCTCGGCCCCGGTATCATCGACAACATCTTCGACGGCATCGAACGTCCGCTGAAGGCGATCGAGGAGCAGTCGGGTGCGTTCATCAGCAGAGGCGCGACGGTCTCGTCACTGGATACGGAGAAGCGCTGGACGGTCACTTTGACGGTCAAGGCGGGCGACAGGCTCGAGGGCGGTCAGATCTACGCGACCATCCCCGAGACCCCGATCATCGAGCACCGCGTCATGCTGCACCCCGAGCTTTCCGGCGAGGTCATCGAGGTCAAGCCCGACGGCGAATACAGGATACACGACACCGTAGCGGTCATCCGTGACGACCGCGGCGAGACGCACGAGCTGACCCTGTGCCAGCAGTGGCCGATCAGGACAGCGCGCCCCGTCAGACAGCGGCTTGCGCCGACGATCCCGCTGATCACCGGTCAGCGTATCATGGATACGCTGTTCCCGGTCGCGAAGGGCGGTACTGCCGCCATCCCCGGCGGCTTCGGCACCGGCAAGACCATGAACCAGCATCAGCTGGCGAAGTGGTGCGACGCAGATATCATCATCTACGTCGGCTGCGGCGAGCGCGGCAACGAGATGAGCCAGGTACTGGATGAATTCAGCGAGCTGATCGACCCGAAGTCCAACCGACCGATGACCGACAGGACCGTGCTGATCGCCAACACCTCCAATATGCCCGTCGCGGCGCGTGAGGCGTCGATCTACACCGGCATCACTCTGGGCGAGTATTACCGCGACATGGGTTATCACGTCGCGATGATGGCGGACTCCACCTCCCGCTGGGCGGAGGCGCTCCGCGAGATCTCCGGACGTCTGGAGGAAATGCCCGCGGAGGAAGGCTTCCCGGCTTACCTGCCGTCGCGCCTTGCCGCATTCTATGAGAGAGGCGGCCGCGCGAACGTCCTCAGCGGCGGCGAGGGCTCCGTGACCCTGATCGGCGCGGTATCCCCCCAGGGCTCCGACTTCTCCGAGCCCGTGACACAGAACACCAAGCGCTTCACCCGCGTCTTCTGGGCGCTTGACAAGGCGCTTGCCTACGCAAGACATTATCCCGCGATCAACTGGATCGACAGCTACAGCGAATACTTCAACGATCTTGATCCGTGGTTCAGAGAGCATCTCGGCGACGAGTTCGTCGAATACAGAAACCGCATCAGCGCCCTGCTTCAGGAGGAAAGCTCCCTGATGGAGATCGTCAAGCTGATCGGCGCCGACGTCCTGCCCGACGATCAGAAGCTGGTCATCGAGACTGCCCGCGCGATCCGTGTCGGCTTCCTGCAGCAGAACGCCTTCCACGCGGAGGACACCTATGTCCCGCTGGAAAAGCAGAAGCTGATGATGAAGGTCATCCTGCACCTGCACGGCAAGGCCAAAGAGGTCGTCGCGCGGGAGATCCCGATCTCAAAGATCATCGAGCTGGGACTTTTCGACAAGCTCACCAAGATGAAATACGATATACCCAACAACCGGCTTGATATGTTCGACGAATACATCCGCGAGATCGACGACAAGCTCGGCGAATTCATTCAGTAAGGAGGGAACGCACATTGATTATCGATTATGTAGGCGTCAAGGAGATCAACGGCTCGCTGATCGTCATGGACGGCGTCAAAGGCGTTTCCAACGAAGAGATCGTTGATATCCAGCTGGAGAACGGTACCGTCAGACAGGGGCGTGTCGTCCAGATCGAGGGCGAGAGGATCGTTGTGCAGGTCTTTGAGGGCACGCGCAGGATCAGCCTGAAGAACACCCGCACCCGCCTGACCGGTCACCCGATGGAAATGCCGCTTTCTCCCGAGATCGTCGGCAGAGTCCTTGACGGCGCGGGCAGACCGATCGACGGCCTCGGCCCGATCTTCCCCGTGAAGAAGGAAAACATCAACGGCACTCCGATCAATCCCGTGTCGCGCGTTTATCCGAGAAACTATATCAACACAGGCATCTCGACCATCGATACCCTGATGACGCTGATCCGCGGTCAGAAGCTGCCGATCTTTTCCGGCTCCGGCATGACCCACAACGATCTGGCGGTACAGATCGTCCGTCAGGCGAAGATCAGCGGCGCGGACAGCAGCAACTTCGGCGTCGTCTTTGCGGCGATGGGCGTTCAGAAGGACGTCGCGGAGTATTTCCGCAGGAGCTTTGAGGAGAGCGGCGTTCTCTCCCGCGTCGTCATGCTGCTGAACCTCAGCAACGACCCGATCATCGAGCGTACCCTGACCCCCCGATGCGCGCTGACCATCGCGGAGTACCTTGCCTTTGAGCTGGATATGCACATCCTCGTCATCATGACGGACATGACCTCCTACGCGGAGGCGCTGCGTGAATTCTCGTCCTCCAAGGGCGAGATCCCCGGCAGAAAGGGCTATCCCGGCTATCTTTACTCCGACCTCGCTTCTCTGTACGAGAGAGCGGGCATGATCAAGGGACGCTCCGGCTCCGTGACCCAGATCCCGATCCTCACCATGCCCAACGACGATATCACCCATCCCATTCCCGACCTGACCGGCTACATCACCGAGGGTCAGATCGTTCTCGACCGCACCCTGCAGGGTCAGGGACTCTACCCGCCAGTCAACGTTCTGCCGTCTTTGTCGCGTCTGATGAAGGACGGCATCGGCGACGGCTACACCCGTGCCGATCACCAGGCGCTCGCCAACCAGCTGTTCGCCTCTTACGCGAAGGTCATCGACGCAAGAGCACTGGCTTCGGTCATCGGCGAGGAGGAGCTTTCTCCGATCGACAAGAAATACATCGAATTCGGCAAGCTGTTCGAGGCGCGGTTCGTCAACCAGGGCTTCTTCGAGAACCGCTCGATCGAGCAGAGCCTCGACCTGGGCTGGGAGCTGCTCTCCGCGCTGCCGCGGACAGAGCTCGACCGTGTCGACGACGCGGTGCTTGACGCCTTTTACAAAGGATAAAGGGGTGACGTCATGGCTGTACAGGCAGTGCCCACCAAGGGCAATCTGATGAATACAAAAAAGTCGCTCGCCCTTGCCAGAAACGGCTATGAGCTGCTCGACAGAAAGCGCAACATCCTCATCCGCGAGATGATGACCCTGATCGATCACGCCAACGCGATCCAGGAGAAGATCGACGGTGCGTACGAGGACGCGTACATCGCCCTGCAGACCGCCAACATCAGCAACGGCTTCTGTGAGGACATCTCCAACGCGATCCCCATCGAGGACGGGCTGAAGCTGGATTCGCGCAGCGTCATGGGCGTCGAGATCCCGATCCTGACGATGGATGAACCCGAAAAGCATAACTACCTGCACTACGGGACGCGGACGACCAATGCCGCCGTAGATCGTGTGTACATCCTTTTTTCCAAGGTAAAATCCCTGACCGTGGAGCTGGCGGAGATCGAAAACAGCGTATACCGCCTTGCCGACGCGATCAAAAAGACCCAGAAGCGCGCCAACGCCCTGAAAAACATCATGATCCCCCGCTTTGAGGAGACCGTGAAATTCATCACCGACGCGCTGGACGAAAAGGACAGAGAGGAATTCAGCCGTCTGAAGGTCATCAAGCGCAAAAAGCTCAGAGAGAGCGCACAGCAGGAATAACAGCGGGACTGCCGATCGACCGGCAGTCCTTTTCTGCGTCTGTCATCACAGCTCAGCCGCCGAAAAAATCGCGAAAAAATTCGCAACAGGGTATTGACATCGGCGGCGGCTTGTGATAATATATCACTCACACTCGAAAAAATGAACTGGATATCAGCTGATATTTCGGAACGGCGAAAGGAACTGCGGGAGCAGTCTGTCCTTTCGCGGTTCCGAGGTATCAGCGTTTTTTTATGCTTTACACAGGGAGGTGTGAGATCCTTACAACTGAATAGCCCGGTTGTCGGGGCACAGAGTCCGGCAACAGCTGCCGTCGGAGGCTGAAAGCCGACGGGCGGGATCCCGCGCCGAACGCCGCACAAGCACAAAGAAGGAATAGTTGTTTCATAGAAAGAGAGGTAATGCTGTATGTCAAAGGATTACAACGATACGAATAGCAGGAAAATCACGAACATGGTGAAGCTGACCCTATGGGGATATGAGAGATACGGCTCGGCGACGCTCGAATCCGAGAGGGCGGTCAGGCGCTTCACACGGCTCGCGGATATGTCGGGACAGGACACATCCCTTTGTCTGCGGATCGCAGCGGACGCGGACGGCGCGCCTGACGTCACGGCGTACTCACAGGGGGAGGAGACGGCACAGACCGAGGACTTTGTCTGGGCGTTCAACTCCTTTGCCGACGTTGAAGTCGTTCCGGCGGAGCAGTCGGGTGTGCAGAGTGCGGAAAGGATCAGACGCTACGCGTTTTATGACGTTCCCGGAGCCGAAAGCTGTGCGGACAGGGACGGCGCGGAATTCATCGGAGCGTTCAGCGAGCTGAAGTGTTCGGGGGCGGAGATCACCATCCTCGTCGGCGGACACGGCGGCGGCACGGGGCGGATCGGATTGCTTCTGCCCGAGCGGATCTCTCTGCGGCTCTGCGCCGCGCTGTCGCTCGCGTTCCCGGGCGTCACGCTCGGGGAGCTCAGAGGCAGCGAGGAAGCCCCGCTGCTCCCCGCTCAGCGCGTCGCGGATATCGCCGCCGCGTGGCTGGAGATCGCGATATGGAACACCCCCTCCCGGGAGTGTGAGGACGACCTGCAGTGCTATCAGCTCGACGACGATTTCGAAGAGCCCGCGGCGAATCCAGACACGGATATCTGGGAGCTGGGGCTGAGCGTCCGCGCCTACAACTCTCTGAAAAGGGCGGGCGTCGATACGGTGCAGGAGCTGGCGGCGATGACGGACGAGGATCTGTCCCATGTCCGCAATCTCGGCAAAAGGTGCATACAGGAGATCCGCGAGAAGCTCGCAGACGCTGACGTCCTACCGCAGGCTGACATATTTGAAGCGCCCGCGCCGAAGGATTATGCCGCCATGCTGGACGAGCTGATCGGGCTGGAGAACGTCAAGGCGCAGGTGAAACGGATCGCGGCGTACGCGCGCATGAAGCAGGATATAGCAAACACGGATCGCGATCCCGCCGCGGTGGTGTTGAACATGACGTTCAACGGCAATCCCGGTACGGCGAAAACCACGGTCGCTCGGATCCTTGCGGGGATGTTCTGCGGGATGGGTCTGCTGGAAAACCCCGAGCCGCTGGAGGTCGGGCGCGCCGATCTGGTGGCGCGGTACGAGGGGCAGACCGCCGACAAGGTCAAGGAGGTGTTCCGCCGCGCCAAGGGCAGGATGCTGTTCATCGACGAGGCGTATTCTCTGGTCGAGGCGCACGCGGGGGCGTTCGGCGACGAGGCGATCAATACGATCGTTCAGGAGATGGAGAACCGCCGCGATGAGACTGTCGTCGTCTTTGCGGGCTATCCAGACAAAATGGAGGAGTTCTTCTCCCGCAATCCCGGACTGCGGTCGCGCGTGCCGTTCACCGTGCGCTTTTGCGATTATTCCGCTGAGGAGATGACGCGGATCGCGGCGCTGGAGGCGCACAAGAGAGGCTTTTGCATCAGCGAGGAGGCTCGGGAGCGGCTCACCGCGCTGTGCGCTGCTGCCGCGTGTGACGAGGACGCTGGCAACGGACGCTTCTGCAGAAATCTGGTGGAGAGCGCTGTCCTCAGCTACGCGGCGCGGGTGTACGCGGAGGAGAGCGCGTGCGGGGAGAAGGATTTTGTCCTCAGAGAGCAGGACTTTGTCCCCCCGGAGCAATCGGGAACCCCGAAAAAGACCGTGATCGGCTTCACCGCGTGAGAAAATATTTGCAATCGGGAGCGGATGATTGTATAATAGTACCGTTCAATCGTAAGGAAGAGGGAAGAGAAGCATGGAATTATTCAAAGGCTCGCCGACCGACATGACGGGCAGACAGGACAGAGAGGTACGCGCGTATGCGTTTCTGGATCGCCTCGGGATCGGCTACGAGCGGACAGACCATCCCGACGAGCCCGCCGATACGATGGAGGCGTGCGCGAAGATCGACGCGGTGCTGAACGTCCGCATCTGCAAGAATCTGTTTTTGTGCAACCGTCAGAAAACGGCGTTCTATCTGCTGATCATGCCCGGGGACAAGCCCTTCAAGACCAAGGAGCTGTCAAAGCAGATGGGCATCAGCCGGCTGTCGTTCGCGGACGAGACGTTCATGAAGGAGCTTCTGGACTGCTGCCCCGGCAGCGTGTCCGTGCTGGGGCTGATGAACGATCATGCGCATCGGGTACAGCTGGTCATCGATGAGGACGTCCTCAAGGAGGAATACTTCGGCTGTCATCCGTGTGCCAACACAAGCTCCGTCCGCTTCCGCACGGAGGATCTGACGCGCCTTGTGATCCCCGCCTTGGACGCGGAGCCGATCACCGTTCACCTTGTGGGAGAGGGAGCCTGAGGCTCCCCCGCGAACGTGACGGCTCACTGCGTAAACATGAAATCATACTATTATATATATAGAAAGGCTGCATTATGGTTTGGATCATTATTCTGCTCGCGCTTCTGATCGCCCTGCTCATCGGGCTGTTTGCCCTGTATTATCAGGCGTTCTACTCGCCGCACCGCGGCGCTGACGAGATCGAGGTCGAGCCGTTTCTGGATGACAAGGAAATGTTTTACGAGATCAAGCGGCAGGCAAAGCAGCTTGCGGGGATCCCCTGCGAGCGCGTCGGGACGCGTTCCTACGACGGACTGAAGCTGTCGGGCCGCTATTATCACCAAGCGGACGACGCGCCGCTGTGCATCTGCTTCCACGGCTACCGCGGATCGGCGGTGTTCGATTTCAGCATCATGGGCCAGTTCCTGCAAAAGGAGGGCTACAACGTCCTGCTCATCGACGAGCGCGCCCATGCCCGCAGCGGCGGTCACACCATCACCTACGGGATCCGCGAGCGGCGGGACGTTCTCTCGTGGATCGAATACGCCAACGCGCGCTTCGGGAGTGACAAGCCGATCTATCTCTTCGGCATCTCGATGGGCGCCGCGACGGTGGTGATGGCGTCGGGACTGGAGCTGCCGGAAAACGTCAGACTGATCCACGCGGATTGTCCGTTCAGCTCGCCGAAGGACGTCATCTGTCATGTCGTGAAGTGGACCGTCAAAAATCCCAAGCCCGTATGGCCGTTCATCTATCTGTCCGCCGCGGTGTACGGTCACCTGATCATGAAGAAGGAGATCACCGCCGCCGAAGCGGTGAAGCATACAAGGGTCCCCATCCTGCTGATCCACGGCGAGGCGGATGAATTCGTCCCGAGCGAGATGAGCGCGCAGATCCAGCGGGCGAATCCCGATATGGTCGAGCGCCATACCTTCCCCGGCGCAGTCCACGGTGTCAGCTATTTTTCCGATCCCGACCGCTATGTCGCGATCTCGCGCGACTTCATCAGACGCCATCGGTAAGGGCGGATCGCGGATCACGTATACATGATATATAGGATCGGATGCTTCCGATATGCCCGCCGACGGATCTGCTTTTTGATTTCCGTCGGCTTCCCGTATCATCGGAACAGCAGGGGATCATGACAAAACAGGCAAGAGGCAGACTATGAAAGAGATATTCAACATACACGACACATCGCGGAACGCGTTCATGCTGCACGGACCGCTGGCAAGACGCGGATATGACTGGTGGTGGCATTCCTTTACGGCACAGGACGCCCTGACCGGAGAGGACAAGCCGTTTTTCATCGAGTTCTTTATCTGCAATCCTGCGCTCGCTCAGGACGAGCCGACCCTCGGACAGCTTCCCGAGAACAGGGAAAAGGGGATCCGTCCGTCCTATCTGATGGTCAAGGCGGGCTGTTGGGGCGAGGATCACTGTCAGCTGCATCGCTTCTTTTCACTCAACCGGGTGAGGATCCACGCTGACGCGCCCTATGAGGTGGAGGCGGACGACTGCTATGCGTCGGAGACTGCGCTGCGGGGCAGTATCCGCGTCACCCGGGAGGAGGCGGCAGCGCACCCGGAATGGATGTGCGACGCAGGAGAGCTTTCGTGGGAGCTGACGGTCGATAAGCAGATCGCGTTCAATGTCGGTTACGGCGCGAGCAAGCCGCTCAGAGACGCGGAGGCGTTCGCCATGTACTGGCACGCCGAGGGAATGAAAAGCGCCTATTGCGGGACAATCACCTATAACGGCAGGCGCTATACCGTCACCCCTGAAAGGAGCTTCGGCTACGCGGACAAGAACTGGGGCAGGGATTTCACCAGCCCGTGGGTGTGGCTGTCGTCGAATCATCTGAAAAGCAGGCGCAGCGGGAAAATGCTGGATAACAGCGTCTTTGATATCGGCGGCGGCAGACCCAAGATCTACTTTGTGCCGCTGGACAGACGGCTGCTCGGGGTCATGTACTACGAGGGCAGGGAATACGACTTCAATTTCTCGCACGTCCTGCAGAACGTCAAAACCGCGTTTTCCTTTGAGGAGCGCGGGGACGAGGTGTTCTGGCACGTCCGTCAGGAGAACCGTCACGCCGTCATGGAGACAGAGGTCACCTGCAAAAAGAAGGATATGCTGCTGGTCAATTACGAGGCGCCCGACGGCACGAAAAAGCACAACCGCCTTTTCAACGGCGGGAACGGCGTGGGCGTCATCAGGCTGTACGACAAGGTCGGCGGCGAGCTGCGGCTCGTCAATGAGATCGAGGCGACGCATATCGGGTGTGAATACGGCGAATACTGCTGAACAGAAAAAATGAACGGGGCTGTCATCGGATCGGGCGATCCGCGGCAGTCCCGCTGTGTTACGGTGCTTTTTTGTAGGCGATGATCACGAAGGAGATCGGCGTCGTCAGGCTTTCGCACTGCGAGAGGCGGTTCATTCCCTCGGTCGGGGTGTGGTAGAAGTACGGCGTCATCCGGAACAGGGCGTCGATATCCGAACGGCTGTCCAGCGTGATCTCACCGTGTACGCGGATCCGCTCGGCGACCTCCAGTCCCTCGGCGTCGGGCTCCTTTTCGTCATTGAGATAGGGCTTGTCATACAGGATCTCCTTGAGCCCCAGCAGGTGATCGCTTCCCGGGATCGCCGTGAGCAGTACGCCGCCGCGGGAGAGGATCCTGCAAAATTCCCCTGCGTGGAACGGGGCGAACAGATGGAACGCCGCGCTGACACAGACGTCCCCGACGGGGATCGAGGCGATGTTCGCGACAAAGAACGCCGCGCCGCAGCGGCGCTTCGCGGCAAGCCGCACCATGCTCTTGCTCAGATCGAAGCCGTAAAAATCCCGATCGAGCCGCTGTGCGGCATAAGCGGTGTAATAGCCCTCTCCGCAGCAGATATCGAGAACGCTGTCACCGTCGCGCGAGTATTGTCTCAGGCAGTCCGTCACCGCCTGCGCGAGCGGATCGTAGTACCCCTTGTTGAGGAAATCCCGCCGTGACGCTGCCATCGTGCGATTGTCGCCGACGGTATCGCCGCCGCGCCGTCCCGCCAGCAGATTGACATAGCCCTCCTTCGCCGTATCAAAGCTGTGGCGGCGGGGACAGATCCACACGCGCTCCTCTCTGCAAAGCTCCTGTCCGCAGACAGGACATCTCAGGATATTCATTCGCACACCGCCTTTGTTGATCTGCCGTCAGTATACCACAAACGCGGGCGGATTCCAAGAGCGGAGGTGAAAAAATGCGCGGCACAAACGGCGCTTTCTCTCCATGTCTGTATTGAAATTATCGCGTATCCGTGATACAATGAGAAAAAATCTGCGGAGGTGAAATGATGAATACCAAACGGCGTATCATCGTGCTGGTGATCCTGGTCACGGCAATCATACTGGGCGTGCTGACCTACACGATGGTCGAGGGTAAGACCTATACGGAGCGTTTTGAGAATATCGGGCTGGACAGGAGCAGCGACAATAAGGTATCCGTGACGCTGGACAGAGAGGATATCGTTGAGGTGACGGACTGTTATGTCGATGATGAGGGGCATCCCGTGATCTCCTTTTCCTCGCTGAACGAGGGGGATGTGACCGCGACGCTGGTCGTGAACGGCAATCCCTATTATCATTTTCCCCTGCGCGTCAACTATTTCGGGACGATCTTCAGCCTCGTCGGGCTGAAATTCGACGGCTATGTCGCGGTTGAGATCTCCGTCATCGGATGTCTCGGGCTGATCGTTCTGGTGGCGGCGTACTCTTTCGTCGAGAGCGTCGTCAAATCAAGGTTCTCCTATTCCATGGTCGCGTTCGGCGGCGTGGCGCTGTTCTGTGCCGCGCTGATCACGGTCACGGTCTACAAAATGCAATGGATGAACTCCTTCGTCGGTTTTCTGGAGAACAGCTTCCTGACAGGGGTGCTTTTCGCTATCGTCAGCGCGCCCTTCGTGCTGGCGCTGTGCGCCGCGATCGCGTTCAGCAACATCTGGCTGCTCCGTCACGAGGGCTTCCGCCCGCAGAATATGCTGGGTATCGTGCTGGGCGTTTTCTGGTTTCTGGCGCTTATCGTGATGGCCTATGTGATCTCGCTCCTGACCGACGGTCTTGATTATCACGTTTCCAAGAACATCCTCTACACGGTTGCCTATCTCATCAGCTTTATGGCGTGCATGCTGCTGTCCACCGTCATCTGTTCGTTCCTTGCCTCCAAGCGCAGGCCGCAGTATGACAAGGACTATCTCATCATCCTCGGGTGCTGTATCCGTTCGGACGGTACTCCTACGCCGATCCTCAAAGGCAGGATCGACGCCGCGGTGCGCTTTGAGCGCGAACAGTTCGCGGCGACGGGAAAGCACGCGAAGTTCGTCCCCTCGGGCGGACAGGGATCCGACGAGGTCATCTCCGAGAGCGAGTCGATGGCGCGTTATCTGATGGAGCAGGGCTATCCCGCGGAGCAGATCGTCAAGGAGGACAAGAGCGTCAATACCGATCAGAACATCCGCTTCTCCCGCAACAGGATCATCGCGGACGCTGGGACTGCCGACGGCGTCAAGGTCGGCATCGCCACCACCAACTACCACATCTTCCGCAGCTACATCCTCGCCGACAAGTACGGGCTGGACGCGCAGGGGATCTCCGCTAAGACGAAATGGTACTTTTTCCCGAACGCGTTTTTGCGCGAGTTCGCGGGTCTGCTGGTTGCCGAAAAATGGAAGATCCTCATCATCATCGGCGCGATCGTCGGCGCGATGCTGATCGGCAACAGCCTGCTGTCGATGGTGTAGGCTCTTTTGTAGCGGTCTGCCGACCGATACGGAGCGCTGCACGCAGTAAAGAAACGCTGCTTTTGAAAGAAGGCTGAACGATGGACAATATCTATGATTATGTGCGGTGGACGGGAGGCTTCTCATTTGAGGAAAAGCCGTTCTGCGACGCGGACGCGCTGGCGTTCGCGGTGCTCGCCTACTATGACTACGATCCGGACGGACGGCTCGCGTCGGGGTCGCTGACGCTGAAGGAGACCTGCAGGCGGATGCGTGAGGAACGCGGCACCCTGCCGCCGTTCGTGGCTCCCACCGCGGAGGACGCGGACAGCTTCATCGAGGCGGCGGCTGATTCCAGACGCTTCGGCAGTCTGCTGCTGAAAAGCTATACACAGAAGCTCGATCTCAAAAAGGCGGTGCAGTTCGCGGCGGTCACCTTTGAGTGCCCCGGCGATTTCAGCTTCACCGCATTCCGCGGCACGGACGAAACGCTCGCGGGGTGGAAGGAGGACTTCATGATCTCCTTTACCCGTACCGAGGCGCAGGAGCTGGCGGTCGCATACGCCAAAGAGAATATCGCCCCGGGGATCCGCAATTTCATCGGCGGTCACAGCAAGGGCGCGAATCTTGCCCTGTATGCGGCGGCGCATCTGCCCGACGAGCTGTGGCAGAGCGTGGAGCAGGTATATGTCCTCGACGGGCCCGGCTTCTGTCCCGAGGTGATGGACACCTCTCTGATCGAGCGGGTCGATCACAGGGCGACGCGGATCATCCCGAAGTTCTGCATCATCGGCAAGCTCTTTGAGCCGCGCATCAGGCATACCGTGATCGTCGATTCCTCTCAGGAGGGCTTCATCCAGCACGAGCTGTTCACCTGGGGCATCGCGTACGGCGAGCTGATCGCCGTCCCCGAAAACGATCCCAAGGCGGTGGAGATCAATCGCACGATCGATCGCTGGATCAAGAACGTCAGCCAGAAGGAGCGCAGGGTATTTGTGGACGAGCTGTTCGGGGCGCTCTCCGCCGACGGCGCGGTGACGGTCACCGACGTGATGAAAAACGGCATCGGCGGCATCGAAAACATCCTCGTGGGCATCCTTGGCTCCAGCAGGACCACCCGGCGGACGATGGCGTCTCTGCCGGCACAGGCGGCGTTCGGCAACGTGTTCAGAAACATCCGCCGCATCGGCTTCGTCAAGTGGTTCGACGAGTGTCAGGTGCTGAAATGTCTGATCCTGATCGGCGCGGGAATATTCTTCATCGCCGCGTCGGAAAAGGTGCTGGAATTTACGGCGATGGTCTTTTTCCTCGCGCTTGCGGCGGCGGAGCTGATCTTCACGGTCAAAAGGCTCTATCAGGAAAAATGGGATCTCACAAAGATCAAGGAGCGCATCTATCTGCTGGTCATCCTGACGGCGATCTGCATCGTGATCGTGGTCAAGGAGAACGCGCTGTTCATGATCGGCAGTATCCTCTACGGCGTATTTGCCATCACGCTGGCGTTCCGACAGCTCGCCAAGGCGACCCGCAAGGACGGCGACCTGACGGTGCGGGTGATCCACATCATCGAAACGATCCTTCTGTTCATCAGCGGTGTCTGCCTGCTGATCATCCCGTTCAGCTCGATCTACGGCTACACGCTGTTCGTCGGGATCCTGCTGATCGCCGACGGCGCCGCGCGGTTCATCTACCGTGTTTATCCGTTTTTCAAAAAGCCCGCGCAGAAGCGCGAGCGCGGACATAGGCGCTCACAGGCGGGAGAGCGCAGGCGCGAGAGGGGAGAGGCGCGAGAGCGCAGACGCGGCAGAAGCCGCGGACGCTTTCAGTGATATCCTGCGTACAGAGAAAAATAACGGCTTGAAGCCTATGCGCTTCAAGCCGCTTTTTGCTTTATCGGAAACGGTCGGTTTCTTTAGAATATCTGTCAGTCGTCGATGATCACGAATCGTAGAATTCCTGTCCGTCTTCGGTGATCAGCCGCTGTGATCTCGGATACACAAAGATTTCGTCCCTGTCGGCGTTCTCTGTGAGGTAGTCTGCGAATTCCGCCGCGTACCATTTTGCCATCCCGAGGTCGTGCATCAGACAGCGGCCGCAGTTCTCGGGCTTGGTACCGGGGACGTCCTGCGCGTCGGCGACCGATCGGAACGCACGCAGGATCAGATCATAGATCTCCCGCGGGGCGCGGCTGCCCTTGAGGATCAGATAAAACCCTGTCAGGCATCCCATCGGGCCCCAGTAGATGACCTCGTCCTTCCAGTCAGTGTCGTTGCGCAGAAAGGTGGCGATGATATGCTCCAGCGAGTGCGCCGCAGCAACGTCGATGACGGGCTCGCGGTTCGGGCGCTTGAGGCGGATATCGTAGGTCGTGACCGTGCCGCCGCCGACAGAGTCCTGACGGCTCAGGAAGATGCCGGGCACGATGGCGTTGTGGTCAACGGAAAAGCTCTGTATCAGCTCCATAGTGTTCTCTCCTTTTCTGATTGCGGCGTCCGTGCGGCGCCTTACTGCTGAGAGTGTAACACAAACGGACGCAAATTTCAATACGCAGATCCCGGGCGGTTACGCGGGGACGGTCAACCGTCACGCACAGCGCATGGGCTGAACACGGTGCTCGCGCAGCAAATCGGTAATTTTTTGAGGGCTTCGGTAATATCGGTAAGCGCTCGGTAATCGCAGAAGGTCAGCATCCTTTGAAAAAAATCATGTCCGAAACGGTTTGCATCCGCCGCAAAGTATGCTATACTGTAATCACCAAATGAAAAGGAGTTGGTTTGAGTGAAAATCGCAATGGCAAACGATCATGCAGGCACATCCATGAAATATGAGATCAAAGCATGGCTGGAAGCTCAGGGACATACGGTCGAGGACTTCGGTACCTATGACGAGGGCTCCTGCGACCTGTCGGATTATGTCCTGCCGGCGGCGCTGGCTGTGGCAAAGCGTGAATGCGACAGAGGCATCTTTGTCGACGGTGTCGGCTACGGAAGCGCGATGATCGCCAACAAGGTGAACGGGATTTACGCCTGTGTCTGTCAGGATCCCTTCTGTGCCCAGCTGGCGCGTCAGCACAACGACGCGAACGTCCTGTGCCTAGGCGCGAAGATCATCGGCGGGATGATCGCGATGGAGATCGTCAAAACCTACATGACCACCGATCCGCTCACGGCTGACAAATATGTGCGCCGCGTGAAGAAGGTGCAGGAGATCAACGATACGTATTGCGTCGCGGTGAAGTGATCCGCCGACCCGCGGCATCTGCGCAAGCGGGCGACAGCGGACGCGCAGGGCGGGAATGCCCGAGCGCCCGCCGCACGAAAAATCTATACAGGAATACAGCGCCCGATCATGACGGTCGGACGCAGACGCACAGCGCGGCAGCCGATGAACTGCCGCGCTTTTTTGATGCGGAAAGGGCTGCCCCGTGTGCGGAAAAGGCTTCAGAAAGCGGGCGTGAAGGAGCGAATGAGCAGCCTCCATGTGAGTGATCCTGCCGCCGTGTGTGCGGTCGGTGTCAGAACTTCCCCGGCACAGTATGCATTTTTTTCGACACAGAGCGTTGCTCCTCACAGAGCACTTTGTGGCGTCAATTCGGAGTGTTTTGTGCAATATCACAATGAGTTTCCAACATTTAGGCGATAATATATTGAATATTTATATAAATTGCCTATTGAAATCGCGGTGCGCTTATGTTAAAATATGTCATATTCTGAAAAACATTCTATTTGAATAGAAAGCTGAAAAATGATGATGAACTCAAAGAGCTTCCGGTAGGACTCTCCCGCGCCCTTCATTGACTGCGCATCCTGCTCCCGGAACAAGTGTCAACACAATCGATATGCGTCGCATCCGGGCGCAGCTGATATGCCGTCAATCGCAGGAAACAGCCTTTCTGTCTCAGAACAGAGGGCGTTATCATCTATTATCACGGTACATATGCAGCATCCACGCTCCATCTGTACCGTTTGTTTTTTATCACAGAAGCCGCCTTATCGAACGCTCATTCGCGTTTTGGTTCAGGATAAGGCCGATCAAACCAAAATGTATGTAAAGGAGTGCAAAATGAAGAAGATCTTATCCAATTCACTGTTTTGCGTCATACTGCTGCTCATCATCACGGCAGCGGTATCACTGACGATTCTTGTCGGCAATGCCGACACCTATTACACCGTGCGCGTGGAATATCGCTTCGTCGACGACAGCACCGCGTACGATACCTATGTGGCGGTGCTCGCCGAGGGGACGGATGTGGACATCACCGTGACCAACCCCGCACTGCCCGGATATACGCCCATGAAAACCAAGACCCCCGAACAGGGGCAAGCCCCTGAGCTGTACACGCACCTTACGTATGAGGACCTGAGCGACAACCATGTCGTTACCGTCTACTATGTGCCCGCTGAGGTCCACTATCGGGTCCACTATTACAAACAGAACATCCGCGACGACCTGTATACGGAGGATCTGACGATCCCCGCGAGCGAGACCGAAAGGACCGGCCTCACAGGCGGTCAGCCCGAGGGTCTGGACAAAACCTTCGAGGGCTTCACCCAGCTTTCTCACGATCCCGACACCATCGCCGCCGACGGCTCCACCCAGTTCCGCATCTACTATGACCGCAACTATTATCTGATCAATTTCGATCTGGACGGCGGCTACGGCGTAGAGCCGATCTACGGAAAATTCGACTCGGTCTACAATATCCCGACGCCGACCAAAAAGGGATGGAACTTCAAGGGCTGGGTCCTTGCAAATGAGAACGGCGAGTACGTCAACGCGCAGGGAACTGTCCTGACCTATGCACAGGCCGTGGATGCCGCCGATCCGTTCACAAGCGGCATAGTCCCCTCCCACAACGTCAACTACAAGGCGGTCTGGGAAGCGGGCGCGACCCAATATACCATCGTCTACTGGGTAGAGAACGCCGATTCCACTGAGTACACGGACGTAGCCTCGCATCATATCGATACCTATTCCGACGGCACCCCCGTCATGAGCGACGACGTCCTGAGGCGGGACGACGCCGACAAGATCCCTGATTTCTTCAGCTTCAACCTGAATCCGCATGCGGTCGAGATGGAAAACGGCAAGATCAAGCTGGACGGCGACCTGAGACCGATCTATCTGACCAACGATGAAGGCAAGCCGATCGACAAGCAGGGCAATGTCATCGACTTCCCCGAGATGAGCCCCGGCGAGCGTAAGGAGCTGAACGGAAAAGGCCGCTATTTCAGTATCAACACGGAAAGATCCGATACCGAAAAGACCGTCAGCGGCGACGGTACAACGACCTTCAACGTCTACTATGACCGCAGGCAGATCACACAGCGGTTCTTCTTCGCGAGAAAAACCTCCGACGGTAAATACCAGATCCCCGGCTATACCAAGGCGTTCTCTACCGGAAACGGCACGTTTGACCAGCATCTCTCAGGCTCATGCGCAGGCGGTAGAACGGATTGGATGGAGCTGAGCGCGGACCGTCCGCAGATCGCGGCGAAATATCAAAATAAGCTCATTGTCAAAGATTATTATTCCGCATTCAACAACGCCACATACTATTATTATGAGCTGACGACCGAATACGGTTCCAATATGCGCGACAACTGGCTGGAGGACGCGTTCGATCCGCTGCTCATCACCAAAAACAACAAATCCGAGGGCGAGGGCGACTGCGCTCTGTTCGGTGCGTGGTCGGTGGAATGGGGCACCCCCTATGCCACAAAGGGAAACAAGACCGTCAAGGGCATCTATGAGAAGCTCGACGATCAGCTTTTGTATACCGACGAATACCTGAGCAAGGACTACGGCGCCCAGGATAACGTTCTGAATTATCTGTCCTTCTGGGCGAACGCCAAGAATCAGGGCTGGAACAAAAAGGATACCTTCTACAATTTCAGCTATATGAATTATGTAGAGATCCTTCCGTCCGAGTATAACGCCGACAAGACGGCGTGGAACGGTCAGGGCGGCTATATCGATACCAAGGTCGTACATTATAACGTCGAAAACGATCCCACGATGCCGACCAAGATCAAGATATACGGTCTGCTGCCGGAAAACCTGGTCGAGACCTACGACGGCGGTACACAGTATACGTCTGAATGCGGTCCCGGAAAAAAATACAAGGACCGTGACGAAGCTGTCAGAGTCAATCAGACGGCTGCCGCGCTGACGGGCTTTGAGCTGCTGACGGAGGAGGAGGTAGCGAAAACCGATGACCTCACCTATAATACCGAATGCGAATGGAAAGCGGAAAACGGCTTTGACGCCGACCATCACGCCAACATCCGCTTCTACTATCGCAGACGCTATTACTCGCTTATCTTCCTCAACAACAACGTCAACGAGGACCCCTCTCTGAGAACCCGTAACATCTACTATAACCACACGATCAATTCTGTCGGTATCCGTAACAACTTTGTCTATTTTGAACCGGTCTACCCCGACGCGGATATGCGCGATTACTACGTGTTCGGCGGCTGGTGCTTCGATCAGGACTTTGACGAAGTGATCCCGACGAAAAAGAACGATCCCGATTTCTACAACAGAACGCATTTCAACTCTGATTTCAGGATGCCCGCCGATGACGTCACCCTTTATGCCAAATGGGATCTGATCAAGGAGGATGTCAGATTCTACTACGATTACAACGCTATGATCGGCGGTGAAGAGCCGATCGGCAGCTGCGCGGTGGACTATAACAGCCTGATCTATACGCAGGACGTCCCCGGCCCGACAGCGCCGCAGGACGCTTCCTTCGCGGGATGGTATTTCCTTGACGAGACCAACACCCCCGTGCGCTTCGACCCCGCCTCCATGCCCGTCACGCGCGAGCTGAATCTGTACGCCCGCTGGTGGTCCGACGATACCGCGTCGTACCTGATCACCTATGTCGAAAAGGGCACCGATACCGAGGTGGCGCCTCCGACCGCCGGCACCGCGTTCGTTCATCAGACAAAGACCTTCCAAGCGAAGATGGGCAGTGAGCTGAACGAGGCGCACCGCACCGGCGTCGGCGAAAACATCTGGCGCCCGTCGGCGTCCTCGCATTCCCTGTGCATGCGTGAGAACGAGACCGGTCAGCTGTTCGCGCCGAACACCTACGCGTTCGAATATGTGCAGAAGCAGAACGTATGGTACCGCGTGCGGTACCTCGACGCCGTGACGAAGAAAGAGATCCACACCACCAAGGTGGACTGCGTCCCGCATGCGATCGTGACCGAATCCTCCGTGACGATCGAGGATTACATCGCTGACGACGCGACCAAGTCCGCAGTGCTGGCGGCGTCTGACGCCGAGGACGCGGCTGTCGCGAAGCAAGAGGAGCTGGAAGCAAACACCATCATCTTCTACTACACCCCGAACACCGGCTCCACCCTGTACCGCGTCGATCACTATATCCAAAAGACGGACGGTTCGGGCTATGAGCTGAACAAGCAGGAGAACAACACCGGTGTGACCGGCACGACGCTCACGGTAAGCGATGTGTTCGACTACAGTCCCACCGCGCAGTCGCTGACTGCCGAAGCGAGCGGCTTCACCCATGTCAGATCCGCTGTCGACGGCGAGGAAGTCCCGGATGAAAGTACGTTTACGCTCGGCAATGATCCGAGGATCATCTCCTTCTACTACGACAGGAACAAATACGCCTACAAGGTGCTTTACGTCGATTACGAGACCGAAGCCACGCTGAATACGATCGTTTACAACGGCGATGATCAGCTGGAGCCTGTCGATAAGATCGTCACGATCCAACCCGATACTCACTATGATTATGTCCCGTCAGAGGGAGCGGATCCGATCTGCTACACGCGCATCAGCGACCGCACCCTGACCCTTTCGATCCACCCCGATGAGCGGACTGACCCGAAGATCAACGTCATCACGGTCTATTACCGCCGTGATATCGAAAGAAGGATCAACTTTGAGGTATCGTGCGATCACGAGACCGATGACGACTACGCTCAGGTATCCGATTCCTATCTGATCGTGAAAAACCAGGATGAGATCCGTCCCGTCACTGCGATCCCCGCCGAGCTGGACGACCATGAATATACCTTCCTCGGCTGGTATACGGTGCCGCATCCCACTCAGAGCGATGTACCGTTCACCGCCGGACTTACCATCGCGCCTCCGTTCCCCGGCGCGGATATCACCTACTATGCCGTGTTCCATCAGGAGCAGGTCAGCATGCAGCTTGATATCATGTACAATGATACCGGCGAATATGACGATGACGCACAGCTTGACGCGAACGGCAGCGTCACGGGTCACGTGCCCGGGTTCGATAACCCGGTGGACTACACCGCCGGCGGCGATACGCCGAAGGATAAGATCGGTGATTTTCAGGCAAAGGTCGAGCGCAGGGACGGCAATACCTACCTGTACGAATTTGCCGGCTGGTATTATGAGGACGCCAGCGGCAGCATCGTCAGGGATAATGTTAATCCCGGGCCGTTGCTGAACGTTCCGATGAACCGCTCATGGCACTATATCGCCATGTTCAAAAAGGCGGAAGAGGCGCCGTACCGTATCTCCTTCCGCTTTACGCCCCGCCTCGCGAACAGCGACACGAGTGCCGTTGACGGACGCAACGAGTTCGTCGTCAAGGGTATCCTGACAAACGAAGAGTTTGAGACCGCGGTCACTTACGGCGACAACGGACCGATGCTCACGCACGAATTCGTGCTGGCGCAGGCGCCCTTTGAGAGCAATCACGGCGAAACGCTCAGTTGGGGCGACGGCGGCGTCACCTCCGGTACCAGAACGGACGGTCTGTACGCGATCGGCGAAGAAGCGTTTGACGGATGTATCGGTCTGGAGAAGATCAATATCCCCGAATCAACCTTCCGCATCGGCGAGCGGGCGTTCCGTAACTGCCAGCAGTTGCGCAGTATCGGTCTTGTGCCGCATATCCACCTGATCGAAGAAGGGGCGTTCGCCGACTGCAAAATGCTCGACGACATCACCCTACCGGAGTCGCTCAAAGAGATCAGCGATTATGCGTTCTTCCATTGCACCAGCCTGCGCGAGATCACCATTCCCGATTCGGTCAAGACCATCGGAACGGAGTCCTTCGCCGAGTGCCGCAGTCTCAAGAAAGCGTCCTTCCCGGCTACCGTCAAAAAGATCGGTCCGGGTGCTTTCCGTGACTGCAACGCCCTGCGTGCCCCGCTCTTCCCTGCCGGCATAGAGATCGGCAAGAATGCGTTCAAAGGATGCAAAGACAAGTAAGAAGTTTGAAGTTTGAAGTTTGAGGTAAGAGGTAAGGGCTAATAGCTACTGTAATGGTAAATAATACTCTTCCCCATTTGGGCAGTCATGTAGGACTGCCCTTTTTCTTCGTCCTTGGATGAATCCAGCACGAGATAATTGACACCCTTGTAGATGACGGACTGACGGGCGTGCTGGTGACCGCTCCATACGAACTCCACTCCGTACTTGCCTAACATGTCCGTGAACTCATAGGTCTCCTCCAGCGCCATGTTGCTGGTGTGACCCTGCGAGCCGTCCAGTTTCCACAAGTGGGTATGGGTGAAGAGGATGATATGACGGTAACCCTCTTTCGATTTCTCTTCCAGCAGGTTCTTCAGCCATTTGGTCTGCGACGTGCCGAGTGTACCTTCGGCGGAGTCGATACAGATGAACAGGTCCAGTTTCTTGGAACCGTTACGCGTGTCAAACCAATAAGCGGAGGTCTTGAAATAGTCGCGGAACACCGGCCACTGCTTGAAATAGATATCATGATTGCCGAGGGCGACAAAGAAAGTGTCTTTGACGGTCTGTCCCGCAAAATGCAGAATGCTGTCCACGCAACCGAAGTTGTTCTGCGCATCGATCAGATCCCCCAGATGCAGCGCCAGTTTGGGCGAAGCCGCCGCGCGGTACTCCGCCACAAAATGATCCAGAAGCTTGTGGGTTTGGGGGGTGATATGACTGTCCGAGCAGACATAGATCATATAATCGTCCGACTGCATATCAATGTGCTTCTCGCCGACCTGCGTATTGTAGGTCTGCGACTGCGCAAAGCGTGTATTGACCGTCTCGCCGTTGGGAGAGAACATTCCGAGTATATCGAGGGTGGCATCCGGTCCGCAAGCGGACAGCATCGTCATCGCACCCACAAACAGCATATATGTGTATATCTTTTTCATAATCTTCATCCTTTCACTTTTCACTTAGAACCGATAGCTGAATCCTGCGCGGACGGTGGCGCTATAGAAAGTGGCGTCCAGATGGAACATACCCGTCGGCTTGCACTGCACGTCCAACAGCACGCGCCAGTGCTCCGCCGGATCGTACCATGCACCGATGCCGAAGATCGGCTGCCACATGCGCTCCATCTGACGGTCATCGATATTGCTGAAACTGAAGGTGAGATTCCAGGGGTTATCCTGGGGACGGCAGAAAACCTCGATACGGTACAGCAGGTTGAAGGGTTCGACCACATAAGTCTCGTTGCTGTACCAACTGCGGTCCCAGTTGTCCATCACACGGCCGAACATACCCAAGGTGACGGATACATGGTCCATCCGGTAACCGACACCCAATGCCGCCGTAAAATCGCCCATCCGGTTGCGTTTGACCGCGCGGTACATGATGCCCGTTTCGACGAACAGTTCACCCACCGGCAGTTCGAACTTAGGCCGTAACTGCACATAGCCGGTATAGACATTGGCGGTGGATAGCTGACATTTCGCCTCCATCTCGAAGTGCGGGTTGATCGGCATCAGTGCCTGCACGTCAAAATTGCCGTGATGTCCCCAGGTGGTGTTATAACCGTACTCCAACATGCCTGTGACCGTGTACTTGCGCGTTCCGAATCCCGGCTGTTTGACAGCCATCGCCGTCAGCGGGCACACGAGCGCCAAAAGAAGGAACCATTTCTTCATATTTTAATTCTTAATTCTTAATTTTTAATTTACAATTGCACCACCGTCAGTCCTGCGCCGCCGTGATTGACGTCGCCGTCTCCGAAATCGAGTGCCACCTGTCCGCGTTTGCGGCGCTGGCGGTTGAGGTCGTTCAGATAATCGCGGGTCAACTGCTTGAGTGCACCGGTACCGGTACCATGCAGGATAGTGACCTCTCCGGCGCCTACCATCAGTGCATCGTCCATGTACGCGATCAGTTTCTCCAGCGCCTCGTCGGCACGGTAACCGCGCAGGTCGAGCGTCCGCTCGAACGTGAGCGTGCGTTTATGTACGACCGAAGCGGTATGCGTCTTCTGCGTGTTCGGAGTACTCGGAGCACTCAGATCGCCTTTCAATTTTCTCAGTTCCGAGAAATCGCGCATCACTTTGGGGATAGCCGGTTGGGCGGTTTGTCCCGATGACTTGGGTTTAGCGGGTTTCTGACTTTCAACTTTCAACTTTAAACTTTCCACTCGCGCACGCGCTTTGCGGGTGCGATCCTTGTCGGCTTTGGCTTCTTTGATCTCGCGGATGGTGCGTTCGATGGTGGCATTCGACTGCTGGAGCAGATCTGCCGCCTGCTGACGTGCCTCTTCGAGCAGTTCGCGTTTCTTGGCTTTGATGCCGCTCATCTGCTCTTCGTATTGGGCGATGCGTTCCTCCAGCACTTTCTCTTTCTGCCGGATCGCCTGCCGTTTGTTCTCCCAGTAGCGTTTGTCACGGGCGATGTCCTGAAGCTGTTTGTCGTAGTCGATATGCTCCTCGCCCACCAGATCGGTGGCGTACCGGATGATGGGTTCACCCAAGCCTATCTGCCGGGCTATCTCGATGGCGAACGAACTGCCGGCCTGTCCGATGGACAGTTGGAAGAGCGGCCGCATGGCTCCCCGGTCATAGAGCATGGCGCCGTTAACCACACCGGTCGTCTGTTCCGCAAAATGTTTGAGGTTGGTATAGTGGGTGGTGATGACGCCGAACACACGGCGTTGCACCAGTTCGCGCAGAATGGCCTCGGCGATCGCGCCGCCCAACAGCGGTTCGGTGCCTGTTCCCATCTCGTCTATGAGGATGAGCGTGCGCTCGTCCGCCTGACGGAGGAAGGTGCGCATGTTCTTCAAGTGCGACGAATAAGTCGATAGTTCGTCCTGGATGGACTGCTCGTCACCGATGTCGATCATCAGTTGTCCGAACAGACCTGCCCTGCTCTGCTCCGCCACCGGCACGAGCAGTCCGCATTGGAGCATGTACTGCAACAACGCTACCGTCTTGAGGCATACAGACTTGCCGCCGGCATTGGGTCCGCTGATGACGAGCATATGGTTGGGTTGCGCATTGAGCCGGATGGACAGCGGCACGACGGTCTTGCCTTGCGGCGCATAATGGAGCCACAAGACCGGATGACGGGCTTCCGACCAGTCCAACAGCGGTTCGTTGACCAGTTCGGGACGGATGGCATGGAGCGTCTGCGCCAGAGAGACCTTGGCAGAAAGGAAATCCACCTCGGCGAGCATCGCCTGGCTGTCCATGATACGTGCCGCCTGCGGACGCAGTTCGTCCGTCACTGCCGTGAGGATACGCACGCGTTCACGCCGCTCGGCGCCTTCCAGTTCGCGTATATGGTTGTTGGCATCGACCACCTGTTGCGGTTCGATATAGACGGTCTTGCCGGTTGCCGACTCGTCATGCACGATACCGCCTATCTTGCGTTTGTAGCCGGGCGAGACGGGAATGACCAGACGTCCTTCGCGAAGGGTCGGTACGGCATCCGCATCCACAAATCCGTCCGCTTTGGCTTGGCGGAGGATAGAGGCGAGCGTACGTCCGACGCTGTTCTGAAGGTTGCTTATCTCCCGACGGATACGTGCCAACTCGGGCGACGCATGATCCGCCAACTTGCCGTATCGGTCTAAAACGTGATTGATTGAATCAATCACAGTTGAAAGTTGAAAGTTCTTCCGATCTGCTGACGCTGTATGGAAAGTTGAAAGATTCTTCAACAGCGCGTATTTCGCGCTGTCCAATCCCCCGAAGAACGCCTCCAGTTCCGCCGCATAGGAGAGAGTATGCCGCAAGGCATCCAGTTCGGCTTCGTCCAGAAAGAGCCCTTCGATGCGGATGCGGGCGATCGCTTCACGCATATCGTGGATGTCACCGCGCGGGAACGTGAGCATCGGATCCTCTTGGGCACTCCGCATCTGGTCGGTCAGCGCCAACAGATGACTGACGGTCTCATAGTCCGTCTCCATACGCATGCCATCCACGCGCTCGCGTCCCAAGGACGAAGCGCAACGCCGATGCAACTCATCGCGTATCACGGTGAAGTCAATCTTGCTTTCTATATTTGAGGGATAAAATGCCATTTGCTTTGTTTGAAGGTTTGAAGGTTTGA
>ONAS01000035.1 GCA_900315815.1 uncultured Eubacteriales bacterium
AAAACGCTATGCTCCGATTATTGCTGCGACACAATTTCAATACATGCTTTACGAAAGACAAGTATGACTACAGAGCATGCATTTTTACCTTATTAACAGCAAAAATGCACACTTCTATCTTTCGCAAAAAATATAAAATTATGTCGCACCATTATTTTACCATATTCGGATAGTTCATGCAACCCAAAATAATAAGCATGAATTTATGCGATCTGCACAACAAACAACTGTAACGAAACCCACTACGAAAGGATCTCACCGACCTAGGCTTATCACCGACCGGTCTGGCAAAAGCAAAATAAACAAAATGAGCGTTCTGTTCGTTATTCAGCATATTCTGATTTTAGAACTAATAAATTTAGAAAAGACAAAAACACCGCCTCGACTACTCGAAACGGTGCTTTTGTAATGAGTATCAGATCATTACCTTAACGGCAAATCCGCCGCTGAAAAAGTAGGTGTTCATCCAATACCCGTTTGGTGGAGATGAGGGGAATTGAACCCCTGTCCGAAAACAGTTCCACAAGGCTTTCTCCGAGTGCAGTCATTGCTTTGACGTTCCCTCTGCGCGGCGCCCTGTTCACAGAAACCGCTGTCGACGCCTTGTCCGGAGCCGCGGTCCTCTCCGGCAGACGAGCTGCATTAAGCAGCTAAAGCAACTTTATTGTTGTCGTTTGTTTTAAAGGTTGAGGCTTTTATAGCGGTTCCTCGCCGCTACTCGCTTACCCGGCTTCGCCATCCCCGTCGAAACCTTTACATCCCCATATAGGCAACGGAAAATCGCTGCGCTGAAGATTGTGATATTCTATGCTGTCTGCGCTGACGGTATCCCTCGGGGAAAGGGACGCTGTCAGTGGTTCTGCTCCTTCATGGCGCGCTCGATGTCGCGCTTTGCGCTTTGCTGTGCGGCGGCGTCGCGTTTATCATAGAGCTTTTTGCCCTTACACAGTCCCAGCTCCAGCTTGACATAACTGCCCTTGAAGTAGATGGAAAGCGGGATCAGGGAATAGCCCTTCTGCTGCAGCAGCCCGAAGATCTTGTTGATCTCGCGCTTGTGCATCAGAAGCCTGCGCACGCGCATCGGATCCTTTCCCCAGATGTTGCCGTGCTCATAAGGGCTGATGTGCATGGCGTTGACGAACAGCTCGCCGCCGACGATACTGCACCAGCTGTCCTTGAGATTGCACCTGCCCTGACGCAGGGATTTCACCTCAGTGCCGGCAAGCTCGATGCCCGCTTCGTATTTTTCCTCGACAAAATAGTCGTGGTAGGCTTTCTTATTATTCGCGATGATTTTGATGTTATCCATCACAGCTCACTCCTGCCCTCAAGGGCGCGTGCCAGCGTCACGTCGTCGGCATATTCCAGATCGCCGCCGACGGGGATGCCGTAGGCAAGGCGCGTGATTTTGACGCCGAGCGGCTTGAACAGACGCGAGAGATACATCGCGGTCGCTTCGCCTTCGACGGTCGGGTTGGTCGCCATGATGACCTCGCTGACCTCAGCGTTGTTCAGGCGGGCGAGCAGCTCCTTGATGCAGAGCTGGTCGGGCCCCATGCCGTTGAGCGGAGAGATCACGCCGTGCAGTACATGGTAGGTGCCCTTGTACTCGCCGGTGCCCTCGATCGCCAGCGCGTCGCGGGGTGTTTCCACCACGCAGATCGTGGATCGATCGCGCGTCGGGGAGCTGCAGACGGGACACTTTTCGCGGTCGGAAAGATTACAGCAGACCTCACATCGGCGGATTTTCTCATGCGCCTCGATGATCGCCTGCGAAAATTCCTTTGCCTGTTCTTCGGGCATGTTCAGCACGAAGTAGGCGAGACGCTGAGCGGTTTTGCTGCCGATCCCCGGCAGCCGCTCGAACTGCTCCACCAGCCGCTGCAGGGGAACAACGTTGTAATTCGCCATCAGAACAGACCGCCTAAGCCGCCCATGCCGCCGAGATTCATCCCGCCGGAGATCTTGTTCATGGTTTCTTCCTTATCGGTGTTCGCGGTACGGATCGCCTCGTTGACCGCGGCGGTGATCAGATCGCTGAGCATTTCGATGTCCTCGGGATCGACGACCTCGGGGTTGATCTCCAGCTTCTTGATCTCCAGCGCGCCGGTGATGGTGACGTTGACCATACCGCCGCCGGAGGACGCGGTGTATTCCTTGGCGTTCAGCTCCTCGGTAGCCGCTTCCATGTCGTTCTGCATTTTCTGCGCCTGACGCGCGAGCTGCTGGAGGTTCTGCTGACCGCCTCCGCCGTAGCCTTTGGGTATTCTTGCTTTCATGATCTATCTTCCTTTCGGGTGTAATGCTTTGAATATGTTATTCCTCGGTCACGTCCACGCCGGCGTCCTTGAGCTTGGTGATAAAGCCGTCGAGAACGTCGTCCTTGGTGACTTCCTTTTTCGGTTTTTTATAGGGACCCAGCTTGTAGACCTTGCCGGTGATCTCCTGCACGACGCGGCGCAGATCGTCGCGCCGATCGGACTGCTTGAGCAGTTCAAAGGCGATCTCATAGTCGGTATCGATCAGCAGGTAATCGCCGCTGATGTAGGCGGTGGCTTCCGCAAACGCGGATCCCAGCGCGGTGGAATAGGTCTTGATGCTGGCGACGACCTCCGGCCAAAGGGTAAAGGGCTTCGCGTTGCGGTACAGCTCATCCATGTCGACCTGCTTTTTCGCGGCGGCATTTTTCGGCGCCTGCGGGGGAGAGGCGGGCTTTGCCTGTTCCTCTGCGGGAGCGGGCTTCTCCGGCTGTTTTGCGGGAGCGGGCTCCTGCGGCTCTGCGGCGGGCTTTTCTTGTGCTGTTTTCTCAGACTCTGCCGGTACGGGCTGCTCGGGCTGTGCTTCTTCGATGACCGCTTCGGGCGTTTCGATCGTTTCGGCAGGGAGCAGCTGCGGCGGTGCGGTGACCGTCACGCCGTTTGCTTCGATGCGCCTGATCGCCTTTTCCAGCGCGGCGACACGCGCGTAAAGCGCATCGTCTGTCTTGTCCAGCTCGGGCGCGCACAGCTTGACCATTGCCATCTCCAGCTCGGTGCGCGGAGAGACGCTGTCCTTCATGCGGCTGTGAGCGCGGCTGAGGACGTCCATATAATAGATGATGTCCGACAGCGTCAGAAACGCCGCTTCGGCGACTGCCGCTTCGAATTCCTTGTCGCTCATGATGACCAGCTCGCGGGGATTGCGGACGGTTTTGATCAGCATCAGCGAGCGAAAATGCGCCTCCAGCTCTTCGCACAGCGAGGTCATATCCTTTGAGTCGCGGTACAGGCTGTCGATGATCTCCAGCGCACGGGTGACGTTTTTGTTGACGGTGCAGTTCGCCAGCTCAAAGAGATGTCCCTGCGCCGCGAGACCTGCCGCCGCACGGACGACCTTGGCGGTGACCTCTGAGGAGATGCCGATACAGTGGTCGAACAGCGATATCGCGTCGCGCAGCGCACCGTCGGCGATCACGGCGATCAGCAATGCCGCCTCGTCGGTCAGGCTGACGCCCTCCGACTGAGCGATATGCATCAGCCGCGCGCTGATATCCGCGGGGCTGATACGGTGAAAATCAAACCGCTGACAGCGGGAAAGAATGGTATCGGGGATCTTGTTGACCTCGGTGGTGGCGAGGATGAAGACAACATGGGCGGGCGGCTCCTCCAGCGTTTTCAGCAGGGCGTTCCATGCGTCGCGCGAAAGCATATGCGCCTCGTCGACGATGTAGACGCGGTATTTTGCTTTCGCGGGGGCAAAAGCGACCTCGTCGATGATACTGCGGATATCGTCGATACCGCCGTTGGAGGCTGCGTCCATTTCCACGACGTCGAGGATCTCGCCGCTGTCGATGCCGCGGCAGTTCTCGCAAACGCCGCAGGGATCGCTGTTTTTCAGATCAAGGCAGTTGACCGCCTTCGCGAGGATCTTCGCACAGGTGGTCTTCCCGGTGCCGCGGGAGCCGGTGAAGAGGTAGGCGTGATGCACGCGTCCGAGCTTTACCTCGTTGCGCAGGGTATCCGTCACATGCTGCTGTCCCACGACGTCTTCAAACACCGCGGGTCTGTATTTGCGATACAATACCTGATACATCTCTGCTCCTCCCGACCAATCAAATAACGCAAGCCGCAGCCTTTCGGCTGATAACATAGATAAGTGAACGACAGACTTACTGCATCGCATCTTCGGATCCGCTTAATGCTGCTCGTTCCCACGCCTGACATGGTTCACAGTCGAAAATCGCACAGGGCCTGTCGCTCGCTTATCTATGCCTGTTACGGCTTGCGAACACGGTTATTATATCATACCGCACGGATAAAAGCAAGGACTTCCCCAAAAAAATTCCGCACCCCGTGAAAGGGCCGGACTTTTTGCGAACGGTTGACAAAACACGGCAGTTTCACGTATACTGTAATCATCAAACCGGTAAAGGAGATCAGAACAATGTTTTGCGGTCATTGCGGAAAAAACATCGGCGATCTGAAGGTCTGTCCCTATTGTCATCCCGAGGCGCAGACGCCGTCGGATCAGGTGTCCGGCAGCCCGGGACAGCAGGCTTCTCAGAGCGCTGTTCCTTCAAACAAGCCCGTTGAGGAGGATACCCGTACCGTGCTGTATCCCGGCATGGCGGAAGAGCCCTTTGTACCTCCTCGTCAGAAGCCCGTCGATCCTGCGTACCGTCCGATGAGGCAGACCCCTCCCGGGCAGTCATATCCGCCCTCTGCGGATCAAAACGGCGCTTATCGTCAGCCTCCGTATCCGCAGCAGCCGCCTCGCTCCGGACAGCCGCGGTATCCGCAGCAGCCTCCGGTACAGCAGCCTGCAGCCCCGCCTGAGAAAAAACAGAAGAAATCCAAAAAGGGACTGATCATCGCCATCGTCATCATCGTTGTCCTGCTGTTGGCGGGCGGCGGCGTAGCGGCGTTTTTCCTGACCGCGCCGGCGCGTGATTACGATCGGGCGATGCAGCTCAAGGAAAGCGGCGATTACCGGGCGGCGATCGAGATCTTTTCCGAGCTGGGTGATACCAAGGACAGCGCCGCCCAGATCACCGACTGCCGTTATCTTGAGGCGGTACAACTGATGAAGGACGGCAAGCTGGACGAAGCCGAAAAAGCCTTTGCCGATCTCGGCGATTACAAGGACAGCGCGGAGCAGATCAGGCAATGCGAATACGAAAAAGCGAACGCGCTTCTCGACAGCGGCGACTATGAAGGCGCGCGGGACGCCTTCCGTGCGCTCGGCGATTATTCCGACGCGCAGGACAAGGCAAAGGAGTGCGACTACAACCTTGCCGCAAAGCTGGTGGAGAGCAATCCCGCAAAGGCGATCGATGCGCTCGGACAGCTCGGCGACTACAAGGACAGCAAGTCCCTGCTTCTGGACGCGAAATACAAGTACTGCGAGAGCAATCAGGATTTCAACGACGAGACCGTCTACGGATACATGAAGGAGCTTGTCTCCGAGAACTATGACGGCGCGGAAAAGCTGTACAGGAAGATCTATGACTATCGTGTCGTCGACGCGTTCTGGAACAACGATCCCGAAAACAGCGATCCCGATTCCGCGATGACGGAGATCCCGCAGAAGGACGACAAGATCCTGCACTTTACCGTCGAGGGCGGTACCCCCGACGATACCATGCTGGTGCAGTACAAGGTGACATGGCCGAACGGCAAGACCAACGAATCCGGCTTTGACGAGCACGGCATGTATTTCTCGCTGACGCTGTCCGAAGCCCCGAAGGGAAAGATCAGCGTCGATCTGTATACCGACAAGAAAGAAAAGCTGTATTCAACGTCCGTGACGGTCGTCTGATACAGGATGGAGTGCCATATGAACCAAAGAGAACGTATGCTGGCGGGACTGCCGTATGATTCCTTTCAGGACGGACTGCCCGAGGACAGAGCGAAAGCTAAAATTCTTTGTAAGAAAATAAACGAAGCCGATACCTACGATACCGATGAGATCGCCCGCCATCTGGACGCCCTGCTCGGCGCACATAAGGAGCAGTATTTCATCGAGCCGCCGTTCAGGTGCGACTACGGTTGGAACATCTCCGTGGGCGAGTGCTTTTACGCGAACTACAATCTCAGCGTGCTGGATTGCGCCCCGGTCACCATCGGCGATCGCGTTCTGATCGGACCGAACGTCTGCCTGACCACGGCGGGACATCCCATCTATCCGCGGTCGCGCTCAAAGTACGAATACGCGTTCCCGATCACCATCGGAAACGACGTCTGGATCGGCGCGAATGTCGTCGTCAATCCCGGCGTGACGATCGGGGACGGCACGGTGATCGGCTCCGGCTCGGTCGTCACAAAGGACATCCCCGCGGGCGTGGTCGCCGCAGGCAATCCCTGCCGCGTGCTGCGCGAGATCACTGAAGCCGACCGCAGCCTGTACTACAAGGATAAGCCCTTTGACGTAGAGGATTACTGAACCGAATGATCGCAAATCAAAAAGAGCAGATGACACAAAACGTCATCTGCTCTTTTACTGTCTGTGCTGTGGCGGATCACAGTCCGCGGATCTTTGTCGCAAGCGCGCACATCTCGTCATAGGTGTAGCCGCCCTTGAGGTAGATCTTGCCGAAGTCATCGCTGAAGGAGACCGTGCCTCTCAGCTTCTGACCGTCAAGGGAGAGGAAGTATTCCGTGGAAGCGTCCTGCTGGGACAGCATGCCGGAGGTCACCTCGTCGATGGTGAACTGCAGCTCACAGTCCTCGTCGGTCTTTCCGACAAGCGCGAAGGTCAGGAAATCCGTGCTCTGCGCGTAAACATAACGGGTGTTCCTCAGCTCGATATCACAGTCGACCGGCGCCCATTCGGGCTGAGCGTCCGCGTCGTCGGGCTGGATGGTGTGCAGCTTGGTTTCTCCCTCTGTCGCGGGGGTATCCGTCTTGGAGGATTCTTTGGAGCAGCCGACCGCCAGAAGCGCTGTCGCCGCTATCATCAGTATGATCAAAAATCGTTTCATAGTATCACCTGCGTTCATATAATTCCAGAGAGCCTGCTGTCTGCGTCTTGATGTAATCGCTGCCCATCTGGGTTTTCATTTCGGTCGAGTCATATCGGGTGTCGATGACATAGTAATCGGTATCGGTGCCCACCGCCTTGCCGTCCTTGATGCCCTGCTCGCGCAGTGCGTCATAGGTGTGCATGATGATGTACAGGTGCTTGACCTGATACAGATGGGGCGCGACGTTGGACGAAGCCGTGACGGTCGCATCGGCGGGGACAGAGGCACACAGCGCTTCCATATCGCTCAGGCCGTTTTCGCCGTAGGCGGTCGACATCTGCTGATACATGCCCTGATTGCGCTTGACCTTCGGATAGACCAGCGCGGCGGTCATCACCAGACACAGGATGACCGAGGTCATCACGATCACGCGCTTGGTGTCGGTCTTGAGCCGGATGACGACGAAGATCGTGCTCATGAGGATCATCGCCGCTACGCCGTAGGTGTACTGGAAGTCGACGTCGGACTGATAGATCCAGCTCTGCATGATGTTGATCGGCAGGATCGGCAGCAGCAGGATCAGCGCGGAGACCTTTTTCGTCATGAACGGCGCGAATACCACCGGCGCGAACATCCACAGGATGAAGGGGATCTTCTCCGCCTTGAAGCACTGCTTGATCAGATAGCCCGCGTCAAAGAAGATCGTTTTGACGACCGAGCCGTAGGTCTTTTCGCCGTTGATGAAATAGTCGCCCAGACGGTCCATCATGACGCCCTCCGTACCGACAGAGGCGATGATATTGTTGGCGATGACGAAGTAGACGACCGCCATCGCGAGCATCGCCGCGCCGCGCAGGACCTCCTTGCGATAGATCATCACGAACAGCGCGATGCAGATCAGATAGATTGCCGCGTCCTCCTTGACCGACAGCAGCAGCAGCGAGAACACAAAGGTCCACAGCGTGCGCTTGCTGATGATGAAATAGAACAGGAAGAGGATGACGGTGGTCAGGAATTTGTTTTCGTGGAAGTCGTAGAACGTGCCGTTCATCAGGCACGGATAGAATGCGTAGATCAGCTCGAGCGCGAGCGTCATTTTCCCGGAAAGTCCGAGCTTGCCCGCAATCAGCCAGATCGCGAACACACCGCCCGCGACGACCGCCGACTGCAGGAAGAACAGGTAGATCGGCGAGCGGAAGATCCAGTAGCCCGGCAGGAAGAGGTAGAAGATCGGCGAGAAATGCACGCCGAAATGCGACATCAGATAGGAGCGCTCCAGCGTGGTCTCCGGTAAGCCGGACACCGCCATGCGCTCATACATCTGCGCAAAGATGCCGAAATCGAAGGCGTGGTTGTTGAAGGATCTGTATTTCAGCGAGGTGAACCAGCCGAACAGAACCGTCATCACCACAAACAGCAGGCACGCGGCGATCAGTGTGATCCTGCGGTCGACGGTGATCCCGCCGATCCCGAGCTTGTCGTCTCTGACCAGCCATTTGACGACGATAAAGTCGAATACGCCGATACCGACCGCGAAGCAGACATAGCTGATGTTCGCGGATACCCACGCCGCCGGGTCGCCGTAATAGCTGGTGCCGGGGACGATCTCCGCCGACGGATAATTCGCCGCGACCATCACGGATACCGCGACGCTTGAGGCGATCAGCGCCCACGGGATGATGCGGCTGCATTTTGACAGCCATGTCGATCCGATGAGGATCGCCGCGCTGAGGATCGCGGCCGTGAAGAACGTTGCGAAATTGATGTTGAGATAGTAATCGTTATAGCTTGCGAAATTGCCGTTCGCGCCGAGAGCGAAGATGTAAGAGAACATCAGCGACGCCAGCAGCGCCGCGACGATCCGCTCCGGGGGCAGCTGTTTCTCCCTGCATTTTTCGGGAAGCTGCTTGACGCGCGCAAGTATACCCTGCATTTTTTCGGGCAATAGACTCCCTCCTTTTTCCGCCGCAGAGCGGCAGAATGTCATATACATACCTATTCTACCATAACCGGCGGCGGACTACAAGATAAAATTTCAATTATTGCTCATGTGCCTGCAGACCGCGGGCGAGCGCTTCGCGTTCGGCGCTGATCTCGCGGTGCAGCTCATACGCGGTGAACGCCATATTGGTTTCAGTTTTGACCGCCTTGAGGGCGACGGGCGCCTTGAGCCGCCTGAGCTGGGCGAGAAAGATATTCAGCATCCCGCTGTCGATATCGGCGAGATACAGCATCTCGTCGTCAAAGTCCTCGTCCCGCGATACGCTGTCGTCATCGCTTGCGCCGAGCAGATAGCCCAGCTTGTATCCGAACTGCGTTTTTTCGACGTCCTGCGCTTCAAAATACAGCTTGCGGCAGAGATTCTTGATTTTGATGCCCTTGGCGTCCTCGATATTGAACAGTAATACCTTTGCCATTCTATCACCTGATTATTCTGAATTCGAAATATAAAGCTGATTATAATTCTTTGACGGAAATATCCGTTGACGGGAGCCTTGCCTCGATCTCATTTTCGCTGCAAAAGCCCTTTGACGCGCCGTCGGTACCGATCTTGACGGCGGCGAATACCTGCGCGCGCTTCAGCGCCTCAACGGGATCCATCCGCTTTGCCGTGAAGTGCAGGAACGCCGCAAACAGCGCGTCGCCCGCTCCGACGGTGTTGACGACCCTGATGTTGCGGCACGCGCTCAGCCGATATACCTTCCCCGTATCGCGTTCCGACAGCATCGCGCCCTTGGCGCCCATGCCGATGACGATGATCCTGTTGTGATAGCGATCGTTCAGCCGGCGGATGAATTCCTCCGCAGGACAGGGGAGCCTTTCGTCGCTGAGGAAGAGGATGTCAGCGTTCTCCATGAAGTCGCGGTTATAATCGTCCTCGACGCTTTCCAGCACATGCACATCCGTCGCGGTGAGGACCCCGCCCGCGTGAACGGCCTTGATCAGATCGCGGTTGAAATTGATGTTGCAGATCGCCGCCGCGGCAAGCCCGGAAAGGCTGACGCTGTCGGGCTCGATCCGCTGTTCCTGGATATCCTTGAGGTCGCAGTAGATCTGCCGTCTGCCGTCGGGGTCATACAGCACGACCGAGGTCGGTGTGCGCTTCAGCACATGCCTGACGCCGTCCGCGTCGAGATGATCGCGTCCCAATTGGGTCATCACCCGATCGCCCTCGTCGTCATTGCCGAGGAACGACAGCAGTCTGACGCTGTCGCTGAGCGTCGTCAGCGCCTTAGCGAGATTGAAGCCGACGCCCGATACCGCCGAGTCAACGCCGAAGAAGGGGTAGTCGATCGGGTAGTAGTTGATGGGAAATCCCCTGACGGCGACCGTTGTTTCGATATTCAGCAGTCCCGATACCAGAATGTTCATAGCTGTCTCCTGTTATTCCGCAACAGAATTATATCTCGATCGTGTCACCGCAGGAAAGGTAGTTCAGCCGGCGCATATACGGCTTCATAAAGGCGTACTGCGCCTCGCCGGTGCAGTGACAGGTATAGTATACCGTGTCATAGCTGTCCAGCCGCTTTGCGTGATCCGCGAGCGTTTCGTCGAGCGGCAGCTTCATGAAATGGAACCCGCCGATGAGGACGTCAGGGCGGAACCATTCGACGATGTTGAGGATGCCGCGGTGCGAACAGCCGCTGAGCAGGAAGCGTCTGCCGTTCTCCTCGATAAGCAGACAATGCTCGTGGCGGAAGTCCTCGGGGATCCGCTTGCCGTCACGCTCCGTGCTGAGTCCCGACGAGCCGGGATCGATCACCCGTTCCCGACCGCCGCAGTCGTCCAGCGTCATGCCGTTTCCGATCGGGGTGACGCCGTGCGTCATCACAAGTCTGTCCGAGCCCTGCAGCTCCGTGTCCAGTCCGATGTATTTATCTCCGTTATAATGCGGTTCAAAGGCGCAGCGGTTCATGTAGACCTTCGCCGTGCGGTTCAGCTCCAGAAACCGTTTCAGCCCGCCGCCGTGGTCGTAGTGACCGTGACTCAGCACCGCCGTGTCCACCGTGCTCAGGTCAACGCCCAGCCGTTCGGCGTTCTCCGCGAACAGCCCGCTCTGACCGCTGTCGAACAGGAGCTTTATGCCGTTCGTTTCGATATACAGGCTCAGCCCGTGCTCTGTGGGCAAGCCGCGTCGGGAGGTGTTCTCCGTCAGTGCCGTGATCCTCATGCCGCCGACTCCGATCTTCTGATGCTCAGCCGGATGAACAGACAGACCCCGAACACAAAGCAGAAGGTCAGCGCGATGTGTACCAGGCTGTAATCGCGGAACAGGTACATCAGCGCCGCAAACACCGCGCCGATCGCCGCCGCGGTCAGATAGAAGCTCCTGCCCATGTGACAGCGCTTGAGAGCGTATCGGTTGAGAGCGAACAGACACCCGAAGTAGATGATGAGCGACACCACCATGAAGGTGATCTTCTGGAGCAGGTCGATGTTCTCGTCCCGCATGAATTCCAGCGTCGCGGTGATATTGTTGAGGGCAAAGATCAGGAAGATATGGATGAGCATATATCCCAGCCCGTTGGTTTTCAGCTTGCGGTCGACGATGTGGTCGTAGAACGCGCCGTAGCTGAGGAACAGCCCGACGACGATCAGAAAGCCCATCAGCGCGAAGTACAGGTTGCGCGGGGTGAACTCGCCGTCGAAGTACCCCGCGATCGCGATGATCATTTCGCCGAAGGTGAATACCACATACAGCATCGCTCTCTCGGAGAGGTGCTCAAAGTCGATGCCCCGGATGCTTTTGTCCTTGCCGGAGATCATCACGACGGCGATACCCAGCACGATCGCTGCAAGAGAGGTGAAGGTGGTGCCGGTGAATGCGAATTCCGCCATCGCGAGCGCGACGATCGCCGCCTCGCAGAACAGGATCACCGCCATGCGGGTGATGCGGCGCTTATGGACAGGCTCGTCGAGGTGATGCCGCCGCTCGATCAGGTACTGCGTCCCGATGTTCACGAGGATCAGCGCCCACGCGATATGGTACATCGTGTGATAATTCTGCCAGTCCGCCTGCGTACCTCTCGCCAGAAAATACATCAGGAACATGTTGGTGAACAGCAGTACGTTGTCACGCGCGCCGTTCCTGCCGTAGCCGTTGATGTAATAGGTGGTGAAGTTCCAGATCTGGATGACCGCCAGCGTGCAGGTGACGTACATAAAGAACGCCTCCAGCGTGACGTAGCCGCCGACGGTGTGATGCAGCAGGGCGTTGTTGCGCCCGATGATGTAAACGAATATCAGGTCGTACACCAGCTCGGCGTACTCGACCTTTTTCTCCTTATGCTCCAATAACTGTTTTATCATATCAATGCTCCGTGATCCTGCCGATCTCTGCGTCCGGATCGTCGACCTTGTCCCCGCTGATGACGGGGTAGGGGATGAGCGGCGCGGGATCGCCGACGAACTCCCCGATGATCTTTTCCATCCAGATCATGGTGTACCATTTCCCGAATTTGCGCCCGCAGTTGTAAAAGACGCCGCAGGAGCCAAAGCCCAGCTTTTGATGGAACAGCGGGCTTGCATCGCTCAGGTGCGGGTCGTCGCCGTCGGGTACGGCGATACAGGCGTACAGGTTGGTGACGCCCATTTTTTTCAGCTCGTTTTCCAGTATGGTGTAGATCAGCCTGCCCGCGCCTCTGCGCCGCATATCGTGACGCAGATAGATAGTGGTCTCCGCGGCGTAGTCGTACGCGGCTCTTTCGCGGAACGCATGCGCGAACGCAAAGCCGACGATGACGTCGCCCTGCGTGACGCACAGATACGGATAGCGCCTGCGGTAATAGGCGATCCGCGCCCTGAATTCTTCGACCGTCGGCGGCTCAAGCTCAAAGGAGACCGCCGTGTTCTCCACATACCAGCTGTAGATGTCCAGCAGCGCTTGCGCGTCCTCAGGTGTGACGGTCCTGACGGTAAATCTTTCCATGGATTACTCCTTGCTTTGTTTTTTATAGTCGGTGAGCAGCTTTCGGATATCGCGGTACTCACAGCGGTAGTCCTCTACCATCTGCTCAAAGAAATACGCGACCAGTCCGCTCCTGCCCTTGACCGTGCTTGTAAAGATCTTCTGGATCATCGGCGAGTAAAACGTCTTCTGCGCCTTTTTGCCGTCATTGACGATACGGACGATGGCTTGCATCGCGTCGAGGTAAGCGGCCTTCGGATGCGCCTCTGCGATCGCCTGCGCCGCGCAGTCTCCCGACTGCAGCGCCATGTACAGTCCCTCGCCGGAGATCGGATCGGTGAAGCCGCCCGCGTCGCCCAGCAGCATCACATTGTCCGGCAGCCTTTCCTGATCGATGACCTCGCCGTAGGGCAGGAACGCCCCGATGTATTTCACGCCGTCGGGGGATACGCCGAGATCGTTCAGGATCCCGGTGAGCAGTCCGCGGTAATCCGTCTTTTTGTCGTACAGGTTCGCGGCGCCGATACATACGGTATCGCCGTGGGGGAACACCCACACGTAGCCGTCGTCAAGATAGCCGAAGTACAGTCCGACGCTGCTGTACGCCAGAGCGCTCGACGGCAAATACGCCTCGATGCCGAGCGCCATTTTGCGCTTGTCCGTGCTGATCAGATGATGCGCCTTGCTCAGCGCGCCGTCGGCGAACAGCAGGTTGTCATATGCGATAGTACTGCCGTCGGACAGCGTGACCGTATCGGCGTCATAATCGATACAAAGCCGTGCTTCGCCCTCGTACAGCACGCCGCCCAGCCGCTTGTATTCTTCGACCAGCGCGTTGTCGAACTCTCTGCGGTTGACCAGATGCACCGGGCGTTTCAGCGGGGCGCTGACCAGCAGCTGCGTCCTGCGGTACAGACGGACCTCCTCGCTCGTACAGCAGAACAGCCCCTCGGGGATATTGCCGCCGTACAGCCGGTCGATCAGCCGATAGGTTTTCAGAGTGACCAGTCCCGCGCAGGTCTTGTTCCGCGGAAAGCTCGCCCTGTCCAGCACGCAAACGTCCCTGTGCGCCTTCTGCAGCGGGATCGCAGCGCCCATACCCGCGGGGCCCGCGCCGATGATGACGGTTTCGTATCGGCGGTCTGCCATTTTCATCACTCCGAATCCATACTCATATTCGATTTTATCCTATCATATTTTGTATCGCTTTTCAACCGTTCGGGACAAAATAAAACAGCCCCGACGCTGTGTCGGGACTGTCAGTCAGGCAGTGCTCAATAATTCTCCGCGTGGATCTCAAAGTACGACTGCGGATGGGCGCATACGGGACAGATCTCGGGAGCCTCCGTTCCGACGACGATGTGACCGCAGTTGCGGCATTCCCACACCTTGACCTCGCTCTTTTTGAAGACCTCCTGCATCTCGATGTTTTTCAGCAGGGCGCGGTAACGCTCCTCGTGATGCTTTTCGATCTCGCCGACCATGCGGAATTTCGCCGCCAGTTCAAAGAAGCCCTCTTCCTCCGCGGTCTTTGCGAAGCCCTCGTACATGTCTGTCCACTCAAAGTTTTCGCCGTCGGCGGCGGCCTCCAGATTCTCTGCCGTGCAGCCGATGCCGTTGAGCTCCTTGAACCACATCTTGGCGTGTTCCTTTTCGTTGTCGGCGGTTTTCAGGAACAGGGCAGACATCTGCTCAAAGCCCTCTTTTTTCGCCTTGGAAGCGTAGTAGGTATACTTGTTGCGCGCCATGGATTCGCCCGCGAACGCCGCCTCAAGATTTTTCTCGGTCTGTGTTCCCTGATAGGGATTGCTGTTTTTAGCCATGATAGTTACTCCTTTTTCTCATATAGTTATAGTATTGATCCTTTGCGCTCGATTATCACGAAAGGATGAATTTTTCGATGACCTCCGCGACGCCGTCGCTGTCACAGCCGTTTTGCGTGACATAGTCCGCCGCCGTTTTGAGCTCCTCTTCGCCGTTGTGCATGGCGACGCCCATGCCGGCCGCCTTGATCATGGAGATATCGTTGCAGCTGTCGCCGCAGGCGATCACCTCGTCCATGCCGATGCCCATTTTGTCGGCGATGTAGCGGATGCCCGCGCCCTTGGTCACGCCCTTGGGCATCACATCGAGGAACCACGGCGCGGACAGGAAGATGTCCAGCTCGCCGCCGAACTGCGCCTTGAGCGCCGGCTCGGCTTCCTTCAGGATCTCCGGCTCACCTGCTATGAGGATCTTGTGCAGATCCCAGTCCACGTCCCGCGTCAGACTGTCCAGACGGTTCAGCGGCAGTCCCAGCGCCTCCGGCTCGGTATACGCATAGGAATTCTGGTTGTTGTCGGTGTAGATCCTGTCGTGCCGATGCACCAGCACCGCGACGTTGAACGGCTCGAGCGCACGGCATACCATGGCGAGATATTTGCGGTCGAGGACGTCCGCGTGCAGGATGCTGTCATGCGCGTCCATGATCAGTCCGCCGTTGAACGCGAGATAATATCCGCCGCGTTCGCGGATATGCAGGGCGTCGACATACGGTCTGACCCCAGCGGGGAGCCGTCCCGAGGCGATCGCCACCGTGACGCCCGCGTCCTGTGCTTTTGCGACCGCGCCGAGCACCTTGTCCGTGATGCGCTTGTCCGACGTCAGCAGCGTATCGTCGATGTCCGTGACCAGTAATCTGTATTTCATCTCATACCACCAACCCTTTTTACCATTATAACTCATATGCGAAAAAAAGTAAATGACGGATTGTTCACAGAATCCACCGGATCATTTCATAAATCGTTCACAAATCCACCCTTTTCCAATCACATTGAGGGGATATGATATAGCCAAGATAAAGAAAGAGGCGGTGATATCGATGAACTTCATGATTCCCGAGACCGACAGACACAACTATCAGAATCTCAGAAGGAAGGTAACTGCTATGACAACCGATATGATGGACCGTACACCCGATACGAACGCCGACGAGCTGATGAAGCTCAGACGCGAAAAGCGAAGAGAGCGCCGCCGCAGACAGATGAGCGCGTTTTTTGAGAGCGTGTCCTCCCAGAACACCGACAAGGTCATTCTCCTGTTCAGCAATGATCTGAATATCGCCTAATCCCTTGCAATTCCCGCCGAGTGTGCTATACTGGATACAGAAAAAGCAAAGGCGGGATACCATGAGAAAAAGACGACGCAAGGTTCTCAAGCAGGCATTCAAGACAAGCGGCGCCGACAAGATCTTCGGATCGTTCATTCTGTTCTATCTGATCGCGGCGCTGGTCGTATGGATCTTTGAGCCGACGATCCACAACTATTTCGACAGCCTGTGGTACTGCTTCGTATCCTTGGCGACCATCGGCTTCGGGGATATCACGGCGTCCACGCTGATCCCCCGCATCGTGACCGTTCTGCTGTGGCTGTACGCGGTGGTGGTGCTTGCCATCCTGACCGCGGTCATCACCGGCTATTTCCTCGACGCGGCAAAGCTGAAAGCCAACGAAAGCGTGCAGGAGTTCCTCAGCGAGCTGGAGCGCTTGCCCGAGCTGAGCCGGGAGGAGCTGGCGGAGCTGAGTGAGCGCGTCAAGAAATTCAACAAAAAATAATTCTCTATCAGAAAAATCCAATTGATCATTCCAAGTGTTTCGCATTTGTTTTTCTCCTTAAAAAAGAGGAACGGCTGACGTTAAGATTCCGTCAGCCGTCCTTTTTTTGCCCCTATAAGCGAGTCGAGGGCACGATGATCGTTGAGATGAGGGATCCGGAAGGGCGAGGGGAGCCGCCTGTGCTGCTCCCGCGCTCAGAAATACGCTGTCCGATCCCTGATAATAGATATGCTCAGTCGTCCTTGTTGATGACACTCAGCGGGTCGATCAGCTTTTTGCCGACGCGGATCTCGACATGGATGTGGGATTCATCCGCGCTCTCCGAGGGGATCTGCGCCACCGTGCCGACGGTATCGCCCGTGCTGATGTTATCGCCCTTATCTACGGCGAGATCGCCGGAGAGTCCGCAGTAATAGACGCTGAAGCCGGGGCTTTCCACCTCGATGATGACGCCGTATAATTCTGATACGGAAATATCCTTGACCCGTCCGTCGCACATCGCGTAGACGTTCTCGCCCTCCTGCGCGGCAAAATCACAACCGGTGTGGGCGCGGTAGTCCTTCATCGTCTGATTATACACCGCGTCCTCGCTGTACTGCTTGATGACGCTGCCGCTCTTGACGGGGTAGACAAGGCTGTCAAAAACCTTCAGCACCGCCTGCATGGCGTCAAGCTCCTCCTCGGGATCGGCGTCCCCCATCGCGGGCAGGGTCGCCGTATCGTAGATGGTGAAGCCCTTGGTGCGCTCTGTCGGCTTTGTCGGCGCCGCGGTCGGCGCCTGTGTCGCGGGAACGGTGGGCGCTTCGGTCGCTGCCTCCGTCACGCCGGTCATATCCTGCGCGACGGGCTGGGTCGCCGCGCTTTTCAGCGACGCGAAGTAATGATCGCTGTCGTTCGGATCCTCCTTGCCGAAGGTGGAATACGCCGACCAGACTGCAAGTCCCACCGCTACCAGACAGACCGACAGCGCGATGTAGAACCCGACCCGCTCCGCGGCGTTCTTTTTCTCTTTCTGTATATATCGTTTCATAAAATACGCCTCCGACCGTAGTATGGACGAGGCGCAGAAAAAATATGCAGAAGAAATAATACTAAGTCTCAACAAAACACTTCAACATCTATTGCATCTTATTTTGCATTACTGCGTTGTCGAGCCTGAAAGGCACCGGTCTGCCTGCGCTTTCCGCCTTGCTCTGCAAAATAAACTGCTGATATCTGTTTTAAGTATTTCATTGCCGCTTAGGATAAAAATGCCGCCGCAGAACGATGCCTGCGGCGGCTCTTGTCAATGGTTCAATCGTTTATGCAGTGATGCGGGATCGGATCACAGGCTGTTCTGGATCGCGACGGCTACTGCAACGGTAGCGCCGACCATGGGGTTGTTGCCCATGCCGAGGAAGCCCATCATCTCAACGTGCGCCGGAACGGAGGAAGAACCCGCGAACTGCGCGTCGGAGTGCATGCGGCCCATGGTGTCGGTCATGCCGTAGGAGGCAGGACCTGCAGCCATGTTGTCGGGATGGAGGGTACGGCCTGTACCGCCGCCGGACGCGACGGAGAAGTACTTCTTGCCCTGCTCAACGCATTCCTTCTTGTAGGTGCCTGCGACAGGATGCTGGAAGCGGGTGGGGTTGGTGGAGTTGCCGGTGATGGAAACGTCAACGCCCTCGCTGTGCATGATCGCAACGCCCTCGCGGACGTCGTCGGCGCCGTAGCAGCGGACATTTGCGCGCTCGCCGTCGGAGTAGGGGGTCTCCTTAACGACGGTCAGCTCGCCGGAGAAGTAATCAAACTTGGTCTGGACATAGGTGAAGCCGTTGATTCTGGAGATGATCTGAGCGGCGTCCTTGCCGAGACCGTTCAGGATAACTCTCAGCGGCTGCTCGCGGACCTTGTTCGCGTTGCGGACGATGCCGATCGCGCCTTCCGCGGCGGCGAAGGACTCGTGACCGGCGAGGAACGCAAAGCACTTGGTCTCGTTGGAAAGCAGCATTGCGGCGAGGTTGCCGTGGCCGATACCGACCTTGCGGTTCTCAGCGACGGAGCCGTCGATACAGAAGCTCTGCAGACCGATACCGATGTAGCGGGCAGCTTCTTCGGCGTTTTTGGCGCCTGCCTTCAGCGCGATCGCGGCGCCTACGCAGTAAGCCCAGCATACGTTCTCAAAGCAGATGGGCTGGATGCCCTTGGCGATCTCATAGGGATCAAAGCCGGCGGCCTTGCAGATCTCGCGGCTTTCTTCTACGGAGGCGATACCGTACTCGGCAAGCACACCGTTGATTTTTCCGATTCTTCTGTCGTAATTTTCAAATAAAGCCATACTGTTCGCCTCCCTTATTCTTTACGCGGGTCAATGTATTTTGCCGCGTTATCAAACTGGCCGTAGTGACCCTTCGCTTTTTCAAGCGCTTCGTTCGCGTCCATACCGCCCTTGATGAAGTCCATCATCTTGCCGAGGCTGATGAATTCATAGCCGATGATCTCGTTGTCGCTGTTGAGCGCAACGCGGCTGCAGTAGCCCTCGGTCATCTCAAGGTAACGCGGACCCTTTTCCTTGGTGGCGAACATGGTGCCGACCTGAGAGCGCAGGCCCTTGCCCAGATCCTCCAGAGAAGCGCCTACCAGCAGGCCGCCCTCTGAGAACGCGCTCTGGGTTCTGCCGTAAACGATCTGCAGGAACAGCTCTCTCATCGCGGTGTTGATCGCGTCGCAAACGAGGTCGGTGTTCAGTGCTTCAAGCAGCGTTTTGCCGATGAGGATTTCAGACGCCATCGCGGCGGAGTGGGTCATGCCGGAGCAGCCGATCGTTTCGACCAGAGCCTCTTCGATGATGCCCTCCTTGACGTTCAGCGTCAGCTTGCAGGCGCCCTGCTGAGGAGCACACCAGCCGATACCGTGCGTAAAGCCGGAGATATCCTTGATTTCCTTTGCCTGGATCCACTGACCCTCTTCGGGGATGGGAGCCGGGCCGTGATACGCGCCCTTAGCGACAGGGCACATATTCGTTACTTCTGCTGTGTAATACATAAGCAATTCCTCCTTAATATATTAGTCATTGCGGATAAATAATCTTGAAAAATCAACAAGAATTACTTGGTTAAATTATAGTAGAAACGGCGGGATAAGTCAAGACGGATTTGCACATTATCACCAATAAATGCGAAAAAATTGACTGTCTGCGGCGTCGGATCACCCCCCGCGGGATCAAGGCGCGCAGGCTGTCCGCGGCTCAACCGTCCCGGGAGAACAGCCTGCCCGTGACGGCTGATTGCTATGCACAAAAACCGCATGGAAAATTTGTGCAATATTTTTCTGCGATCCTGCGAGTTCTTCCTCACGGATCCGTTATTTGTGTTAAATATGGCTGTAATCACATACAGCAGTGCAGATGGCGGTTACTTCATCACCTTAGATGATATGGCGGAAATGGCAGACGCGCCGGACCGATAATCCGGTGACCGAAAGGTCGTAGAGGTTCAAATCCTCTTTGTCCGTTGTCGACGATTCTCTGTATGTGATGATACCTTGTTTTGTTCGTTCGGTTACAGCGGGCGACGACGAGAAAGAAGTGCGATCATGGCAAAATTCAACTTCAAAAATACCGATAAAACCGTGAACCGCGACGGCTGACCTGCCTATAAGATGGAGCAAAAGGAGCAGCTCGTGACCGCTGTGCTGACGACAATGTTCGGCGAACCGAAGTTCTACGGCTCCACCGACGAAGATATCTTTGTGCTGGCGACCGTTATTTGCGGTGAGGAGCCTTCCTTTGTCGCAAAGCTCGCCTGCTACGCCAGAAACGTTGCCAATATGCGCTCCGTCAGCCATGTGCTCGCCTGTATCATTGCGCACGAGGCGCATGAATATACCCGCGCGGTGCTCCGCAATATCATCGTC
>ONAS01000113.1 GCA_900315815.1 uncultured Eubacteriales bacterium
GATCCGCACATACGGAAAATCCGGCGCGATCAAGCCCTTGGAGGGAGAGGCCTTTTTGCATTCGCAGATAAAGGAGATCCCCGGATTTTTCAGCGCGGTTTCAAAAGCGAAAGTTCCCCTCGGCAGATTCTCCGCCTGTCGCCGAATGGCGGATAAAGGCGTCGCTTTTTTTGCTTCACATACCCGTTCCTTCGCGTGTTCCGCGAGACGGTCGAGGATCGTCATGCTTCCACCTCGGGACGGTTGCTGACCTCGATCAGCTTGTCGAGTGTCGCGAGCGCCTTGCCGGAGTCGATGATCTGAGCGGCAAGATCAATGCCGTCCTTCATGTTGTCCGCTTTGCCGCCGATATACAGCGCCGCGCCGGCGTTCATCAGCACAGCGTTGCGTTTATGTCCTTTTTCTCCGTTCAGGATCGCGAGGGTGATCTGCGCGTTTTCTTCGGGTGTACCGCCCCTCAGATCTTCCTTTTTACAGCGCTCAAAGCCGAACTTTTCGGGAGTGATCACCGAGGATTTGAACCAACCGTCCTTGATCTCACAGATCGTGGTCGGTGCGCTCAAGGAGATCTCATCCAGCTTTTCCTGACCGTACACGACCATACCGCGGCGGATGCCGAGGTTAACGAGCACCTGTGCCAGCGGCTCCACCAGATAGTCGTCGTACACGCCTAAGAGCTGCATGGTCGGCGAGCCGGGATTGGTGAGCGGTCCGAGGATATTGAATACGGTTCTGAAGCCCAGCTCCCTGCGGATACTGCCGACATATTTCATCGAGGTGTGATACTTTTGCGCGAAGAAGAAGCACATACCGACCTCGTTCAACAACTCGACACATCTCGCGGGGCTTTGGTTGATATTCACGCCGAGCGCCTCCAGACAATCCGCCGTACCGCAAAGGGAAGACGCGGCGCGGTTGCCGTGCTTTGCGACCTTCATACCGCCTGCCGCCGCGACAAGAGCGGTGGTGGTAGAGATGTTGAAGCTGTGGGCGTTGTCGCCGCCCGTACCGACGACCTCAAAGAGCTCCATGCCGGTATCGACCTTGGTAGCGTGATCGCGCATCGCCGCGGCACATCCCGCGATCTCATCCGTTGTTTCCGCTCTGGCGCTCTTCGTGGACAGTGCCGCCAAAAAAGCGGCGTTTTGGGTCGCTGATGTTTCTCCGCTCATGATCTCGTTCATGACGGCATATGCCTCGTCGTAGGTGAGATCCTCCTTACTGACTATTTTTTCGATTGCTTCTTTTATCATCATAAACCTTCCTTTGTATATGGATTACGGCTCTCAGCCGACTAAAAAGTTTTTCAATATGGTTTTGCCGTTTGGCGTCAAAATGGATTCGGGGTGGAACTGGACGCCGTAAACGGGATAGATCTTGTGCTGTACCGCCATGACCTCGCCGTCCTTTGTCGTCGCGGTAACGCGCAGACAGTCGGGCATGGTGTCGGGATCGGCGGCAAGTGAATGGTAACGCGCAACGAGGGAGTTCTCGGGACAGCGGTTGAACAGCGGACAGGCGGCGTCGAAATGCACCTCGCTCTGCTTGCCGTGCATGAGCTGCTTGGCATAGGTGATCGTCGCGCCGTACACGGCACAGATCGCCTGATGACCGAGACATACGCCGAGGATCGGGATCTCTATGCCGAGCTTTCGGACGACCTCGATGATGTTGCCGGCGTCCTCCGGTCTGCCCGGTCCCGGAGAAAGGATGATACGGTCGGGCGCCAGCGCGCGAATCTCCTCGACGGTCAGTTCATCATTGCGGATGACCTTAATATCGGGATCGATCTCGCCGATATACTGGTAAAGGTTGTAGGAAAAGCTGTCGTAATTGTCGATCAATAATACCATTATTCCACCTCCTGGCCGATCCGGAGCGCCGCGAGCGAGGCTTTCGCTTTGTTCAGGCACTCCTCATATTCCTTTTCGGGGTCAGAGTCGGCGACGATCCCCGCGCCGCTGCGGACAAACACCTTTCCGTTCTTCTTATAGGCGATACGGATGGCGATGCAGGTGTCCATGTTGCCGGTAAAATCAATGTAGCCGATCGCGCCGCCGTAGATGCCGCGCTTGTTGTTCTCCAACTCTCCGATCAGCTGACAGGCACGTATCTTCGGCGCTCCCGACAGTGTTCCCGCAGGCAGTACCGCTTCGATCGCGTCCAGCGCATCTTTATCGTCGCGTATCTCACCGCGTACCGTTGAACCGATGTGCATCACGTGGGAGAACCGTTCGACGGAGTGCAGCTTTTCGACCGCTACGGTGCCGAATTTACTGATCTTGCCCAGGTCGTTGCGTCCGAGATCGACCAGCATATTGTGCTCGGCGAGCTCCTTTTCATCACACAGCAGCTCCGCTTCCAGCGCCTTGTCCTCCTCGTCTGTTTTTCCTCTGGGTCTGGTGCCGGCGAGCGGAAAGGTATGGAGCACACCGTCCTCCAGCTTGACCAAGGTTTCAGGCGAAGCGCCCGCGACCTCTACATCCGTGCCGGAGAAGTAGAACATATACGGCGAGGGATTGATGGTTCTGAGCACGCGGTAGGTATTGAACAGGCTGCCCTCAAACGGAGCGGATAAACGATTTGACAGCACGATCTGGAAGATATCGCCCTCGCGGATATGGTGCTTTGCTTTTTCCACCATTGCGCAGAACTTCTTTTGATCAAACAGGGGTGTGACCTCACCTGTCAGCCTTCCGGCGGGTTCACTCTTCTTAGCGCCGTTTTTCAGAAGATCGCTGAGCTGGGAAAGCTCCATGACTGCCTTGTTGTAGCCGACCTCTACGTCATCAAGCGGCATATTGACGATGAGGATGATCTTTTGTTTCAGATGATCGAAGGCGATCACCTTGTCGAACAGCATCAGATCAACGTCCTTGAAGTTCTCTGTATCCTCCGTGTCACGTTTCACGCTTGGTTCGCTGTAAGCGAGATAATCATAGGAAAAATAGCCGACCAG
>ONAS01000016.1 GCA_900315815.1 uncultured Eubacteriales bacterium
GATAAGGGAACACCTGTCGTTCTGGTACAGGGTTACTTTGACAACTATACCCATAACTGAATCACAAATGTTGAGGAAGTGTCGGAAATTTTCCGGCACTTTTTCTTTTTACCCATTGACAAGCCGGATATTCTGTGATACTGTATTAGTACAGTAATACAGTTAAGGAGGATTTCCATGGATTGGTTGCTGGACAAAAAACGACCTATCTGTCCCCAAATCTGCGAACGGCTTTGCATTTTGATCGCGACGGAAAAGGTCGGAGCAGGGGAGAGGCTGATGTCGGTGCGCGAGGTCGCGCTTCAGGCCGGCGTAACGCCGAACACCGTGCAGAAATCGTTTGAACAGCTTGAGCAAAAGGGCGTGATTTACTCGCGCTGTGGATCAGGCTGGTATGTCAACGAGGACATTCATGTGGCTCAGGAAATGATGCGCGAGCTGGTAAATGATAAGACAGGCGCTTATCTGAACGATATGCACAGTCTCGGTCTGAAGGACGATGAAATCATCAATGTGATAAAGGAGTATCGGTATGAGTGAAATTCTGAGGTGTGAAAACCTGTATAAGAGCTATGGCTCCAGACCCGCGCTGAACGGCATTACGCTCTCCGTGGAAAGCGGACGGATCATCGGACTGCTGGGTCCGAACGGAGCGGGAAAGACTACGCTGATCAAGCTGATCAACGGTTTGCTGACCCCGACGTCCGGCAAGCTGTATATCAGCGGGGAAGAGCCGGGAGTAAAAACCAAGCCATTGGTATCCTATCTTCCTGACGTCAATTATCTGAACAACTGGATGACAGTCGAGGATATCGTCAGGATGTTCACCGATTTTTATGAGGATTTCCGACCCGAGCTGGCTTATGAAATGATTCAGCGGCTGGGCATCGACAGAAAAGATCGTCTGAAAAGCCTTTCAAAGGGCAATAAGGAAAAGGTCTGTCTGATCCTCGTCATGAGCCGCAGCGCAAAGCTGTACGTGCTCGACGAGCCGATCGCCGGCGTTGACCCCGCAACGCGCGACTACATCATTTCAACGATCATCAATAACTACAATCCTGAGGCGTCTGTGCTGATCTCGACACACCTGATCGCCGATATCGAGTCTGTACTTGACGAGGTCATTTTCATCAAGGACGGTCAGGTCGTACTGCATGATACAGTCGACAATATCCGCGAGGAACACGCTGAGAGCATCGACGATCTGTTCAGGGAGGTATTCAAATGGTAAGAAAACTGATTAAGTATGATTTTACCTCATACATGAGATTGCTGCTGCCGGTTCAGCTGATCCTGCTGGGGATCGCCGCACTGAACCGCTTCGTGCAGCTGTTTGAGGACGGTTCAACGGTTTACAATATCGTTTTCTATTCTTCGATCGTGCTCTATGTGATCTCGATCATTGTCGCGCTGGTACTGACCATGGTAGTCGGGATCGTCCGCTTCTATCAGGGGATGTACTCAGGCGAGGGCTATCTCAGCCACACACTGCCGGTAACGCCTACTCAGCATATCCTTTCCAAACTGATCGTTACGATTCTGTATTATCTCGGAACCTTTCTGGCGATCTTCCTGTCGTTCATGATCGTAACGCTCGGGGAGATGAACATCGAGCTGTTCAAGTCCGCCGGCTTCATGTTCGGACGGTTGATGTCATACACCCACGGTCACGCGGTGCTGTATGTGATCGAACTGGTTTTGCTGATCGTCACGTCGCTTGTTTGCGGCATGCTGTGCTACTATTTCTGTATTTCTGTCGGTCAGCTGGCACAAAAGAGAAAGATCCTGTTGGCGTTCGGCGTATACTTCGGACTGTACATCATCAGTCAGATCCTCGGAACGATCCTGGTCGTTGTCTTTTCGCTGATGGGGCATGATGTCTATACCGGTATGTACATGTGGATCGCAAATCATTCGATCGCGTTCTATCACATTGTGTTCGGAATCGGTATAGCGATACAGCTGATCATGTCGGTGGTCTATTTCCTGCTGATCAGATACATCATGAGCAAAAAGCTCAATCTGGCGTAAGGAGGGGAAGAGGATGAAAAAATATCTCAGGATCATTTCTGCCGCGGTTTGTATCGTTATTCTCGGCATAACACTCTGCTCCTGTCAGTATCTGGAGGATAAAAAGGCGGAGCATGCTGTCTATTGCGACGACAGCAAGGAAAGCCTTGTTTTTCGCGATTATACCTACCGCAAAGCAGCGATCAGCAAGGACATCACTTTCCTTACACCGGAAGAACAGCTGTGTGCATATGTCACGACCGAAGACGTCCCTGTACTGCTCGCGTCAGAATTCGGTGAAAGGCTCTACTATAATAATTCCGAGCAGAACCCTGTGGTCATGCGCTGTGAGAATACGACGGATGAGATATACTACGCTTATCCGACAAGCTTTCCGTCAAATATGCATAATCTTCGCGCAGATTATCTGAAGGAAGGATCCGCTGAGGCAGATCGCGTTTTTATCCGTGAGGATCAATATGATACGCTGAGCAAGGCGATGAAGAACGCCGTGATGGACAGCTACTACATCTGGAAGCTCAAGTATTCATATTCCTATAACAACTATTCCGGTGACGCAGAACCGTACTACAGCGAATACACCGTAGAAATAATCTCCGATGACGCCATGAACGCCATTAATGAATCGCTGAAGGCAGGGAAGAAAATCAAGTATTCCGATCTGGACAGGGAATTAGACGGTATCGTTTTCACCGCGTGCGACAAGGACCTGCTGTTTACAAACGACTACGGCGTTCTTTTGCTGCACGATAAGGATGATTACTATCTCGTCCAGCTTGGGAAAACCGGTTCGGCGCTGTCCAATGATGTCGTAAAGGTACCGGAAGAGTACGCGGATTCGATCAAGGATCTGTATAGGGAATACAGTGTGAACGCCTTTTCCGCGATCCTTCCGGAGTACTTTGAGGAGTACGCCGATCAAACGAAATCGACAACGGAAACCGGATGGGGCGACTCATCGATCGACACGTTCGTATAAGAAAAAGCCAACGCAGAAATCCATCTGTGTTGGCTTTGCTTTTTTGATAGGGAATAGATCATTTTTTCGGCTTGACCTTGGCGAGGGGATTACTCTTGGCCGCCGCCTCGATCTGGCTGGAATCGAGATGGGTATAGATCTCGGTGGTGCTGAGATTTTCATGCCCCAAAACATCCTTCAGCACGCGGATATCCACATCGCCGTGCTGATACATCAGCGTCGCGGCAGTATGGCGCAGCTTATGTACGGAATAGCCCTGAGCGTCCAGACCGATCTTTTCCAGATATTTGTAGACCATTTTCTGCACCATTTCTCTGGAAATACGTCGGTTGCGGGAGGAGAGGAACAGCGCGTATTTATCGGCGGCGCGGACGCCTTCGACAGGACGCACCTTCATATACGCGTGAAAGGCGCTGATACATGCGTCGTTGAGATAAATAATGCGCTTTTTGTTGCCCTTACCGATGATCTGAGCGGTATTATCCGAACGTATGTCCGTATAATCCATCGCAACCAATTCAGCAAGACGCATGCCGCAATTCAGGAAGAAGGTCAGAATGCAGTAGTCGCGCTCCTTGAATTTGCCTTCGACCGCATTCAACAGCTCAATGCTTTGCTCAAGCGTCAGGTACTTGGGGAGGGGGTTCTTTTCTTTGGCGTTGGGACGCTCCAGCTTTTCCAGCGGATCTTCCTTCAAAAGTCCTTTGGTAATATGCAGATAATGATAAAAGGATTTGATGCTGGTGGTTTTGCGGGCACGGGCGGCCTTGTCGTTTTTTCGAATCCGCAAAAGATAATTCATGAACTCATAGGCATCGGTCAGCGTAACAGATTGGATCAGCGCAAGATCGACGTCGTCAACTTTGATATCGGCGTCATCGACAGAATCCGGAACCAGACCTTTTTTACGTTTGATAAAGCGAAAGAAGGTACGCAGATCGCTGAAGTACTCATCCACGGTTGACGGCGAACGGCCTTTGATCGTCTGCAGGTAAAACAGAAAATCTTTCATGATATCTGATGCTTCAACTGCGAAATTACTCATGTCAGAATCATTCCTTAAGGATAATATATGATTTCAATACCATTATATACGAAAAGAAGGGGCTGTAATTTCCTATATAGAAAATTACATAAAATTGGTATTTTGTGTAATTAAGGGGAGGGCTCATGCAAGAAAAAGCGGCTCAATCAGTGGATTTGTATCATCAGGGATTATCAGGCGTTGATTTTCAATACTGTGTTCCTTGATATTATATATCGCAATCATCTTTGTGCAGTTTTGAAATCACGCAGATCATTTTGAACTGAGTCGCTGATGATTTCCTTGTCTGTGATCGTTAGCGCCATATTACGCATCAGATTTTTTCAATAGGAATTCTCTGAATGAGTCTATGTTCATTTTAAAAAAACTGAGCGTCTCAGATTTGAATCATTTTCAGCTGATCTGATCCTGACGTTTTGATTTCAGATGATTATTGCTGTAAAGGAACTAATAATATGTGTTTGATATATTGCTCTGCGGATCGCCCTGTCATATGTTGGATTATCTTTTATTCTGTTATCTTTAATTCTGTTTTCTTTCAGTTGACCTACTATGGTGGTGGTTATGGTGTAACCCCTTGATATCCGGTGATCCTTTCTTTCTCTTTGAAATCCCCTATTTGTTAATTTTTTAACAATTCTTTAATGTTTCAAACATATTCTTTATTCTTGTGCTGGTTCGAATTGATGTTCGATAATGTACCGTAATGCTCTTACTGCATTTTTAATACATCACGATTCCTTTTTTTGATATACATTTTCCGCCCTCACTTCATTTGTGAGAGCGGATCTTAACGTGTATTCAATTTCTGTTGGATACCTCTCCCCTGTCCGGGAGTATCATTCACAGATCGCCTCGAATGCCTCTCGGACATTTCTGACGGGGATGATCTGTGCGTTTGTCGGCGTGATGATATCCTTTGCGTTGTGTGCGGGCACGATAATGCGCTTGAAGCCTAGCCGCACCGCTTCATTGACACGCTGCTGAGCATGGCTGACGGAGCGGATCTCTCCCGCCAATCCGATCTCTCCGAAAGCAAGCGCGTCATTCGCTATCGGAATATCCTTCAGCGAGGACACCAGCGCCATCGCGACAGCGAGATCCACGGCGGTTTCATCCAATCTCAATCCGCCGATCACGTTGATATAGGCGTCCGTGTTGGAAAAATAGTAGCCTGCGCGTTTTTCCAGAACCGCGATGATCAGATTCATGCGGTTATAGTCGAAGCCTGTTGACATCCGTCGCGGATTACCGAAGCCGGTCGCGGTCGCAAGCGCCTGTATCTCTGCCAGGATCGGCCGTGTGCCCTCCATCGCGCATGCGATACAGGTCCCGCTGACATTCTTCGGCCGCCCGGATATCAGCATCAGCGAGGGGTTGTCCACCTCATCCAGACCCTTGTCGGTCATTTCAAAAACGCCGATTTCATTCGTGGAGCCGTAACGGTTCTTGACAGCGCGCAGGATGCGGTACGACATCTGCTTGTCGCCTTCAAAATGCAATACCGCGTCGACGATATGCTCTAATACCTTAGGACCGGCGATGGAGCCTTCTTTATTGACGTGACCGACGACGATCATCGGGATATCCAGCGATTTTGCAGTGCGCATCAGATAGTTGGTGCATTCTCTGACCTGTGTGACAGAGCCGGGCGATGAATTCAGCTCAGTGAGCGTCATCGTCTGGATCGAGTCGATCATCACGATATCGGGCTTATCCTGACGGATGGTCTCGCAGATCATCTCGACATCCGTCTGCGTCAGGATGTACAGGTTATCGGAATCAACACCGAGTCGGTCGGCGCGGAGCTTGAGCTGCCGTTTGGATTCCTCGCCTGATACATACAGGATGCTCAGCTGTCTGCCCAGATACTCACAGATCTGCAGCAGGATCGTCGATTTTCCGATACCGGGATCGCCGCCGAGCAGTACCAGACTGCCCTTGACGATACCGCCGCCCAGAACGCGGTCGAGCTCCGAAGAACCGGTTTTATAACGGATCTCGTCGGTAGTAGAAATCTCCTTGATCTGTATCGGAGGCGCGTAGCTTGCGGCACGTGAGACGGCTGCCGCGCTTTGCTTCGCGGTATCGCGGATCTCTTCATTCATGGTGTTCCACTCGCCGCACGAGGGGCATTTCCCGTACCATTTCGGGCTTTCATATCCGCACTCCGAGCAGATATATACGCTTTTGATCTTAGCCATAATGTGTTCCTTTATTTTGAATTCTTTTGATTCTGATAATCGATCACGCCCATTGCGATCGCATAGGCGATCTCCTGCTGATAGGTTTCGTCAGTCAGCTTCTGCCGTTCTTCCGCGTTGGACAGAAAACCGCATTCCACGATCACAGCGGGGACTTCGGCATTTTTCAGAATGAAAATATCCTTCCCCGCCGGTTTCAGCTCGCGCGTGTTGTCGTTTTGCAAGAGCATGACGACTGACGTCCGGATCGCTCTTGCCAGATCAGCGCTGTCAGGATCGTTTGTGGAATAGAAAAGCTGTGCGCCGTGATATTTGCTGTTGTCATATTTGTTCTGATGGATGCTGACCGCGACGGCATCGGCATCCTCGTTGAACATCCGTACACGATTATTCAGATCGGAGACCTTCTTTTCACGCAGTGTTTCCGAATCGTCGGAATATACGGAGATATCTTCGGTGCGCACCTCTTTGACGCGGTAACCGCTGAGCCTCAGGATATCAGCGGTCTTGCGTGCGATCGACAGATTGATGTCCTTTTCCAGAACGCCTTCGACCTCAGCGCCTCCGTCCTCACCGCCGTGGCCGGCGTCGACTATGATCAGCGGAGCGTCAGCCGCATCGATATCGCGTGAAACCAACTGTGCGATATCGGAGAATGAGGATATCATCACCAGACAAACGATCAGAAATATCGCGGAAAAGATCAGGATATAGACAGTTCTCAGCTTCATATACATCACCTGACAATGTATATGCAGCTTTTCACAGTAATATTATATTTCCAAATCATCGGTCAGTCAATATGAATGACACAAATGTCATCAGCCTTGCTCATAGCGCTTTCTGAGCTTATGCAGCGCTTTCTTTTCGATACGCGAGATATAGGAACGCGAGATATTCAGACGCTTTGCCAGTTCCCGCTGCGGCTGAGGATCCACCCCCATCAATCCGTAACGGCAGATGATGATCTCTCGCTCTCTGGGGGTCAGCGTTTCGTCGATGTATCGGTACAGCACCTGCAAATTCAGCTTGGTATCGATGTCATCGTCAATATTGCTTTCATCCGCCATGATATCCATCAGCGTCAGCGGATTTCCGTCCTTATCGGTATCGATGGTATCGTTGAGCGAAACATCCTGCGCCGATTTGCGGAGGTTGCGGAAGTGCATGAGGATCTCATTTTCGATACAGCGCGACGCATAGCTTGACAGCTTGATATTCTTGTTGAGATCATAGGTATTGATCGCCTTGATCAGTCCGATGGTTCCGATGGAAACAAGATCGTCCTGACTTCCGGAATTCTGGTAATACTTTTTGATGATATGCGCGACAAGCCGCAGATTATGCTCGACAAGCATGTTGCGGGCATGGATATCGCCTTTTGCGGCCAGCTCCAGATACTCCTTTTCCTGCGCCTTGGTGAGCGGCTTGGGAAAGCTCTCGCTGTTGGCGATGTGCAGGATGAACAGAAAAATGTATTGACTGATGAATGATAAAAATCCGAACATAAAAACACCTCTTGAAATATGTATTCAAGAGGTGCGTTCTATTTGCGTGTCCTAGTTATTCCGCGTTGCCGAATTCCTGCAGGCGGAGGTCTTTGTTATGCTCAAGCGCCCAGTCGATGCTCCATTCCGAACGGAACAGCAGCAGCTTGTTTTCCTTGAAATCAGCGACTACCTTGGTATCGGACGCCAGATCCAATGTCTTGTAATCACTGTCGGAGATGATCCACCGGATGTACTGGTACGGCGTGTTTTCCATGATGATCTCTACGTTGTACTCATTCTCCAGACGGTACTTGAGAACATCGAACTGCAGAACGCCGACAACGCCGACGATGACCTCTTCCATACCGGATTCCGGTTCATGGAAGATCTGGATGGCGCCCTCCTGTGCGATCTGGTTCATTCCTTTGACAAACTGTTTGCGCTTCATGGTATCCTTCTGGCGCACCAAGGCAAAATGTTCGGGCGCGAAGGTCGGGATGCCCTTGAAGGCGAATTTCTGACCGGGTGAAACGACCGTGTCGCCGATGGAGAAAATACCGGGATCAAATACGCCGATGATGTCGCCCGCAAAGGCTTCGTCAACGACCTCACGCTCCTGCGCCATGATCTGCTGCGGCTGAGAGATCTTCATTTTACGGTCGCCCTGAACATGGTAGACGTCCATGTTTTTATCAAATCTGCCGGAACAAATGCGCATGAACGCGACACGGTCACGGTGCGCTTTGTTCATGTTAGCCTGGATCTTGAAAACGAACGCGGAGAAGAAATCCGCGTCGGGAGCGATCAGTTCGCCGTTTGCTTCTCTGGGAAGCGGTCCCGTCGTCAGACTGAGAAATTCCTGCAAAAACGGTTCCACGCCGAAATTGTTCAGTGCGGAGCCGAAGAATACGGGCGTCAGCTCTCCCTTTCGAACTAAATCAATATCAAAGTCATTGCCCGCTCCGTCCAGAAGATCGATATCGTCGAAAAGCGCATCCTTCTGACCGTAATACAGCTTGCTGTCAAGATCGGGATCGTCCAGCGACAGCTCGACGGTCTCGACCTCTTTCTGACCGTTGTTCGGAATGTAGGAGAGGATCTTGCGGGATTTTCTGTCGTATACGCCCTTGAACTCCTTACCGGAGCCGATCGGCCAATTCATCGGACAGGTATTGATGCCGAGAACGTTTTCAATATCCTCCAGCAGATCAAAGGGACTCTGCGCATCGCGGTCCATCTTATTGATAAAAGTGATGATCGGGATATGCCGCATAACGCAGACCTTGAACAGCTTGCGGGTCTGATTCTCAACACCCTTTGACGCGTCGATCACCATGACGGCGCTGTCTGCCGCCATCAGTGTACGATAAGTGTCCTCAGAAAAGTCCTGGTGTCCGGGTGTATCCAGAATATTGATGCAATAGCCGTCATATTTGAACTGCAATACGGATGAGGTAACGGAAATACCTCTCTGCTTTTCGATCTCCATCCAGTCGGATACAGCGTGCTTGGCTGTTTTCTTGCCTTTGACCGAACCCGCAAGGTTGATCGCGCCGCCGTACAGCAGCAGTTTTTCCGTCAATGTGGTTTTACCTGCGTCGGGGTGAGAAATGATGGCAAAGGTCCGACGCTTCTGAATTTGTTCTGTAAGGTTGCTCAATGGTTGCCTCCGTGCAAAAAAGGATTCTGAATTTGTTGATACTTAATAATTTTACTCTAAAATTATGGTAAAAGTCAACAAGTTTTTTGCTCGATTTTCTACATCTAATTATACAAAATCTATTGACAATTTCCCTCTGATTTATTAATATATACACATAAAGAAGATTTCATCTAAGTTTTTTCATATACCTTCCAAACCGAGGCGAGAACGAAAGTTCTCGCCTCACCCCTTTATCGGAACATTTTAAGGAGTGCTTATGCGTCATATCGGCCTGTATCTGCATATTCCGTTCTGCGACGGAAAGTGCTATTACTGCAGTTTTTTCAGTAAACGCCCATGCTCAACAGAGATAGATGAATATGTAACGTATTTGAAACGCTCGATCGCTTCATGGGGCAAGCAGATCGACAGGCCAGTCGATACGGTCTATTTCGGCGGCGGCACGCCTTCCCTGTTGGGACATACTCGGCTGATTGAGATTATGAATACGGTCAAAGCGTCCTTCTCGGTGGAGGAGCAGGCGGAGATCACGCTGGAGGTAAATCCGTCGTCAACTGAAAAGCTTGATTTTTCCGCATTGCGGAAAGCGGGCTTCAACCGTCTTTCTGTCGGCTTGCAGTCCGCCGATGATCACGAGCTGAGATTATTAGGCCGCAGACATAGTGTAACCGACATCGGCGTTACTGTCAAGTCCGCACAGCAAGCAGGCTTTGATAATATTTCTCTTGACGTGATGCTGGCGATCCCTGAACAGACGATTTCATCGCTTCATCACACCCTGGATTTCTGTGCGGAGTGCGGAGTGCAGCATATTTCCGCGTACATTCTCAAAATCGAGCCGGGAACGCGTTTTTATCAAAAGAAGGATATCTTACCCTTTTTTGACGACGACGCACAGGCGGGCATTTACGAGGAAACCGTGAGGTATCTGTCAGAGCTGGGATATCATCAGTATGAGATATCCAACTTTTCCATAGAAGGTTATGAAAGCAGACATAATCTGAAATACTGGCATGATGAGGAGTATCTCGGGATCGGACCGTCCGCGCACTCATTTTTGGACAACAAGCGCTTTTATTATGATAACAGCTTTGACGCGTTTTATCGAAATGAAATAACTGACGAAGGACCCGGCGGCGATGCGGAGGAATACATCATGCTGGCACTTCGGCTGACGGAAGGTCTGATCTTTGACCAATTCAGGGAGCGATTCCACACGGATATCAGTGCAAATATGATGAGAGCCGCAAAAGAGTTGGAAAAGCAGGGACTGGTCAGAATCAGCTCGGAATCACTTGCGCTGTCGGTAAAAGGATTCCTGGTATCCAATGCGATTATTGCCTATTTACTGGAAAACACTTGACAATATTGCAAAAACAAAGTAAAATGATGATTGCTGACAACGCAAACACGGAAGCGTATCGAAGTGGTCATAACGGGCCTGACTCGAAATCAGGTAGTCCTCACGGGCTCGTGGGTTCGAATCCCACCGCTTCCGCCATTAGAACAAGGGAGATACCGTTTGGTGTCTCCCTTATTCAATTACCAAAATGCGGAAGCGGCGGAATTCGAAGGCGAGCGTGCCGAGGATGAAGCGCGAAGTCGCGAAATCCGAAAGTGTAAACGCCACAGCGCGGCGTTTACAGCGAGAGCGTAGGAGTCACTTTGGTCAGAAGGTGTAGCTCCGAAGACGCGGAAGCTCATCACCGCCAGATTCAGCATACACCGCTTCCGCCATTAGAACAAGGGAGATACCGTTTGGTGTCTCCCTTATTCAATTACCAAAATGCGGAAGCGGCGGGATTCGAAGGCGAGCAATATCATATTAACCTACTGCAACAGTTGATATTTTGTCTCTTTCGTGCTATAATAATCTTGTTAACAAAAGAGAGAGTCGCCGATACATCACAACCGTTGTGTTCGGCAGTCATCAATCAATCAGGAGGTACCATATGGCAGATTTAAAAGGTGTCTGGACGCAGACCGCTAAGTCGTTCATTCTCGCGTTCAACGATCTCGGCGTTTCGCTGTCACAATCAGCAAAGGTCGGCATTGATAAAGCCGTAGCATGGGCACGCAAGGATAATCCGCACTACGAGGCAGAAGGCGCAGAGATCCCCACCCCGGACGAACAGCCTGCCGCTGAAGCCAAAAAAGCGGCCGAAGCGCCCGAAGAACCCACTGCAGAATAACAGATAAGTGAATCAAAAGTACAGCCGCTTCCAAATGTACCGGAAGCGGCTGTTGTCTGTTATTTGATGATTTTTCCGTCGGCATCGTAGGCGACCCATTTTCCGTTTTCGAACACCTCGCGTTTTACCAGATGCTCATCAAAATCGTAGTAAAGCCGTTCTTTTTCAGTGCCGTCCGGATCATAGCGAAACACCTGCGCTTCGCCGTTTGACAGCTCATATGCTTTTTCGGTGAGATTCCCGTCGTCATCATAGGTGTAGACATAGCGGTACTCTCCGAAGCCCTCCGCGCTGTAGCGCGTTTCGGTATACAGCCGGTTGCTTTCATCATACTCGTACAAGTCGTAATGGAGATATGTCTGATTTTCGTCGAACACATCCAGCCGTGTGACGTTGCCGTTATCGTCATAAAAACGACGTTCATAGCCGGTCAGATTTCCGTTATCATCCTTGATCTCTGTCATAGCGCCGTTTTCGGTAGACTGCTGCTGATGCTCGGATGAGCAGGCAGTCAGGAATACAGCCGAGAGAAGCAATGATAACAACAGGATCAAACCAATCGGACGCTTCATTATTTTGTACCGTAAATACGGTCGCCCGCATCACCGAGACCGGGCAGGATGTAGCAGTTCTCGTTCAGGCATTCATCCTTTGCCGCGCAGAAGATATCTACGTCAGGATGCGCCTTTGTCAGCACTTCGATTCCCTCGGGCGCCGCAATGATGCAGAGGAATTTGATGGAGCGCGGTTTGGAGCGCTTGATGATCTCGATCGCGTCGACAGCGCTGCCGCCGGTAGCGAGCATCGGATCGAGAACAAATACGTCTCTCTCATTGATATCACCGGGAAGCTTGTTATAATACTCGACAGGCTTGTGTGTGACCTCATCACGATAAAGACCGATATGACCGACCTTAGCGGAGGGTACCATCGTCAGCATCGCGTCAAGCATGCCGCAGCCGGCGCGGAGGATCGGAACGAAAGCCAGCTTTCTGCCAGCGATTTTCTTGGCTGTCATAGGAGCCATCGGTGTTTTGATCTCAACCGACTTCAGAGGAAGATCGCGTGTCGCCTCAAAGCACATCAGCATCGCGATCTCTGAGATCAGCTCACGAAATTCCTTGGTGCCGGTTCTCTCATCACGCAGGATAGCAAGCTTATGCTGGATCAGCGGATGGTCAAATACGGTTACTTTACTCATAGATATATTCCTTCTTTCTTAAGTATTATACGTTGAAATTACCGTTTTCGATATCAGTAATCATTTGTACTCTTTTTGCGTGTCTGCCGCCCTCGTAATCGGTGTGCAGGAAAATATCGGCGAGCTTGACCGCGGTTTCCTCGCTGATGACTCTTCCTCCCATGCACAGGACGTTGGCATTATTATGGCGGCGTGTCATCTCCGCACAGAATTCATCGGTAACGACCGATGCGCGAATGCCCTTGACCTTGTTGGCGACCATGGATACGCCGATCCCCGTGCCGCAGCAGATAATACCAAAATCGGCATTTCCCTGAGCTACCGCAGACGCGACCTGATACGCGTAGATCGGATAATCAACGCTTTCGGGCGTATCACAGCCGAAATCCTTATATTCGATATCGTTTTCTTTCAGATAGTCGATCACGGCGTTTTTGATGTTCAGCCCGCCGTGGTCACAGCCGATCGCTATCATTTCAATCATCCCTTCTGTTTTTCTAAACGTTCTCTTTCCGCCTGTGAAAGGCGCAGATAAGACGGCATCAGCGTTGCCGCAGATATGACCTCTCCCCGTTCCGCTTTTTCGGACGCGATCATCGCAGTCGATGAAGCGCGTTGAAAGCGTATATTGTCAGGAGCTAGTCTGATGTTTTTTAATTCTTTACAAGAATTATATACCAGTTCAGCACCGTCGCCGACGAGTATGACCTGTTCATCAAACGCTTTCAGCTCTTCTGTCAGCGCATCGATCGCAATCGCCCGGTCGTTTTGCAGCTGTATTGCCTTATTGTCAGTGATGCGGAACAACGCATTGTATACCTGCTGACGTCTGGCGTCCATACAGGCGCAGATAACGGCATTTTCGGCAAGAGCATTGTATGCCATGCTTTGGAGTGTCGATACTGCGGCGCAGGGCTTGTCCAGTGCGTAAGCCATTCCCTTGACGGCGCTGACTCCGATGCGTACTCCCGTAAATGATCCGGGACCGTTATTAACGGCGAAAACGTCGATATCCTCCGCTTTGATCCCGGTTATCTGCAAGACGGATTCGATCATCGCGGCGAGCGTCTGGCTGTGGGTCAGCTTTGTATTGATGAAGTATTCGGCAAGCACCTTGCCGTCATACAGGCAGACAGACGCGGGCGTAGCCGACGAATCAACCGATAATATCAGCATACTCATCCAACCCCTCTATCTCAAAGATCCGCACATTCTCATCATCGGTTTTGCCGATACGGATGCGGATAGCGTTATGTTCCAGTTCATCCTCGATATTTTCGCTCCATTCGATGATCAGCACACCGGTATCCAGGTAATCATAGAAGCCGATTGCAAACAGATCATCGACAGAGGTGATCCGATACATATCAAAGTGATATATCGGATATTTGCCGCGGTAGGCATTCACCAAAGCGAATGTCGGGCTTGAAACGCCGTCAATAACGCCGAGTCCTTTACAGACGCCCCTGGTAAATGCGGTTTTTCCGGCGCCCAGATCACCGAAAAGCGCGATTTCCTCAGAGCCCTTCAAAACAGAGGCGATCCTCTCTCCCAGCGCTTCGGTATCAGCGGTCGATTTAGATACAACTTTCAGCATAATGTCTCTCCAAATTCTATTAATTAATTATTTTATCATATCTTGAGGACAAAATAATGCTGTATGACAAAATAAAATAAAATTTGTTACAATTATCACCTTGCATTCAGCATAGTGATTCACTATAATAAAGAGGAATACAAATCTGAAAGGTTACTTATGCAGGCTTTACTGAAAAACCTGAAAAAGGTTTTTATCAAAACAGATAAAATACTCTGGCTGCTGACGATAGCCGCTACGGTATACAGCGTGATACTGATCCAGTCCATGCAGCGCGGTTATCGGTACAATTACCTGACCTCACAGGTATTAGCGATCGTTATCGGCTATATTTTGGCGATCGTCATGATGCTGATCGATTATCAGCGGATCGCGGATTTGTGGATCATCTTCATCATCATCTCGCTCGGATTGCTGGTACTGGTATTTTTCATCGGCATCAACGTCACCGGAACGGATGACACCGCGTGGATCGTACTGCCCGGCGGGCTGTCCTTTCAGCCGTCGGAATTTGTGAAGGTGTTTTATATCATCACCCTTTCGAAGCATATGCAGCTGCTGCAGGAAAACGACAGACTGCACAGCCTCTTCGGCGTACTCTCTCTGCTGATCCATACGGCAGTACCGGTCGTACTGATACACGCGCAGGGCGACGACGGTACGGTACTGGTCTTCCTGTTCATGTTCCTGATCATGGCGTTTATCGGCGGAATCCAGCTGCGTTATTTCCTGATCATGCTGCTCTTGGTCGCGACAGCGATTCCGATAGCGTGGAATTATGTGCTGAACGAGGAACAAAAAAACCGTTTTACCGCCGTATTTGACCTTGACGGCAACGCGATGACCAACTACGGCTGGCAGCAGTACCAGGGCAAGGTATCTATCGCCTCCGGCGGCATGAACGGTACGGGTCTCGGAAACGGCGCGCGGGTATCGTCGGGGATCGTTCCCGAACAGGAAAACGACTTTATCTTTACCGTTGCCGGCGAAGAGCTGGGCTTTATCGGCTGTCTGCTCCTTCTGGCGATCATCCTGATGATTACCGTAAAGATCCTTGCCGAAGCCTTTTCCGCACGCGATTATCTCGGAAAGATGCTTTGCGTCGGTGTATTTGCGATGATATCCGTCCAGACAATCATCAACATCGGCATGGTACTGGGTCTTCTGCCGGTCATCGGCATCACCCTTCCCCTCTTCTCCTCCGGCGGCACATCGGCATTGGCGGTACTGATGGGGATCGGGCTGGTACACAGTGTTCACTATCACAAGGACACGGTCGACATGCATAACGGATATCTGAAAAACAACCGCTACAAATATCTGAACACCTCGTCATATTATAAATAGCCGCATAAAATCAGGGACTGCGTTCTGATGAACAGCAGTCCCTTTTCAATTTGGTTTATTTTTTGGGGGTCACATTGACATTGACAGGATCTGTTTCGTAGACCCAGCAGGACAGATAATCCGATCCGAGCGTTACCGTCAGCGGAACGCTGATCGATACGGTTTTTTCCGAATCGAGCTGACTCGTCATTTTTGTGATGTCGGCGATCGCCCTGACGTCGTCCTCCGTAATTTCAGAAATCAGCGAGTCAGGACCGTAAACGGTCAGCTTCACAGTGGGATTGGAAGCGATCTCTGCCTTATACTTGGTGGTGTCGACGCGGGCTTTCACTTCAACATTGAGCGTTGTCGATGAATACGACGACAAATCAACGGAAGCCATAACGACGTCTTCATCCTCGGAAATCACATGACAATCCTTCAGGTTTTCCGGAAGCGAGACATCATACGGGATCTGATAGGATTTATTGGTCAGCGTTTTGAAATCCAGCGTGCCGATGGTGACGGAGCTGTTCTTAATGGAATTGATCTGATCGGCAGGTCCGTACAGAGAAACCTGAGACGGAGTCAGCGTCACCTCCGGCGCATATTTCGGAGCGTTCTGGATATCCAGCTTGAGAGTTACATCCTTTCGGGGCTGGGATACAACGGTGACCTCGACCGATTTCAGATCGGTGGTCACATAGTGCAGATCGATCTGATTCCCGTTTTTGTCCAGGAACACCAGCGGTTCCTGAAGCGTCATAGGCGCGGTGCCGTCGGCATTGATCGTATCGATAATCGCGACGGTCTCGATCTCATCGATCTTGCTCGCCGCTCCCTCCAGATGGACCGTATCGTTCGACATGGATACTTCGGAATAGTAGCCGGTATCGATAACGACCTTCATCCTTGATTTATCGATCGGCATATCTTTTTCTTTGAATTTGTCGACAAACACCGTGACGCTGGACGGATTGACGGACGACATGATATTATAGTTGGTTTTCACTCCCACCTTTTTTGCGGAAAGCGGAAGATTATACTCATCGGTGTGATCGATCGTCGAAACCTGATTCGCAGTCACCTGGATGTCGGAGGGCGTCAGCGAGCCGACGGTAACACGGTTGCCGGACACCTCTACGGACGCGGTATACTCGTTATCGTTGAAAATACGGAAGCCCTTTTCCACGGCGGTATCAGGAAGCGTGATGGATATCGGGATATTGGAGATCGTAACGTTCGTTTCCGTCTGAGAATTCGCGTTGATGATAAACCATGCGATGAACGCCAGCAAAAATGAAATGATCAGCAGGACGATGTTATGGGAGAAGAGCCTGGTCAGAAAACTACTTTTTTTCATTTTTCTTCTCCTTTCTGTTCTTGAACAGCGAAGAGAACAAATCCTGCTTCTCATTCTCACCGGGAATGATGAGATCGGAGAGCTTCTCATGCAGAGACGCTCTGTCTAGATCTCTGATCAGCCGCCCACCGACAGCGATGGAGATCGTACCGGTCTCCTCGGAAACGACTACGATGACCGCATCGCTTTCCTCGGACAGACCCAGCGCGGCGCGATGACGCGTGCCTAAATCGGAATTGACGTCGTTGCTTTTGGTCAGCGGAAGAATACATCCCGCCGAAAGGATCTTGCCGTTTCTGATGATACAGGCGCCGTCATGCAGCGGAGCCTTGTTGAAGAAAATGTTTCCCAAAAGTGCGACGGAGGTATCGCTGTTGAGCACGGTACCCGTAGCGGCGATCTCCGAAAGCACACTGTCACGCTCGAACACGATCAGCGCGCCGGTCCTGGAGCGCGAAAAGACGATGCAGGTATCAGAAACATCGCTGATAGCCTTGAATACGGATGTGTCCGCACTCTGCGCGCCGGACGGCACAAAGCTCTTGAAGGTCCTGTTGCGGCCGAGACGCTCCAGCGCCTGTCTGAGCTCCGGCTGGAAAACGACAACGATGATGATGACCGCAAATTCGAACAGCGCCTTGAGGATATAATTGACCATCGTCAATTCAAACAGCGCGGACAGCGCGTATGCGATCAGCAGGATGACAACGCCCTTGACAAGCTGACCGGCTCTGCTTTGCCGGAAGAGCTTGAACAGGTAATATAGAATCAGTGAAATGGACAGAATATCTACCGCATCCTTAAACTGAAACGTCGATAATATCGCCCATATGGTGGAGAAAAAATTATCCATGACAGGAATCCCTTAACATAGTTTTGCAAAATACAATACTTCCAGTCTATTGTATCACAGCGGGATTCTCATTTCAAGAAGAATGGATAAAATTCTTTACTGCATTTAGCAAAAGACGGATATCATGCTCTGTGGTAAACACGGAGGGTGCGATCCTGACGGTTCCGCTGTCGACGGTACCCATCGATTCGTGTGCCGTCGGCGCGCAGTGCAGTCCTGCGCGTACCGCGACGCCGTGACGGTTCAGGTATTCGGAAACGGTTTCGCTGTCAGCACCCTCGATATTGAATGACAGCACGGGAGCGGATACCGACAGATCCGGCTGAGGCGTGTAAAGAAGGATTCTGTCCGTATCGGAGAGATTTCTGTACAGCATCCGGATCAAGCGCATTTCATGTTCCGCGATCTTATTGACACCGCGCTGACCGATAAAACGGATGCCTCCGCCCAACCCGCAGATCCCCGGGATATTCAGCGTCCCGCTCTCAAGCCTGTCGGGATAAAAATCCGGCATCAGCAGATTCGCGGATTCACTGCCGGTACCTCCTTCGATCAACGGGGCGATCGGCGCACCGCCGTTCAGCAAAAGCAGTCCGATGCCCGCAGGACCGTACAATCCCTTGTGACCCGCACAGCAGACATAATCATAGCCGTCTGCGGCAAGATCGATATCCAGAACACCCGCGCTCTGCGCAGCGTCAAGACAAAACAGGATACCGTAGCTGTGCGCTAATGCGCAAAGCCGTTCCACGGGCAGTCTGACGCCGAACACATTTGAGGCGTGCGTACAGATCAGCATCCGCGTATGCTGGTTGATGGCGCTGCGGAACGCGTCGATCGTCGCGTCGTCGTCGCCGACTGTGACCTTTGCGATCGAGTATCGGATCTTCCCCTGCTGACTGAGCTGATACAGCGGTCTGAGTACCGCGTTATGCTCCAGAGAAGATATGACGACATGGTCGCCCTGCTTCAAAACGCCTTTGATCACCGTATTCAGAGAATGGGTGCATCCGGATGTGAAAATAACGTTTTCTTCCGAAGATGCATGAAAAAAGTCCTTTACCAGAGAACGCGTCTGAAAAACCGCTTTCGCGGCGGCAAGCGACGGCGAGTGTCCTCCTCTGCCGGGATTGGCGGAATAATGCCGCAGTGCGCGGTTCACTTCTTTGATGACGATTTCCGGCTTCGGCGAGGTCGTCGCCGCGTTATCGAGATAGATCATCCCGCATCACGCGACGCTCGTCCGAGAACACGGATACCGCTTTTTCTCAGCAAACGCTCCGCGTCATCGGTCCTGTCGGGAACAAACAGACAGTAACCGCAGGATTTGATCGGTGTGTGGCGCGGCGTCCGCTGGATATAGGAACGTATCTGATAATGGTCCAGAATATTTTTCGCTTTCATCGCGTACGTTACGGATGGCAGCAGTATCAGTTCGTTATTCATATAAAAAACACCTCTGTTCCCTATCAGTTTATGACAGGAAAACAAAGGTGTTCGTGATACTGTTTGACGAAATCCGCCGATTATTTCAACAGATCGCCCATGTCGTACAGACCGGCGGGCTTGTCCTTGATAAAGGCTGCCGCGTTGACGGCGCCCGAGGCAAAGACTCCCTTTGACTGGGCAGTGTGCTTGATGGAAAGCACCTCATCATGGCCGGCAAAAATCACTTCATGCTCACCGACGATGGTACCGCCGCGAACGGAATGGATCCCGATCTCATTTTTCTCACGCTTTTTGCGGTACGCGTGACGGTCATAAACATACTGAGCGTCGGACTTCACATCGGAAATGGCGTCCGCGATCATGATAGCGGTGCCTGAGGGCGCGTCCAGCTTTTGATTATGATGCTTTTCGAGGATCTCGATATCAAAGCTGTCGGACATGACCTTTGCCGCCATTTTTGACAGCTCGATCAGCATATTGATGCCGAGCGACATATTGCCGGAATAGAATACCGGGATGATTTTTGAAGTATCCTTGATCTTCTGTACCTGTTCTTCGGAAAAGCCGGTCGTGCAGATGATAACGGGCATTTTCCGCTCAACGGAAAATGCGAGCATATCATCCAGTACCCGCGGATTGGAAAAGTCCAGGACGACGTCAGCCTCTGTCTGTACATCCGCAAAGCGCGTATAAACGGGATAGGCTCTGTCGCCCTCAGCGATATCCACGCCCGCGCAGATCATGACGTCTTCTCTGCTGTTCACACACGCTTCCACTGCCTGTCCCATTTTTCCGAGGCAGCCGTTCAATAATATCTTTACCATAAAAACCCCTTGCTTTCTAAAAATTCAGGGCGATCCGAGTCGCCCTGAGAAGTTTACGCGTATTTACCGATAAGGTTGTACCTTGCGAGGCAGTCCTTGAGGTCATGATAGCCGGAATAGCTCATCGGAACCAGCGGCAGTCTGCAGTCGCCTGCATTGAAGCCGATCAGGTTCATCGCCGTTTTGACCGGGATCGGGTTGACGTCGGAGAACATGATATCCATCAGCTCGACATAGTGGAAATTCATCTTCGACGCTTCCTTGAAGTCATTGTTCAGGCACAGCTCGCAGATCTTGTGCATTTCCTGCGGGCAGAAATTGGCGAACACGGAGATGACGCCCAGCGCGCCCAGCGACATGAAGGGTACGGTCTGGTCATCGTTGCCGGAATAGATATCCAGTCTGTCGCCGCAGAGAGAACGTGTCTGGGAAACGGAGGAGATATCACCGTTCGCTTCCTTTGTTGCGACGATATTCTCGTGCTTGCAGAGCTCCGCGTAGGTCTTCGGCTTGATATTACAGCCGGTACGTGACGGAACATTGTACAGGATCATCGGAAGGTCGATATTATCCGCGATCGTGGTAAAGTGGCGGATCAGACCGTTCTGAGAGGTTTTGTTGTAATAAGGAGTTACCGAAAGGAGCGCATCCGCGCCGGAAGCCTCTGCGGATTTGGACAGCTCGATCGCGGTGTTGGTATCGTTGGAACCGGTACCGGCGATGACAGGGATCCTGCCCGCAACCTTCTCACAGACATAGGACAGCACTTCGCAGTGCTCCTTGACGGTCAGTGTCGCCGCTTCACCGGTGGTGCCGCAGGCGATGATCGCGTCGGTGCCGTTTTCGATCTGGAATTCCAGCAGTCTTCCCAGTTCCTCATAATTGACGGAACCGTCGCCGTGCATAGGGGTGATCAAGGCTACGCCTGAACCTGTAAAAATATGCTTACTCATGGATATCCTCCGATCAGTCAATATAACCTTCGGCGCAAAGCAGTTCAGCCATCAGGACCGCGCCGCCGGCAGCGCCGCGCAGCGTATTGTGCGCCATACAAACAAATTTCATATCATACTGAGAATCGGGTCTCAGTCTGCCGACAGATACCGCCATACCGTTTTCGAGATTTCTCTCCGATTTGATCTGAGGTCTGTCCGGCTCGGTGAAATAATGCAGGAACTGCTTGGGAGCGGACGGGAGCTCCAGCTCCTGCGCTCTGCCCTTATAGTTGGTCCAGATGTCGATGATTTCTTCGACAGAGGGCTTTTCTTCAGCGTCAAAGCTCATGAATACCGCAGCGGTATGACCGTCGGAAACCGGTACGCGCAGGCACTGAGAGGTGATCGCGATATCGTCGCAGTTGACGATCTTATCGCCCTCGATATGGCCCCAGATCTTCAGCGGCTCCTGTTCACTCTTCTCTTCCTCACCGCCGATATACGGGATAAGGTTATCGATCATTTCCGGCCAGCGTTCGAAATTCTTGCCGGCGCCGGAAATCGCCTGATAGGTACAAGCCAGCACCTTGCTGACCTTGAACTTTTCCTTCAGCGGATGGATTGCGGGTACATAGCACTGCAGAGAGCAGTTGGACTTGACCGCTACAAAGCCGCGCTTGGTACCGAGGCGCTTTCTCTGAGCCTCGATGATCTTCGCGTGGTCGGCGTTGATCTCGGGAATGATCATCGGAACGTCGGGCGTTCCGCGGTTCGCGGAGTTGTTGGAAATAACAGGGCATTCCGCCTTGGCATACGCTTCCTCAAGCGCTTTGATCTCATCCTTTTTCATATCGACAGCACAGAATACGAAATCGACCTTGGAGGCGACCTCTTCCACGTTCGCTGCGTCGAGGATCACCATGTCCTTGATGTTTGCAGGGATAGGAGAAGTCATCGCCCATCTGCCGCCGACAGCCTCTTCATAGGTTTTGCCCGCCGAGCGCGCGGAAGCGGCGATCGCCGTCACATTGAACCACGGATGATTCTCCAGAAGCAGCGAAAAACGCTGACCTACCATGCCGGTACAGCCAATGATACCGACGTTATATTTTTTCATATAAATTCCTCCAAATTTGAAAAAACAGTTGTGTTTTTTTTAATTATAATATATTATGATAGAGGTCTTTTGATACATACAATTACCTCATATTTCAAAATATAATATAACACCAGTGCACGGATTTGTCAATTTTCAAAGACCGATTTTATCACATTTTACAGTTTAAAAGGGTATATGTATGAAAACTAGCGACTTCTTTTACAATTTGCCCGAAAATCTGATCGCTCAGACGCCGCTCGAACCGCGAGATTCGTCGCGTTTGATGGTACTGCGCAGGGATTCGGACACGATTGAACACAAGCATTTTTACGATATCATCGACTACCTGGAAGAGGGCGACTGCCTGATCGTCAACGACTCCCGCGTCATCCCCGCCCGCATCTACGGAGTGAAGGATGATACCGGCGCAAAAATAGAATTTCTGCTGCTGCGTCAGCTTGACGGCAGCCGATGGGAAACGCTGGTAAAGCCCGGCAGAAAAGCAAAGGTCGGCGCACGCTTCACCTTCGGCGACGGCTTGCTGAAAGCGGAAGTGCTTGAAGTAACGGATGACGGCAACCGCATCGTCGATCTCACCTGTGAGGAAAACATTTACGCAACGCTCGACAAGATCGGTCAGATGCCTCTCCCCCCTTATATCACAAAAAAGCTCGAGGATCAGGAGCGCTACCAGACGGTCTACTCCCATGAGCTCGGATCGGCGGCGGCGCCGACGGCGGGACTGCATTTTACCAACGAGCTGCTGGACAGGATCAGAGCAAAAGGCGTCAGCATCGGTTATGTGACGCTCCACGTCGGTCTCGGCACCTTCCGTCCGGTCAAGGTCGACGACGTCACCAAGCATAAGATGCACTCGGAGCACTACGAGCTGCCGAAGGAAACGGCAGACCTGATCAACGCGACAAAGGCTGCCGGAAAGCGCGTTATCGCGGTCGGGACGACCTCCTGCAGAACGCTGGAAAGCGTAGCGGCGATGGGAGAGATCAAGCCTTGTGACGGCTTTACCGATATTTTCATTTATCCGGGCTTTGAATTCAAGGTACTGGACGGTCTGATCACCAACTTCCACCTGCCGGAAAGCACGCTGATCATGCTGGTTTCCGCGTTCTACGGCTATGACAAAACCATGAAGGCCTACGATACCGCCGTCAAAGAACAATACCGGTTCTTCTCGTTCGGCGACGCGATGGCGATTTTATAAAGGACAGCATCATGTATCAATTGTTAAAACAGGAAGGCAGCGCGCGCCGCGGGACCTTTACCACGGTCCACGGAACGGTCCAGCTGCCCGCATTCATGAACGTCGCTACCTGCGGCGCGATCAAAGGCGGTCTTTCCGCTTACGATCTGAAAAACATCAACACCCAGATCATGCTATCAAACACCTATCATCTGCATCTGCGACCCGGTGATAAGGTCGTCAAGCAGCTCGGCGGTCTTCACAAAATGACAGGATGGGACAAGATCATCCTGACGGATTCAGGCGGATTTCAGGTCTTTTCCCTCGCTAAGCTGAGAGACATCAAGGAAGAGGGCGTGTTCTTCAACTCACATATCGACGGCAGACGGATCTTTATGGGTCCCGAGGAAAGCATGCAGATCCAATCCCATCTCGGCTCCACCATCGCGATGGCGTTCGACGAGTGCGTAGAAAACCCGTCGGAATACAGTTACACGAAGAATTCCGTTATCCGCACCACCAACTGGCTCAAACGCTGTATGGCTGAGATGGCTCGGCTGAACGCGCTTGAGGATACCGTCAACCCGCATCAGATGCTGTTCGGCATCAATCAGGGCGGCGTTTACAAGGACCTGCGCATCGACCACATGAAGGAGATCGCCGAGTTCGGGCTGGACGGTTATGCCGTCGGCGGACTGGCTGTCGGAGAACCGACAGAAGTGATGTACGAGATCCTCGACGCGGTCCTCCCCTTTGCTCCCGCCGACAAGCCGCGTTATCTGATGGGCGTCGGCACGCCGGTCAATATCTTGGAGGGCGTCACGAGAGGCATCGACCTGTTCGACTGTGTCATGCCGTCACGGAACGCGCGTCACGGTCATTTGTTCACATGGAACGGCATTATCAACATCAACAACGCGAAGTATGAGACAGACGATTCCCCGATAGACAGCGAATGTGACTGTCCTGTCTGTCAGCATCACACCCGCGCTTATATCCGTCATCTGCTGAAAGCAAAGGAAATGCTGGGAATGCGGCTGGCTGTCATGCATAATCTGTACTTCTACAATACGCTGACGGAAAGGATCCGTGAGAATCTGGACAACGGGACCTATCGGGAGTTTTATCTCAGATACAGAGATATTCTGGACAAACGCATATAAAATGAGCCTGTGTCAAAACGGCACAGGCTCTCTTTCTGTCTTATTCTTAAAACTTATGGGTCGAGGTATACTCGCCGGGATAGTAGTAACGCAGGTCGCCTTCGATGACGGTTTCCAGATAATAGCTGATAAACTTGCCGTCGCTGTTCATACATCTGACAGCGTAACAGACATTCTGATTATCACTGCCCGCGATCGACGCGCTGAATACAGTGGTGTAGGCATCCGTATCGCCCTTCTTGACCCATCTCTGACCGTTCCACGCAAAGACGCGGTAACCGCTTGCGCCGACGACAGGATACCATGAGATCTTTTTGGTATTGGAGGTAGGCGTGATATCGAAAACGCAGGGAGCTTCGTAGAAGGTAACATAATTGGAAGCCCGGAAGCCGCTGACGATGCGGTCGTTTTCATCCATAGCGCGGACGGTGAAATAATAACCGTTATTGCTGACGGCGTCCGCAAAGCTGTAGGTGTTCTCCGCGGTATCTTCGACCTCGGTCCACTTCATATCGGTCGCCTTGCACTTGCAGTAGACCTTGTACTTCGCTGCGCCCGCGATCTTCGGCCACGACAGATCGCAGGAGAACGGCATCACAGAGGCTTTGACGACAGGCGTCTCGAGGATCGTGTTGGTAACGCCCTCGGTGTCATACGCAGAGGTAAATACCTTGCCGTCTTCGGACAGACAGCGTACGGTGTAGCGATACGCCTTGTTGTATTCAAACTTTTCGTGCAGGAAAGAATTCGTATCGGTCGTACCGAGCGTCTTCCAGCCGGTACCGTTGTGCAGAAAGACTCTGTACTTTGCGGCGCCCGCTACCTTGCTCCAGTAGATCTGCGGACCCTTTGCCGTATTATTGACCATAGGCTTCGGCGCGGCGATGTACTGGATCGACTTTTCCTGATAAGCGGAAAGCACCGGGCTGATGGTTTTTACGGTATATTTGTAGGTATTGCCGCTTTTTACGTCGGTGTCGATATAGTTTGACTTCTCAACATCGGCGAGCTTTGCCCACTTTTTGGTGGTATCATTGAAGCGATAGACACGATACTGCGCCGCGTTGGGAACATTGTTCCAATCGACCAGAACGCTGTCCACCTGATTGACCAGTCTCAGCGTAGGCGTGTCCAGCAGATCGGCGTTGATGGGCAGCATGTCAAAGCTGAAATACGCGCGTGAATTGGTAACGGCGGTCGTCAGAACGACACGGGAGGTAGATACCGTCGGATTGACGCATACCATCACATAATTGTCATCGACCGAGGAATGGATCCTGTAGCCGGTCGCGTCCTTGGAAATGATCCACTTCTGCTCGGCGGCATTGCGCTTCGTGGTATGGAAAAGATACGCGCCCTCTTTGACCTCAGAGCCGTTCATCTCGATATAGAGATTTATCGCGACACTGCGGATCCTGTAAGCGTTTCCGTCACGTGTAAAATGCCATACCTGAGAATTATAGCCGTTCAGCTTGCGGAGGATGTCCGTATCGGCAGCCTTTGAAGGAACTGTCAGGAAATAGTCGCTGTATCTGACCATTCTGACACGCGCATAGAAGCTGTCGCCGAGATTGACGGGATTGACCGCGCCGGTATCGGCGATCTCTTCCTCGGAAGATACATCGGCGATCTCAGGCTCGGCGCCGGTATCGGCAAACTCGTCCGCCGCTTCGGTCGCGGTTTCGACGGTCTCAGCAGCGGCGCTTTCCCCGACAGTCTCAGCCTCAGTCGCAGAAGCGGAGATCATACCGACGGCAAGCACGCTAAGTATCATCGCAAGGCAAACAGTTAATGATAATAGTTTCTTCATCTATTTCACTCCATTCTAATCTATGTTATTATACAATTATAATTCTAATCCATAATTATTTGAAAGAATTAAACGAGCCGATTGTGTAAACATTTTTTTAACAAACGCAAAAATACAGTCACAGCGCCGATCATCACACGCTGCGGCATGAAATCATAGGGCAAGTGCGCCCATCAGGTCAAACAATAATAGCCAAATCTGCGGCGAAATACAAAAGCGATTTTATCAACAGTGACAAATGACGCTTGATAAGCCGTTTCTTGTTCATTTTTTACTTGCAAAAGTTATTTTTTACTGTTATAATAACCAAAGATTCGCTAGAAAGGATGAATTACTATGCAAGGTTGGGTAATGATACTCATATACGCGGCTCTCTTCGGCGTACTTTATCTTGTGCTGATCAGACCGAATTCGAAGAAGAAAAAAGAAGAACAGGCAATGCGCGATAACATCTCGATCGGCGACGACGTCACCACCATCGGCGGTATCGTCGGCAGGATCGTCGCTATCAAAGAGGACGAGGACGCGTTCATCATCGAGACCGGCTCCGACAGAGTCAAGATGAAGTTCAAGAAATGGGCTATCTCCAGCGTAGATACCGTGAAGGAGCCTGCCGCCGGCACCACTAAGGCAAGCAGAATGGAACAGCTTCAGGAAATGCGCGAAGCAAAGAGAAAAGCCAAGGAAGAAAAAAAGGCTGCGAAACAGGAAGCAAAAAATAATCAATAAGATATAAAAATCATCACCTCTGAATAGACATTACAGAGGTGATTTTTTATGTCCGGAATGATAAAGGATGACAGGTTCCCGCTGAAAGCGATCCTGATCGGCACGGGGGTATCGCTTGCGGTGATGCCGGCGCTGATCTGTGTGATCTGCGGCGTGATGAGTTTTTCTTCCGGCGTCCCCTATTCGCTGATCCCGTATATCCTGCTGATCGCAGACGCAGGCGGCGCTTTCTGCGGCGCGTACTGCTGTGCCGCCGTCAACAAAAGCCGCGGACTGATACTCGGTCTTGTGTGCGGTTTCATCCTGTTTGTGATCCATTTTATCGCGGGACTCACCACCGGCGATACCGTCGGTATGATGACGCTTCTGCGATTTGCGGTATTGATGATATTCGGGATGCTCGGCGGGATCAAGGGCGTCAATAAAAAAGAAAGAGTGCGGATAAAGTAAGAGAGGGCTGCTAGCCCTCTCTTATTATTTGGAAGAATACATCCGGAATCAGCGTATGATAAGAATACAGCATATTCTCAAACGGATGTCTGAAGCAGAGATGATCGCAATGAAGCGCGGTGCGATCGATAAAGCGTCTGCTTCCGCCGTAAAGGTCGTCGCCGGCAAGCGGATGACCGATACTGCTCATATGGCATCGGATCTGATGCGTCCTGCCGGTCTCCAGCACCAATCTCAGATACGTATGCTGATTGCCGGTTTCGATCGGCCTGTAATGCGTGATCGCCGCCGATCCGTCGTCCCTGACAACGCGTTCGATCTTGCTGGAATCCGCAAGACCGATCGGTCTGTCGATCGTTCCCGCCTCCTTGATGATCCCCTCGCATATCGCAACATAGGATTTTTCGATGTTGTCCTTGACCAGCGCGTAGGTCAGGCGATCCTTGGCGATCAGCACACACCCGGAGGTATCCTTATCCAGCCGGTTGAGAGCGCGAAAAATATAGCTCTCTCCCCTGCTCCGCTGATGATAGCTGACGATATTGGCAAGTGTATCCAGCTGATGCGTCTTTGTCGGATGGACCGGCATATGCGCAGGCTTATCGATCAGCAACAGATAGTCATCCTCAAACAGGATATCAAGGTCGCCCTCTACGGGTGTGATTTCGTTGGCTTCTCCGGGCAGTTTCAGCGTGATCACATCGCCCGCGTGAACGATATCGCAGGATCTCAAAGATTGTTCCGCGCGGAAGATCCCGCCGTCCGAGTATTTCAGCACCGTCATGGAACGCGCGGTGATCCCGCAGGACCGGCGCAGAAAATCTCTCACAGTCGCGCCGTCATTCTTTTCATTGACAGTGAAATCAAAAGATTTTAAAGACATAATGTCCTCCTGTCCAGATCAGCGCCAGTTCTAAAAAGAAAATGACGGGAATACCAATCATAAAAAGAGGCTTGCGCGTCTTATGACGGATGACAAGCATCGTCAGATACATCGCCGGAGAACCTCCCAGAGCCGCGATCAACAGCAGGGTGCGCTCCGGAGTGCGGCGGCGATGATTCTCGGCGGCGAGCTTATCATGCGCCGTGATCACGATCGCGACAAGATTGATGACGATCAGATAAAGAATCAAATAAAACATAATACCTCGGAGTGAAAAATGAAATTGAAAAAGATCCTACCCGTTCTCTTATCCGTTCTGTTTCTGACAGGCGCAGTGTTCATTACATCGACCGCACCGAAAAAAAGCGAAAAAGAAAGCCGCCGATCAACTGCCGCGGTCGGAAATCCCTCTCCCGAACTGCCCGATGAAACGCGCGGTCTTTGGGTGACCTATATGACGCTGGATGTGGAAAACGAGGCAGATAAGCGCGCCGCTTTTGAGAAAAAGCTCGACGCGATCACAAACGACGCCGTAAAAGGGAATTTCAATACCCTGATCGTTCAGGTGCGTCCCTTCTGTGACGCGATATATCCGTCGGAATTCTTTCCGTGGTCGCATATCATCAGCGGTACGCAGGGCGTTGACCCTGGCTTTGACCCGCTGGCTCTTATCGTGGAAAAGTGTCAACAGAACGGGCTGTACCTGCACGCATGGATCAATCCCTACCGTGTTGCGACGGCGCAGACGCCTGCTGAGCTGAGCGACCGCAGCCCTGTCACAGAGGATGAAGCGCTCGGCGTGGAGATCAACGGCAGTATCTATCTCGATCCCGCATCCGAAAAAACGCAGAAGCTGATTGCCGACGGCGTCAGGGAGCTTGCGGAAAAGTATGACATCGACGGCATCCAGTTTGACGATTATTTTTATCCGGAAAACTGCGGCGATTTCGACAAAGCGGAGTATCTGCGGTATTTGGAGGAGAACGGAGAGCAGATAAGCATTGAAGAATTCCGCAAAAACAATGTTTCAAAGATGGTAAGCGAGGCATACGCCGCGGCACATGAGGCGGACAGTGATATCCTGTTCGGCATTTCTCCGCAGGGAAACCTGCGCAACAACGACGGCTTGTACGCGGATGTAGAAGCATGGAGCGCAGAGGAAGGATATATCGATTATATCTGTCCGCAGATCTACTTCAGTCTGGACAATCCGGCGCTGACCTTTGAGGATTGTCTGAGCGAATGGCTCTCGCTGAAAAAGCACAAGGGTCTGAGGCTGTTTGTCGGATTATCGGGATACAAGGCAGGCACGGACGCCGACGACGGCACATGGCTGGACAATCACGATATCCTGCAGACGGAGATCGGAATCCTGCGTCAGCAGCATACGGACGGCTGGATCCTGTACAGCTATGACAGCCTGCACAATGAGGAAAACAGCGAGGAGATCCAGAACGTGATCCGTTATCTGACGACCTCGGCGGTACAGTAATCCTCAAACGCCTGTGTGATGATGATCTCATACGATCTGCCGGTCTCAAGCGACTCATCGCTGATCCTGATGCGCGTGTAATTCGGGGTGTATCCTTCATGAACGCCGTCCTTGTCCATAGACTCGATCAGAACGGTCGTCCTCTTCCCCGTCTGAGCCTGCATGAACCTTTTCTGAGCGTCCAGCATATGCGCGATCATGATATCCGCACGCTCGTGCTTGACATGCTCGTCCACATGACCGTCCATTTTATCGGCAGCGGTGCCTTTTCTGCGGGAGTAAGGAAATACATGCGTTTTGGCGAAGCCCATCTCATAGCAGAACGAAAGCGACTGCTGAAACTCTTCCTCACTCTCACCGACAAAGCCGACCATCACGTCGGTCGTGATCGCGGGATCGTCAAACAGCGCACGGATATTCTCAACGATGCGGCGGTATTCGGCAGTATCATAATGACGGCGCATCCGCTTTAAGGTCGCGTCACAGCCGGATTGCAGAGAAAGATGGAAATGCGGGCAGAACTTCGTCAGGAGCGCCAGCTTTTTCAGCATCTCTTCCGTCATCCGCTCCGGCTCGATCGAACCGAGGCGGACGCGTTCGATCCCGTCGATATCACAGACCGTCTTGACAGCGTCATAAATATCGGCGTCAAATTCCTGACCGTACGCGGAGAGATTGATGCCTACCAGCACGATCTCTCTGAAGCCGTGAAGCGCCAGATCCCGCGCTTCCTTTTCAAGTATATCCAGCGGCTTAGAACGGACTCTGCCGCGCGCATACGGGATGATGCAGTAGGTGCAAAAGCGATTGCAGCCATCCTCGATCTTGATGAACGCTCTGGTGCGCTCTTCAAAGCCGTGGATGCGCATCGGCTCAAACAGCTCGTCCTTGACATGCTCTCCGATCCGGATCAGCTGACGCCTGTCTTTCAGATATTCTTCCAGTACCGGCACGATATCCCTGCGGGCGGTATTCCCCATCACGATATCACAGCCGTCAAACAGTTCGGGCTTATCCGAGAATGCCTGCGGCATACATCCGCACAGGACGATGATGCAGTCCGGATTCTCTCTGCGGACGCGATGGATCATTTTTCTGCATTTGGAGTCGCCGGTCGCGGTAACGGTGCAGGAATTGACGATACAGATATCCGCGATATGATAATCGGGGACGGACTCATGGCCGCTTTCTGTCAACAATTCCGCCATCAGCTGCGATTCATACTGATTCACCTTGCAGCCCAATGTCATAATATAAAACTTCAAATCAATCACCACGTACAGTATAGTCAGTTTCACGCCAAAAGTCAAATATCGCGCAAAATGCGGGAGCAGATTTCTCTGCTCCCGCTGTTTGATGAATTGGTTTGTAATTACTCAACGCCGTAAACGTAAGTACCGCAAGTGTACTTTCCATCTTTCTGTCCGTTGATATAATAGCCCATATTGGGTGTGCCGTCCAGAGACAGGTCAACTGTCTGTGCACCATTACCGTTATTGTAGATAATGTTATCATACTGAGGCTCAATGGTGAACTTGTAGACCTTCTCTCCATAAGGATTGTTCTCGACAAATTCCATCGGAATTCCGGGCCAAACCTGTTTCTCACCGCCGCCGGTCGTCCATACATACGCATACACTTCGTTCCAATCCTTGGTGCTGAAGTATACATCATAGGTGTCATCGGGATCAATGGGAGAAACGGTAGGATCGGGATCGTCGGGATCGGGGGTGACAGTACCGCCGCCATAGCCGAGTGTGTAGGTATCGTTGTCGCTCTCGGTCAGATACAGGGTATGCGTACCCGCGGGAACGTACATCTTATCAAAGACAGCAGTCAGATTATGCTCATTGACCAGTGTTACGGGATTGACAAAACCCTGCCAGCCGTCGGTGCAATACTGAATGCCGGTATCGTAGTTACGGACAAACACATAGCTTGCAGCCGGGAAGTCGAAGGTCAGCGTACCGGTGGCCTTATTGAATTTTTCTTCCTTATTTCTGGTCTGGTCGCTGGTACCGAACGCTTCACAGTAGATCACCGCGACAAAGTCGTTCGGCAGCGGTTTGGTAATCGGAACATACGGATCGGTCGGCTCGACATAAGGATCAGTCGGCTCAATGTACGGAGTGGTCGGTTCCACATAAGGAGTGGTCGGAGCGGTCGTGGGATCGGTTCCGTCGAGATACTTGCCGATGCCGTAAGTGTTCAGCTTCT
>ONAS01000019.1 GCA_900315815.1 uncultured Eubacteriales bacterium
CGGTTGGAAATCTCCTCGTGAGTTCCTGTACCATTTCCTCAAAACCGGTGAGGTCATTCTTTCATAGAAATGTGTAACGCATCATTGACAAACCAACATCTTTGAAAAAAAGTGTCGGTCAACCGACCGACACTTTTTGCCTTATGCTTCTTTGATACCGTCCGATATGCCGATTATGATGATACCGACGACGACGGCGGCGATGCAGGCGTACTGAGAAGCCTTGAGCTTTTCCTTGAGGAAGATACGCGACAGGATCGCCGATATGATGCAGTAGGAAGCGATCATCGGAGCTGCGATGATCGGGTTGTCCGCCAGTGCGTAGACATAGAAGATCTGACCGAACTGCTCGAAAACCGCCGCGGGGAAGCGGGTTTTCCACTCTGTTTTCGCGAACGGGTTGTAGACCTTCTTCTCCTTGATCAGCAGGAAGATCCACGCGGCGACGCCCGCCAGCAGGAACGTGAAGCCGTACAGGATCAGGACGTCGACTTCGCCCAGATCGATGCCGCTGTTCTCATCGAGGATGATCGCGTCGGCGGCGGTGCCGACGGTGTCGAAAATGCAGTAGAGGATGGGGAAGAGCAGCGCCAGCGCGCCGTAGCGGTACTTGCGTTCTTCCTTGGGCAGATTCAGCGCGCCCTCGGCTTTGGCGAGGTGCTGTTCGACGATCGCGAGCGCGATCACGCCGCAGATGATGATCGCCGTGCCGGTGACGTCAAGCGCGTTATAGTCGTCCCAGAAGCTCCCGATCTTGCCGATGATAGCGAAGTAAATCAGATAGACGATGGTCGTCATCGCACCTGAGGCGTTCTGCACCGGAGATACGATGGAGACCTCCAGATAGCGCATGCCGGCGTAGCCGATGATCATCGAGATGATATAGCCTAATGACGCGGGCAGGTATTGCACTGCGCTGGTGAAAATGCTGACGCCCGGGGTGAAAAGATTCGAGGCGGTGATCTTGTCGGCAAATTCCTCTCCCACCAGTCCGACGAGCGGTTCCTTGCAGAGCGTCAGGATCGTGAAGATCAGGGCGAACACGCCCATCATCAGACCGACCCATACGGCTGTTTTCATGTGGGAGTAGCGATCTCCGTCAACGTTGCTTTTTTTGTAGAACAGGTCCGCAAAGCCCCATCCCAACATACAGATCAAAGTTACAACAAACCAAGACATATTTGTAAAATTCTACCTTCCTGAAAAATATTTACGCTTTTGCGTTTGAAAGCATCAATTTGATGCGATTTTCCTGATTGATGGCAGTTGCGCCGGGGTCGTAGTCGATCGCGACGATATTCACGCCGGGATTCTTTTCCTTGATGGGCTTCATCATGCCTTTGCCAGCGATGTGATTCGGCAGACAGCCGAACGGCTGGGTGCAGATGATGTTGTTCACGCCCTCGCCGACCAGCTCCAGCATTTCCGCCGTCAGGAGCCAGCCCTCGCCCATTTTCGCGCCGATACCGATGTAGCCGTCGATTTTTTTGCGGGTCTCGTCAAAATCCGCCATCGGCATGAAATTGGGGTAATGCTCCTGCATCATCGTACGGATATATCGCAGCTTTTTCAGCAGATATTTGTAAAGGAACTTTGAACCGAACGCCTTGAGATGGCGGATGTGATAGAGGTCAAAGTCCACGATGCCGTTGTACACGCAGTACAGGCAGAAGTCCACGAATCCGGGAACGACCGGCTCGACTCCCTCTGAGAGCAGAAAGCTCTCGAGATTGTTGTTGCCGAGAGGGGAGAATTTGACGTAGATCTCGCCGACGATGCCGACCTTGACCTTATCGCGCACGGTGTCGCCGAGGATCGCGGCAAAGTCGTCCGCCATCAGGCGATAATTCTCCTTGACGTGCTTATAGCGCATGTTGCGCGGGTCGCGGTTTTCTTCCAGAAGCCGCTCCGTCCACTGCCTGACCAGCGCGTCGGTCTCGCCGGGATTCTTTTCGTAGGGACGGCACTGGTTCGCCATCAGCATCATCAGATCGCCGTAGAACGCGCAGTACAGCATTTTGTACAGCATCGGAACAGAGATCTTGAAGCCGGGGTGATGCTCCAGACCGCCGAAGTTCAGCGAGATAACGGGGATATGACCGTAGCCTGCCTTTTTGAGCGCCTTTCTGAGCAGATAGATGTAGTTGGAGGCGCGGCAGCCGCCGCCCGTCTGGGTGATCAGCAGGGCGAGCTTATCCTTGTCGTACCTGCCGGAGTTGATCGCGTTCATCAGCTGACCGATGACCAGAAGCGCGGGATAGCAGGTGTCGTTGTGGACATATCTCAATCCCGATTCCTTGATATCGCCGTCGGTCGCCTCGAGAAAATCGATCTTGTAGCCCTTGCTGACGAGGACGTTGGAGATGAGCTTGAAATGGATCGGGAGCATCGTGGGGACGAGGATGGTGTAATCGCGCTTCATCTCTTTGGTGAATTTGATGTATTCGGATTTTTCTGTCATCAGCTGCCCCTTTCTTCCAATGCGCCGATCAGACTGCGCAGTCTGATGCGCACCGCGCCGAGGTTGGTGATCTCGTCGATCTTGATCTGGGTGTAGAGCTTGTCGTATCTCTCCAGGATCGCGCGTACCTCGTCGGTGGTGACCGCGTCCACGCCGCAGCCGAAGGATACCAGCTGGACAAGCTGGGTATCGTCGTGCTCCGTTGCGTATTTCGCGGCGGCGTACATGCGCGAGTGGTAGGTCCACTGGTTGAGGACGTTCAGCACCGGCGGTGTGATATCCTCGGTGATGCTGTCCTCGCTGACGACGACAAAGTCCAGCGAGGTCGCCAGCTTGTCGATGCCGTGGCAGATCTCTGGGTCGATGTGATAGGGACGACCCGCAAGGATCATCACGCGTTTGTTGTGAGCCTTCGCGAATTCCACGGCGCGTTTGCCCTCGGCGTAGATACGCCCCATGTGGCGCTTGTACTCTGCGACGCCCTCGCGCACCGCTTTCCTGACGGCGGCAGGAGCGATCCCCTCAAAATGAGCGCTCAGACAGCCGTACAGACCGCGCGTCAGTTCCTTTTCGGAGTTGATGTTGAGATACGGATAAAGGAACCGCGTGCGGGAGAGAGAATCCATATTGCCGGCAAGCAGCTCCGAGTAATAGGCGACGACCGGGCAGTTGTAGTGGTTATCGCCCTTGTTTTCGTTGATATTGTAGGTAAGGCTCGGGTAGAAAACCGCGTCGACATTTTCGTCGAGCAGGGTCTCGATATGCCCGTGCATGAGCTTTGCGGGATAGCACGCGGTGTCGGAGGGGATGGAGAACTGCCCCTTCTGGTACAGCTTGCGGGTGGAAAAGCCGGAGGAAACGACCTCAAAACCCAGCTGTGTAAATACGGTGTGCCACAGCGGATACAGCTCATACATGCCAAGCGCCAGCGGCAGACCGATCTTGTATCTGCCCTTCTGCGGCTGATAGGCCTCAAGCAGATCGCGCTTGAAGGCGTAGAGGTTCGGGAGCCTTTCGTCGTCGCTCAGGCGGATGCCCGCGCCCTTTTCGCACTGGTTGCCCGAGATCAGACGTTCCTTGCCGTTGAAGAGGTTGACGGTCAGGCGGCAGTTGTTGGTACAGCCTTTGCAGACGGCAGAGCGGCTTTCGTGCCTGAGATTCCTGACTTCCTCGGCGTTGAGAACGGAGGAAATGTCTTTTTTATGCTCGCGGGCGAACAGCGCCGCGCCGAACGCACCCATCAGCCCCGCGATATTGGGACGGACGACCTCGCGTCCGATCTCCTTTTCAAAGCAGCGCAGCACCGCGTCGTTCATAAAGGTGCCGCCCTGAACGACGATCCGCTGACCGAGCTCATCGGGAGAGGTCGCGCGGATGACCTTGTAGATCGCGTTCTTGACGACCGACAGCGACAGACCGGCGGAGATATCCTGTACCGAGGCGCCGTCCTTCTGCGCCTGCTTGACGGAGGAATTCATGAACACCGTGCAGCGTGTGCCGAGATCGACCGGCGCGTGAGAGGTGATGCCCTGACGGGCGAATTCCTCGACCGTATAGCCCATGGATTTGGCAAACGTTTCGATGAACGAGCCGCAGCCGGAGGAGCATGCCTCGTTGAGCATGATCGAGTCGATCGAGTTGTTGCGGATCTTGAAGCACTTGATGTCCTGACCGCCGATATCGAGGATGAAGTCGACGTCCTTGTCAAAGAACTTTGCGGCGGTGTAATGCGCCATGGTCTCGACCAGACCGTAGTCGATGTGGAAGGCGGTCCTGATCAGCTCTTCGCCGTAGCCCGTGACCGCGCATCCGCGGATGGTCAGGTTTTTGCCGAAGAGGTCGTATATCTTGTTCATCTGCTCGCGGACAATGGAAACGGGATTGCCCTTGTTCGAGCTGTAGTAGGTGTAGATGATCTCACAGCGGTCGGTCATGACCACCAGCTTGGTGGTCGTGGAGCCGCAGTCGATGCCGATGTAGGCGTCGCCCTTGTAGTCGCCCTGATACTCCGTCTGGACGTTATGGGCGGCGTGGCGGGTGGTGAACGCCTGATACTCGGTCCTGTCCCGGAACAGCGGGGGCAGGGTGGAGATGGTTTCGCGGTGCTTCATCGATATCCGCAGCCGTTCGGTCAGCTCCTCATAGTCGATCTCTCTGCCGTCGGAGGAATACAGCGCCGCGCCGATCGCAACGGCAAAAAGCGCGTACTCCGGGAACACCGCGTGCTCGTCGTCGAGCTTGAGGGTCTCGACAAAGCGCTCTCTGAGCCCCTTGCAGTAGTACAGAGGACCGCCGAGAAACATGACCTTTCCGTCGATCCTGCGTCCCTGCGCCAGTCCGGCGACTGTCTGGTTGACGACCGCCTGATAGATGGAGGCGGCGATGTCGGCTTTGGTCGCGCCCTGATTGATCAGCGGCTGGATATCGGTCTTGGCGAAAACGCCGCAGCGCGACGCGATCGGATAGATCTGCTCGTGGGTGAGGCTGAGTTCATCCATCTCGGTGTTGGAAACGCCCAGAAGAGTCGCCATCTGGTCGATGAACGCGCCTGTACCGCCTGCGCAGGAGCCGTTCATACGCTCGTCGAGTCCGCCCTTGAAGAAGATGATCTTGGCGTCCTCGCCGCCTAATTCGATCACGGAATCGGCGTCAGGCTCCAGGCAGCGCACGCATTCGGCGGTCGCGTAGACCTCCTGCACAAAGCGCAGACCGGCGGCGTCAGCCATGCCCAGCCCCGCCGAGCCGGATACCGCGACGGTGAAGCTCCTGCCGCTGAGCAGGTCGGCGATCGCCTCGATCATTTCCAGCGTCTTGCGGCGGACCTGTGAGAAATGGCGTTCGTAGCGGCTGTAGACCATCTCGCCCTTATCGATGACGACCACCTTTGCCGTGGTGGAGCCGATATCGATACCGATCACCATCGAGTCGGATATTCTGTTTTTCGAATCTTGTATTTTCATATCCCTAACCTGATTGTCATTATTTTGCGTGTCGTAAAGGATCGTGTCGTAATATGCTGAAATTTTGCCATACAGATTATATTTTACCACTATTATAAATAAATGCAATCGTCAGCCGACTGATTCTTATTCAAGGTTGTCCGATGTTTTTTGTGTAAAATGCTGTATCAAAGGAAAAATCTCCCTCTTTTTGGGAGGGAGATTAGTGGAGATGAATATATTTGAACTGATTATTTCTCGTCCTTCATCAGGTCGGCGGTCTTGTAGATGAACTTGACCTCGCCGTCCATGCCGTCGGTCAGACCGGTGTAGCTCCTGTAGTTTTTGGAAACGTCTACCGCGGCCTTCAGACGCGCCGCCAGCTTGGAGAGGTCGTTGTCCAGCAGACTGACGATCTTGCTGATTCCTTCTTTATCGAACTGCTTGAGACCGTCGCTCAGCTGCATGGCGCCGTCCTTGAGCTGACGGACGCCGTCCACCAGAGCGGGCACGCCGTTTTTCAGGGTGAGGATGCCGTTGAGCAGCTCCTTTGAGCCGTCGGACAGCTGTTTGGTACCGTCCTTGAGGTCGCTTGTGCCGTCGGACAGCTGGATCGCGCCGATCTCCAGCTGTGCCGCGCCGCCGGATAACTGACCCGCGCCGGTTTTCAGCTGAGATGTGCCGTCCTTGAGATCGTCCGCGCCGCCGGAAGCGCTTTGGACGCCGTCGGTGTAGGTTTTCAGACCGGTGTTGAACTTATTGTAGCTGTCGAGCTGATCCTTGAGCGCCCGGATGCTCTTGACGCCGGCGGCTGCTTTGGCAACGGCTTCGGCGATCCCGCCTTGGACCTCGTCGCTCTGCATGTTCTGTTCGATCAGACTGTTGATCTGGGCTTCGGTATTCCGGGCGATCGCCGCCTGTACCTGCTCGCTCTGCATGTTCTGCTCAACAAGGCCCGCCATTGTTGTCCGGATCTCGTCGCTTGCCATCTTCGCATCGATCGCGCCGCTGACCTGAGCCCGGGTCGCTTCGTCGATCAGGCCCGCGCCGACCGCGGCGTTGTAGTCCTCGACCGTATAGCCGAGCGAAGCGATGACCGCTTCGGTGACCTGCGCTCTGACGGCAGGCTCGACCTCAGCCTCAACGCTCTGTCTGACGGCTTCCGTCACGCCTGCGGTGACCGCCTCACGGTTTGCCTCTACGGCGGCGGTGACCTTTTGACGGGCGACAGCCTCCGCCTGCGCTTTGACGTTGTCCTCGGAGAGCTTCTTCATCAGGCCGTCCAGGACCTCGGCATAGTTTTCGGGGGTCAGCTCGGGAACATCCAGTCCCTGATCGACCAGCGCCTTGCGGGCGGTGGCAAGGATGGATCTGAAGGTCTGATCGCTGCCTGCGTTGAGGGCGGCGTTGTTCTGAGTGAGTTGGGAAAGACCGTCTGACAGCTGTGCTGCGCCGTCATCCAGCTGAACGGAGCCCGCGTCAAGATCGCTTGCGCCGCCGGATAACCGGATCGCGCCGACCTTGAGCTGTCCGGCGCCCTCGCTGAGCTTGCCGGCGCCCTCATCGACCGCCTTTGCGCCGTCGCTCAGCTGCTGAGCGCCCGCGCTGAGCTTTTCGATGCCCTCGGTCAGCTCAGAGGATTTCTCCAGCAGGGTGGAAAGACCGTCGTACAGCTTGGAGGAGCCGTCTGTCAGCTGTGTCATGGCGTCCTGCAGCTTTTTGATGTCCTTTTTGACGTCGCTGAGCTTGTCAAAGTCCTTGGTGTCCAGCTGATTGAGCAGACCGTTGGTCGCGATGGTGACCGTGGAATTCAGCTCGAAGTCCTCGGTGTGCGCCTTGACCTCAAAGTAGTCGGGGATCTGTATATCCTTTTGCTTGACGCCGAGGTCCTGCTGCAGACCCGGGAACGCGATGCCCGCGACGATGGTGCGGTCGCCGTCGGAGATGATCTTGCCGTTAGTGACCGAGATATCGCTGAACTTCTCGTTGTCGAGCATCAGCCCGGACAGCATCATGAAGGGAACGTAGATATTTTCCTTTTTGCCGTCGATCTCAACGGCTTCATACTGGTTGTTGGTGTAGTCAAAGCGGATCGTGACGTCGCCGCTTTTGCCGATCAGATCGGCGGGGTCGATGGGCGCGCCGTCAAGGAAGTAAGTCAGACGCATGTCGACCGGAAGCGGCTCAGTGCCCTCGCCCTTGAGGTAAAGGTCCTTGCCCTTTGCCTCCCAGACGCGCATGTTGTCCGCGTTCATGGTGAAGGTTTCCTCGCCCTTGACGTTCTCGATCTTGTCGAGCTTTGCAAAATCGGTGACGGTGTCCGCCTTTGCGTTGTTGCGGATCCAGTCGCTGACGATGATTTTCTCGACGGTGCCGTCGGCGTTCGCGATAACGTAGACGCTTTCGTCCTTGAACAGCGCCGCTTTTGTATCCGCGCTTTCTGTATTGTCATTGTCCGTCGCGGTTGAGGCGAGGCTCACGCCGTTCATCGACAGCGCGAACACGCTTGCGAGCGCCGCGGAAAGCACCATCAGCATGCACAGCGCGATGGACATCAGTTTGATCAGTCGTTTCATAGTAGCAGCTCCCATTTGGTTCAGATTTTTTTGACGCATTTTTTCATGCCGAGGGTGGTATAGCAGATCAGCTTATCGCATAACAGCAGGAGTGCCGGCAGGATGAAGATGACCAGCACCATGCTGATGACCGCACCGCGCGCAAGCAGCATGCACATCGAGCGGATGATATCGATATCCGAGAACACCGACACGCCGAAGGTCGCGGCGAACAGTCCGAAGCCGCTGACCAGGATCGAGGGGATGGAGGTGCTGAGGGTCGTGCGCACCGCGCTCCGTTTGTCCTCGCCCGACAATCGCTTCGCCTTGTAGCGCGTCGTCATCAGTATCGCGTAGTCGACGGTCGCGCCCAGCTGGATCGTGCTGATGCAGATCGGCGCGATGAACGGCAGCGACTGGCCCATATAATGCGGCAGTCCGAGGTTGATGAAGATCGCCAGCTCGATGACCGCGATCAGGATGAACGGCAGGGAGATACTGCGCTCGACCAGAAGGATGATCACGAAGATCGCGATGATGGATACCATATTGACGACCCGGAAGTCCGTGCCGGTGGTATCGATCATATCCTTCATGCACGGCGCCTCGCCGATGAGCATGCCGTTTTCGTCGTATTTTTTGATGATCTCGTTGAGCGCGTCGATCTGTTCGCCGACCTTATCGCTCGCGGAGTGGTATTCGGAGTTGATCAGCAGAAGCTCATATTTGTCGTTTTCCAAAACGCTCTTGAGCTTTTTCGGGATCAGCTCCTCGGGGACGGTCGACCCGACAAGGCTTTCCATACCCAGAACGGTTTTGACGCCGTCTACCTCTTTCATCTCGGAGATCATGTTTTTGACTTCCTTGGAGCTGAGAGACGAGTCGATCAGCACCATATGGGTGGAGCTGATGTTATAGTCCTCGCTCAGCTTAGTGTTGGCGATCACGAAGTCGATGTCCTTGGGCAGACATTCCGCCATATCGTAGTAGACCTCATTGTTGGTCTGGGTGTAGCCGTAGAAGAACGGCGGCACCAGCGCGATGAAAATGATCAGGAAAACGGGGAAGATCCTGACGACGCCCTTGGAGAGACCGTCCATTTTCGGGATGATGGATCTGTGAGAGAGCTTTGACAGCGGCTTGTCGAGGATCAGTATCAGTGCGGGCAGGACGGTGACACAGCCGATCACGCCCAGCAGTACGCCCTTCGCCATCACGATACCGAGGTCACGGCCGAGGGTAAAGGACATGAAGCACAGGGCGATGAAGCCCGCGACGGTAGTGATGGACGAGCCTAGCACCGCGTTGAAGGTGTTATGGATCGCGACCGCCATCGCTTCCTTTTTTTCATCGTACTGCTGCTTCTGCTCACTGTAGCTGTGCCACAGGAAGATGGAGTAGTCCATCGTGACAGCCAGCTGCAGCACCGCGCTCAGCGCCTTGGTGATATAGGATATCTCTCCGAGGAAGAAGTTCGTGCCTAGGTTGAGCACGATCATCATTCCGATCGACGCGAGAAAGACAAAGGGCACCAGCCAGTTGTCCAGCAGCAGTATCATTGCCAGCAGCGCCAGCGCGACCGCGATCGCGACGTAGATGGGCTCTTCGCGTTCGCAAAGGTCCTTCAGGTCGGTGACCAGCGCCGACAGGCCGCATACATAGCATTGCTTGCCGGTGATCGAGCGGATCTCGCGGATGGCGTCCATGGTTTCGTCGGAGGACGTGGAGCCCTTGAAAAATACCGCCATGACGGTGCTGTGGTCGGTGTTGAACGCCTGATACAGCTTATCGGGGAGGAATTCCTTGGGTAAAGAGATGTCGGCGATGCTGTCGTACCACAGCACGGTGTCGACCTCGTCGACCTGCTGGATCTTTTCCTTGAGCGCTGCGACGTCCTTGTCGGGCATATCCTCCACGATGATAAAGGAGAACGCGCCCTTGCCGAATTCGTCCATCAGGATGTTCTGCCCCTTGACGGTGTCCATGTCCTCCGGCAGATAGGTCAGCATATCATAGTTGATACGCGTGTTCAGCATGGCGAACAGCGCCGGAACCATCAGCACAAGGGTTATCAGGACGATCGGCACCCTGAGCCTGACGATGAGCCGGGATAATTTCATTCTTTCACCTTCCGGTTTCTGCGTCCGCTTCGGAAAAGATCTTTTCGCCGCACGGACGCATATAGATTAATTTACTAATGTATCATAATCGATTTCACCGCGCCTTACCACTTGCAAACAGATACAGCTGTACAAATTTTGGGCATGCGTCCGATTTTGCGCAAAAAAATAAAACCGCCCGTTCGGGCGGCTTTGAGATCCTGTCATCAGATTTTCAGATCTCTGTCAAGGAGCTTGCGGCGCATCGCCAGCAGGGTGCTGAATTCAGCGGCGTAGTTTTCCTTCATGCCGTTGTCGCACCAGTCGATGATGATGCCGAAGATCATGCACTTGTAAAAATCGATCATCAGGCGGCGCTCATCGTCGGTCAGTACCCCCTTGGGCAGTACGATATCGACATAGATCTCCACTACATGGCGGCAGACCTTCATCAGGCTCTGTTCGTAGATGTAGCGGTGGGACGAGTTGAAGATATGAGCCGCGGCACGGCGGTTTTCCAGCATGAACTCCGCGCCGACGCGCAGCGCCTGCTCCAGAGAGTCGATGCTGGGATAGCGGCGGATGATCTCCTCCGCCTGCTCGGTGACGATCTCCTCCACCAGCATCGGCATATCGGCGTAATGGTAGTAAAAGGTATTGCGGGAGATACCGCAGTCATCGGTGATATCGCGGATCGTGATCTGGTCGATGGATTTTTTGTCAAGCAGCTTGACGAACGATTCCTTGATGGCTTTTTTGGTCAGAACGGACATGCGGATATCACCTTTTTTGGACTTATTATCGCCTATTATAGCCGATAGACGGTCAAAATGCAAGAGAAAAGGACATGCGTTTTGGTAGTCTGTTCATAAAATTACTTCTAATTTATGTAAAAATATGTTGACTTCTCACGAGAGATGGTTATATAATAGGAAAATGATAGAGGCGCGGGCTTCATCAGTAGCCGGAAAAATGTACGGGAATACGCCGGCAAAAGGGGATCCCGCCGAAGTGTACATGTCTCCCGAACGTGTATGCTGGTATAACGCGAAAGACGCGTTATACTGTCGTTCAGACTGAACGGAGTGCTATTCGACCTTGTTTTCTGAGCCGTGGCACCCCCGCGGCTTTTTATATTATCCAAATAATTGGAGGGAAAACAAACAATGACAAAATCCAAGAAAATCGTCCTGTGCATTTTTGCGCTGGTGATCATCGGATTGCTCGTATGGGGCGTTGTATCCGGCGGTTCACTGGGCACGGTCAAATGTCAGGACTGCGGCGGCACCGGCATCGTTGACGACGCCGACTGTGAAACCTGCGGCGGTACGGGCGAAGTCCGCGGTACGCTTTGGGCGCTGCTGCCCCCGATCATCGCGATCGGTCTTGCGCTGATCACCAAAGAGGTATATTCCTCGCTGGCTATCGGCGTCGTATCCGGCGGTATCCTGTATGCCTGCGCTTCCGGCGGTCTGTTCGGCAGCTTCTTCCACCCGCTTCAGGCGATGAACGCCATCACCGGCGAGGGTCTGATCAATGCGGTATCCGATACGGCGGGCGTATTCATCTTCCTGATCGAGCTGGGCGTTATCGTTGCGCTGATCAACAAGGCGGGCGGCTCTCAGGCGTTCGGACGCTGGGCTGCAAAGCACATCAAGACCCGTGTAGGCGCGATGCTCGCGACCTTTGTTCTGGGCGTGCTGATTTTCATCGACGACTATTTCAACTGCCTGACAGTCGGCTCGGTCATGAAGCCCGTTACCGACGGTCACAAGATCTCGCGTGCGAAGTTCGCGTATCTGATCGACGCGACTGCCGCTCCGGTATGTATGATCGCGCCGGTATCCTCCTGGGCTGCCGCTGTCGCGACCTACGCCGAGGACGGCCAGGGTCTGAACCTCTTCGTTACCGCGATCCCCTACAACTTCTATTCACTGCTGACCTTCGTTTTCATCATCGCGATCTGCCTGATGGGCTTTGATTACGGCTCCATGGCGATGCACGAGTACAATGCGATGTACAATGACGACCTCTACACCTCCGGTGAGAGAGTCGACAAGGAGCTTGCGAACGAGGACGTCAACCCCAAGGGCAAGGTCATCGACCTGATCCTGCCGGTCATCATCCTGATCATCGTATCCGTATTCGCGCTGATCTACAACGGCGGCTTCTTTGAGAATGAAAGCGAAAACTTCCATAACTTCATCGGCGCGTTCGGTAACACCGACGCGACCTTCGGTCTGCCGTGGGCAGGCGCTATCGCGCTGGTATTCACCATCATTTACCTGATGATCCGCAAATGCGCTACCTTTAAGGAGTGCATGGAGGCTGTTCCGAAGGGCTTCAGCGCCATGGTCCCGCCGATCCTCATCCTGACCTTCGCGACCGCGCTGAAGAACATCACCATGGGTCTGGGCGCTAAGTACTTTGTCGCCGACCTGATGGCGCAGGGCGCTCAGTCGCTGGCGAACTTCCTGCCCGCGATCATCTTCCTGGTAGCCTGCTTCCTGTCCTTCTCGACCGGTACCTCATGGGGCACCTTCGGTATCCTTATCCCGATCGTTCTGTCCATTTTCCAGAGCGGCGAGCTGCAGGTCATCGGTATGTCCGCGTGCCTTGCGGGCGCTGTATGCGGCGACCACTGCTCCCCGATCTCCGATACCACCATCATGTCCTCTGCGGGCGCTCAGTGCAACCATATCAACCACGTCAGTACGCAGCTGCCGTATGCGATCACCGTTGCCGCAGTGTCCTTTGTCGGCTTCATCATCGCGGGCTTCGTCCAGAACTGGATGATCGTCCTGCCGATCTCGATCGTACTCATGATCGCGACTCTGTTCGTCATCAAGTACATCACCCGCAACCGCCTCAAGGCAATGAAGGAAGCGGACGAAGCAGACGCAAAGATCTGATAACATCTTCATAACGCAAAAAATCACCCGCCGTACAGCGCTGTACGGCGGGTTTTGCTGTTATTATGAGATCAGCGAAGGTTTATGAGACCGTTATACGTTGAACCGGAACAGCACTACGTCGCCGTCCTTCATGACGTATTCCTTGCCCTCGCTGCGGACGAGGCCCTTTTCCTTTGCCGCGGCCATCGAGCCGCAGGCGATCAGGTCGTCAAAGGCGATGACCTCGGCGCGGATGAAGCCGCGTTCAAAGTCGGTGTGGATCTTGCCTGCCGCCTGAGGCGCCTTGGTGCCGTTCTTGATCGTCCACGCGCGGACCTCCGGCTTGCCGGCGGTCAGATAGGAGATCAGCCCGAGCAGGGTATAGCACTCGTTGATCAGGCGGTCCAGACCGCTCTGCTCCAATCCCAGCTCGCTGAGGAACATTTCCTTTTCCTCTTTATCCATCTCGACGATCTCCGCCTCCAGCTCCGCGCAGATGGGTAGGACGCCCGCGTGCTGTTCGGCGGCGATCTCACGCACTCTCTTTAGGCGTTCGTTCGATTCGATTCCGTTTGAGAAGTCATCCTCGCTCATGTTGGCGGCAAAGATGACCGGCTTGTTGGTCAGCAGCGCGACGTCTGCCAGCCATGCCTTTTCATCGTCGCTGCATTCCACGACTCTGGCGGGCTTGCCCTCGTTGAGGGTGTCCAGCACGCGCTTGAAGAAATCGACCTGCGCCTGGAATTTCTTGTCGCCCTTGACCATTTTCTGTGCCTTGTCGATGCGGCGCTGGACCATTTCCACGTCGGAAAGGATCAGCTCAAGGTCGATGGTTTCGATATCGCGGATGGGATCGACGCTGCCCTCCACGTGGATGATGTCGTCGTTGTCAAAGCAGCGCACGACATGTACGATCGCGTCGCACTCGCGGATATTGCTGAGGAACTTGTTGCCCAGGCCCTCGCCCTTGGAGGCGCCCTTGACCAGTCCCGCGATATCGACGAATTCGATGGTGGCAGGGGTGTACTTGTCGGGATCGTACATTTCGGCAAGCTTGTCAAGACGCTTGTCCGGAACGGCGACCACGCCGACATTCGGCTCGATGGTGCAGAACGGGTAATTCGCGCTCTGCGCGCCCGCGTTGGTGATGGCGTTGAAAAGGGTGGACTTGCCGACGTTCGGAAGTCCTACGATGCCCAGCTTCATAGATATCACTGTCCTTTTTCGGAAGATTCAATCAATAATATACCACCCGCCGTGATAATTGTCAATCAAAGTCGCCGGTTACACAACTGTAACGCTAATGAAACCGGTTATTAATTGACTTCATGTCGAATCGGAAATAAAATGATATACGGTGATTCAATGAAACGAACAACGCAATTCATCTCGCTGATCTTCGCGGTGATACTGCTGATTTCCATGGGTGCGGGCTGCTTGGATGCCGCCGCTCTGTCGGCTGGCGACGAGGTCAAAGGAAATACCGTCTGTCAGGTGCTTGGCATGGACGGCGGCGCATATATGAACTGGCTGGAATCTCACGAGAACGACAGCTACTATCTCGGAACGCCTTATCTGCCGTACGACCACCGCAATCCCAACGGCGACTGCAAAAACGAATACGGCTATCTGGATGAAGCCGGCGTTCCCGGCATGAACTGCATGGGCTTTGTATGGCACGTGCTGTACAAGGCGACTGCCTTCTCCGGCGGCGATCTCGATCGCGTGGACGCCGAGGCTGACGGCCGCATGAGCTTTTATAACGGCTTCAACATCACACGCAAATACTTCCGCAACAAAAAGGAAATGCTGAAATCCGGCTATCTGGAAAAGGGCGACATCATCTGGATGATACCCGACCAGGAGGAGTACAGCGATACCGTCTATCATCATACGGGCATCTACTGGGGCGACGGCCACAGCGACCTGATGTGGCACTCCAATACCGAAACAGGCGGTCAGGGAGAGTGCAACGTCATCTCAAAGATCTATCCCATGCTCGACCGCAATACGATGTATATCGTCCTGAAGGTCGGCGCGAAAAAGCTCGCCGATCCCGTGCTGAAGGGCGCGTTCAATACCGAAAACGGCATCCGGATCCGCTGGGACGCGGTCGAAGGCGCGTCAAAGTACCGCGTCTTCATCAACAAGGCGGGGAAATGGAGAAAGCTGGCGGATACCAGAAACACCGCCTTTACCTACACCGGAGCCGTCTACGGTGAAAAATGCACCTTTACCGTCCGCTGTATCACCGATTGCGGCAAGGGCTACACCAGTATGCATCATACCGGCGGCGTTTCCTGTACCCGCTGTCCCGCGCCGAAGCTCAGCTTCAGCAATACCCCGACCGGGATCAAAATCAGCTGGAACAAGGTCACGGGCGCCGCTTCCTACCGCGTTTATCTCAAGACCGGAGAAGGCTATTCCGTGATCGCCGATACCGAGGATACCACCGCGTTTTACGGCAGGGCACAGTCCGGAAAAGCATACACCTTTACCGTGCGCTCTGTCCCTGCCGACGGCTCGCGCGGCGCTTATCACGCCGACGGCTACGCGACGACCTATTTTGCGCCTCCGAGGGTGATCTACATCGGAGAGTCAAAGGACGGCGTGCGTCTGTGCTGGACCCATCCGCAGAAAGCGGTGCGTCGATTCCGGATCTTCCGGAGGGTCGGGTCCTCGTGGAAGGTGCTCGGCGATACGCCCTACACGGTCTTTACCGATAAAACCGCTGACGGCAGCAAGGGGTACATCTATGCCGTGCGCGGGATCTCTGCCGACGGCAGACGTTTCCTGACGGGCTACCGTCAGACGATCGTGATGTTCGGCAGCAGCGGAGAGGCGGAATAGTATGATGCGTTATGACTGTGTACTGTTTGATCTGGACGGAACGCTGTCCGATTCCGCCGAAGGGATCAAAAAATGTATTGAAATGACGATGCAGGAGCTTCAAAAGCCCTGCCCCGATCTGAGCGACTGCGCCGATTTTATCGGACCGCCGCTGAACCGCACCTTCAGCCTGCTCTGCGGACTGGATGACGCGGATGTGGATCGCGCGCTTGCGATATACCGCCGATGGTACGAAGTTTACGGGACAAAGGCGAACCGTCTGTTTGACGGCATGACAGAGGTGCTTGAGGCGCTGAAGGAAAGCCCGATGAAGGTTGCTGTCTGTACCTCCAAAAACGAACGGCTGGCGCGTGACGTCATCGATTATCTGCATATCGGCGGCTATCTTGACGCGATATGCGGCTCGCTTGACGGCGGAAAGCGCAAGCAAAAGGAAGAGCTGATCCCCTACGCGCTGGAGGTGCTCGGCTGTGCTCGGGACAGAGCCGTCATGGTAGGCGATACCTGCTTCGATACCCGCGGCGCCGTGGCGTGCGGCGTGGATTTTCTCGGCGTGCTGTACGGCTACGGCAGACTCGATACCATGCAGGCGGCAGGCGCCGTACGATTCGTCGATACCCCGAAAGAAATACTGAACTATCTTCTGTAATATCCGATCTTCACGGAGCATACACTCTACCAAAGAATGTCAAAGGGACTGATGTGTATGTTTCATTCCGTGAGGATCAAAAACGCAAAGCTGACGCTGTTTTCGATCGCCTGCTTCCTGATCTTTCTGGCGGTATGCATCCTGATGCTGCGCGCCGCTCCGCCCGATTCGGTCGAGGTGGACGACGAGCGGGTCGGGCTGAAGATCGACTCGGATGAGGATATCGAGGCGTTTATCGGAAAATGCGGGCATTCCGTCGAGGGCTGTGTGTCCGATGAGGCGGTCACCGTGCCGAAAACATGGAACAGCGTCTATTCCGACTATAACGATCTGCAGCGCGCACAGGGCTTTGACCTGCGTCCGTATAAGGGCAAGCCTGCCCGCAGGCTGGTGTACGCGTTATCCGACAGCGGCGGCTGTGTGACGGTTCTCGTATCGGACGGCCGCATCATCGCCGCGGATATCTGTGAGATGACGCAGGGAGCCGAGCCTCAGCCGCTGATACAATGACGGACGGATCCCCGTACCGATACCGTGATGCTTATGAAAGAACGACTGGACAAATTCATCTCCTCTCAGACGGCGCTCAGCCGCAGGGACGCTGGCAAAGCCATCCGGGACAAGCACGTCTCCGTAAACGGGGCGCCGTGCCGCGCGGTCGACACAAAAATCGATACCGACGCAGACGCAGTCACACTCGACGGCCGGCCGCTGACGTACCGCAGGTATGTATATTATATGCTGTACAAGCCCGAGGGCGTGGTGTCCGCGACTGAGGACAGAACGGAGAAGACCGTGCTGGAGCTGCTGCCCGCGGCGTACAGACGCGACGGGATCTTTCCCGCCGGTCGGCTCGACAAGGATACGACGGGACTGCTGATACTCACCGATGACGGCGATTATGCCCACCGCATGCTGTCGCCGAAAAAGCACGTGGAAAAAACCTATGTCGCGACGCTTGACCGCGAGCCGGACGCGTCGATCACCGATGCGTTCCGAAAGGGGATCACCCTCTCGGACGGCGCCGTCTGCAAGCCCGGACAAGCCGTCTGTCTCGGCGGATGTCGGGCAGAGGTCACCATCAGCGAGGGAAAATACCACCAGGTCAAGCGGATGTTCGCCGCGCTGGGGTACAAGGTCACCGCGCTTGAGCGCGTCCGCATCGGCGGACTTTTTCTCGACAGATCGCTCAAAAAAGGCGATATCCGCCCGCTGACAGAGGAGGAAGCGGCGCTGGTATTTGCCGATCCGCCGACTGACAACTGATAAATTGCACAAAAATCCGCCGCAGCAATAGGTGAAATCACCGATACGGCGGATTTTTCGCATAAAATCGGGCTTTTTGAGGACAGATCGGCGGCTGTTCAACCGTATTTATACTCAAAAATGCACATGAAAAACGGCTGATTATTCGCATATTTTCCAGTGACCTTGTAAAATTCGCCTAAAAACGGATAGCCATTTTTGCCACCCTTGGGATATTGTCTAAATTTTTGAATGAATATTTAGTGAAAAAACAAGTGGTAATGCCGGATGAATTGTGCTATATTATATTCGTACTATCACAAGTGTGACAGATTGGATAATAATGGAGGTTTTCTAATGGCTAATGTTTCACTGCAACACGTTTACAAAATCTATGACGGCGGCGTTGTCGCTGTAACCGACTTTAACCTCGAGATCGAGGATAAAGAGTTTATCATTCTCGTAGGTCCTTCCGGCTGCGGTAAGTCTACCACTCTCCGCATGATCGCAGGCCTTGAGGATATCTCTAAGGGCGAGCTGTACATCGGCGACAAGCTTTGCAACGACGTCGCTCCCAAGGACAGAGATATCGCGATGGTATTCCAGAACTATGCGCTGTATCCGCACATGACCGTATACGATAACATGGCATTCGGTCTGAAGCTCCGCAAGATGCCCAAGGAAGAGATCAAGTCCAGAGTTTCTGAGGCTGCCCGTATCCTCGGTATCGAACAGTACCTCGACAGAAAGCCGAAGGCTCTGTCCGGCGGTCAGAGACAGCGTGTCGCGCTGGGTCGTGCGATCGTTCGTGATCCTAAGGTATTCCTTCTCGACGAGCCGCTCTCCAACCTCGATGCTAAGCTCCGTGCTAACATGAGAACCGAGATCTCCAAGCTCTATCAGAGACTGGGCACCACCTTTATCTATGTAACCCATGACCAGACAGAGGCTATGACGATGGGTACCCGTATCGTTGTTATGAAGGACGGCTTCATTCAGCAGGTCGATACTCCTCAGCATCTGTATGATCTCCCCTGCAACGAGTTCGTAGCAGGCTTCATCGGCTCTCCGCAGATGAACTTCCTCGACGCTGTTCTGGTCAAGGAAGGCGGCAAGTTCGCTCTCAAGTTTGATGAGTACACCGTTTATCTGCCCGCCAGCAAGAACAAGAACGGCTGCCTCGAGCCCTACGTTGGCAAGGAAGTCCGCTTCGGTATCCGTCCCGAGCACGTACACGACGAGCCCGAGTTCCTTGAGAAGTGCGAAGGCCGCAACGGCGTGATCAACGCGAACGTTGTCGTAACCGAGTTGATGGGCGCAGAGATCTATCTGTATGTCAACATCGGCGGCAACCAGGTTACCGCCCGCGTAGAGCCGACCTCCACCGCGAAGCCCGGCGACTACATCGATGTTGCGTTCGAGCTTGAGAAGATCCACATCTTCGATAAGGAAACAGAAATGACCATCACCAACTGATTGGTTGAATCAACAGTAAACCCCCGACTCCGGTCGGGGGTTTTTAGCTTCTCTGTATCGGAAACATGCCGCTGTCGCTCATTCGGGAGTGCGGCAGGGCGATCGGGGATCAAGGGGGAACGATCCTCCTCAGAAGGATCCGCTCCCGAAAAGGGAGGACGAGCCGTCGGTATCCGCTGTGCTTCAGCTCACCACATTCTGCGGCGCTCCGTTCAGAAACCCGCGGATATTGTCGCAGACGATGCCCATCAGTCTTTGGCGTGTTTCCAGCGGCGCCCACGCGATATGCGGCGTGATGATGCAGTTCTTCACTCCCATCAGCACACAGTCCTCCACCATCGGCTCGGTCGTCAGCACATCGATGCACGCTCCGCCGAGGTGACCGCTTTCCAGCGCGTCGCGCAGGTCCTCCTCGACCACTACGCCGCCGCGCGCCGTGTTGACAAATACCGCGCCGGGCTTCATTTTCGCAAAGGTTTCCCTGTTGAACAGATGCGCGGAGTCCTCGTTCAGCGGACAGTGCACCGTGACGATATCGCTTGTGCCAAGCAGCTCGTCCATGCTCACCATCCCGACGCCGTCGACCGATCTCGGGCGGCGGTTGTACGCGATCACGTTCATGCCGAACGCCTGCGCGATCCTCGCGACCGTCTGACCGATGGCGCCCAAGCCCACGATGCCGAGCGTTTTGCCGGAAAGCTCGTTGAGCGGATAGACAAACGGCGAGAAGGTCGGACTGCGCTTCCATTTGCCCTCCTGCACGTAATCATTGTAGCGGGCGGTATTGTTGAAATGCTCCAGGATAAGCGCGAAGGTCTGCTGGGCGACCGCGTTGGTGGAATACGATCCCGCGTTGCAGACGGTGATCCCGTGCGCGCGGCAGTAATCGATATCGATATTATTGTAGCCCGTCGCGAACAGCCCGATGTATTTCAGCTTTTTCGCGAGCCGCAGTGAGTGCGCGTCCATGACGGTTTTGTTCACGATGACCAGCTCCGCGTCGGCGATCGCCTCGGCGACCTCCTCATACGGGAGCAGTCCGCAGGATACGACCTCTCCGAATTCCTTCAGACAATCCGCGGTGACATACGCGTCGACGACTGTTTGCGCATCGGTCAAGACGATTTTCATAACATCATTCCTTGCTTTTTTGATATTCCCATCCTACCACAGATCGATCGGATACGCAACTATCATTTCGGTTGAAAAATCGCGCCGGATCCTGTAAGATAGTCGTATATCCTGCGTATATAATAACAGACATTCCGGGGAGGTGAACGTGTGGGCGACAAAGAGCAGATCAAGCTGTTGAAAAAGGATCCCCCGAAGGGCTTTGATATCCTGACGGCTGAGTACGGCGGTTTGCTGTACACGCTGGTGCGCGGACGCCTGCCCGCCGCTCACTTCGGATCCGCACAGATCGAGGATATCGTCGCGGATACCCTCAGCGATTTTTACCTGCATCTGGACGCCTATCATCCCGAACGGTGCAGCATCAAAAGCTACCTGTGCGTGATCGCCCGCAACAAGGCGGCGGATGTGTCGAGAAAGACAAAGATCACACAGCTTCCGCTGGAGGAAGCACAGGACACGATCGATATCGCTGACGACGCGGAAGAGAGCGACCTGCGCGCACAGCTGATCCGTGAGATCCGGAATCTCGGCGAGCCGGACAGCGTGATCATCATCCGCAAATACTATCTCGGTCAGCCCTCAAAGGAGATCGCGGCGGCGTTGGATATGACCCCCGCGAACGTTGATGTGCGCACGCACAGAGCCATCGAAAAACTGCGGAAGCATTTCGGAGGGAAACCATGAAAAATACGATTACAACCTTGCTGGACGGCTGTCGGCCGGAGGAGCTTGACGGCATGCTGAACGATATCGATCCTCCGATGCCCGACGAAGCGAACGCGGAGAATATCAGTAGCCTTGCCGCGCAGAAGGCAGGCGCCGCGAAGCGTGCCGATCATCGCAGGATCTTCCTTGCCGCCGCGTGTATCGCGCTGGTCGCGGCGATGCTGGTGAGCTGTTACGTCGCCGAAAAGGTCGAATATGACAGCGCGGTCAAGTTTTTTAACCTCAACGAATTCGATACCGACGGAATGTCCCGCGACGACATCAAGCGCGTCTGGCGGGATTTTACCACCGAGCGCTTTTCCTATGATGAGAGCTATCAGCTGCTCGAAAACAGCCGCGACGTCACCACCGTCCGGGGTGCGGATATCAGCATCCTGAACAGCACGAACAATCATCTGAGCTTCAGCGACACCGATCTGTGGAGCCGCGTCTCCCGCAGAGGCGCTGATTATCTCACTAACTGCGACGTCGGCTCCGGCTATGATTCCGACGACAAGTATCAGACCTATTATGAAAACGCGTATATCGAAAAGTACGTCGACGGAGCCGCTGTCTGGGAGGCAAAATTCAAGCGTCCGTTTTATATCAATGGCTATACCGTTCGCGACGGCAGGGTGCTTGTCTGGGGCGATGATATGTACGACACAAGGGACTGCCTGATCCATACCGCCGTCGCACTGCTGGACGACGCCGACGGCACGATCCTTTGGGAGCAGACTCTTGACAGTGAATACAGCTTTGACGAATACGCGGAGGCGGCGTTCGGCGAGTACGGCAGGATCGCTGTGCTGACGATCGCGTGCGATAACCGCTTTGCAAGCAGCAATACGCTGGTGTTCCGCGAGCTGGACGACAGCGGCAGAGTCGTGACCGCGCATGATCACAGCATGCAAAAGCATTCGTATATTTTCAATTCTCTGCTCACCCAACTCAGCGACGGCTGGCTGGCAGAGATCCAATACGAGATCGGCACCAACGATTCCGCGACGATGTGTGAACCGAGGCTGGTAAAATTCAACGTAATGGGCGAGATCGTCAGCGAATGGACGCTGTCGCAGGACGATGACAGCACCCGCCCTGAGATCACCGGCGCCGTGGAGTATGACGGAAGGATCTGGCTTTCTGCGGAGCTGTCGAAGACGGTGATCTCGCTTGAGGGTATGGACCAGCGCGATTTTTCCGGCAGCGGTAACTTTGCCGACGGCTTTTCCGACGAATGGCGTGACGCTGCGCGGAAACACTTCAGCTCCGTTGTGTATATCCTGGATCCGGAAAGCGGAACGCCGGAGCAGTTCTTTTCGGTGGACGGCACCATCCTCGTCAGTCAGCTGAACGGTAGGGAAAAGGATTTTTCGATCGATGACGACGGCAACCTTGTCTGGCATATCGGACGCATCATCCGATGCGGCTATTCGCCGTACACCAGCTCGTTCAGCTTCTACGGCATCACGCGGCAGTATGATTACATCTTCGACAGCGGGCCTGTTCATCTGCGTCAGGAGAAGACCGACCGCTTTGATTCTTTCCGCAAATAGCAATATAAATAGTATACAGTCGGATTCGGCAGGGACGGCAGAACGTCCCTGCTTTTTTGCAAAAATATCGGATCACTACATCTTGTGGTCGCTTTGATCCTGACACACAAGTCGCAAAGCTGTTCACAAAAAATTTTCAAAATTGTAATAACACGGCAGTATTTTTGTCATATAATCCAAAGCTGTAAAGGCATAATTGTGCTTCCGAGCCGAAAAATGCGATAAAATAGGCATTTTTTGTACCAAACGATTCTTTATTCTTTTACCGCAAAATATTACTGTTGTGCAATCATTATGAATCTATTTGCGTTATTTTTTGTTTTGATATGAAAAAAGCACAAGAGATTTTGAAAAAAAGGTTGCAATTTCTGAGGCTTTTGTGTAAAATGTATATGAGATAGGTGGCTTCTTTATGTAAATCACCAAATCGTTCGGTATTTTGACTATTTTTAAACGGAGGAGCAATATGTCCAACAGATTATTTCAGGGCGTTATTCATCAGATGAAAGACGCTATCGACAGAACCATCGGAGTTGTTGATGAAACCGCAGTCGTTATCGCCTGCTCAGAGCTTGGAAGGATCGGCGAGGTCAACGAGAGCATCAACGCTGAGACTCTCTCGGCAACAGTCCCCTTTGTGATCAACGGACACACATTCAAGTCTTTCGGTTCCTCGTCCAGAGCGGAGTACGCCGTATTCGTATCGGGCAGCGACGAGATCGCTCAGAAATACGCCCAGCTGCTGGCGGTATCACTGTCATCCATCAAGCAGTATTACGATGAAAAGTACGACCGTTCCAATTTCATCAAGAACGTGATCCTCGACAACATCCTGCCCGGAGATATTTACCTCAAAGCGCGCGAGCTGCGCTTCAACAGCGAAGTCAGCCGCGTCGTCATGCTGATCAAGATCACATCCAAAACCGACATTTCCGCCTTTGACGTTGTCCAGAATCTGTTCCCCGATAAGACAAAGGACTTTGTCATCAATATCAACGAAACCGAGATCGCGCTGGTCAAGGAGATCCGTCAGGGCATTTCCTCCAAGGATCTCGAAAAGCTCGCCGGCTCGATCGTCGACACCCTGTCGACCGAATTCTACACCCACTGTGTCATCGGTATCGGCACCACCGTCGTCGGCATCAAGGATCTTGCCCACTCCTTCAAGGAGGCGCAGGTCTCGCTTGAGGTCGGCAAGGTATTCGACACCGAGCGCACCATCGTCAGCTATGACAATCTCGGCATCGCCCGTCTGGTCTATCAGCTGCCCACCACCCTGTGCGACATGTTCCTCAAGGAGGTATTCAAGCGCGGCTCCATCGACACCCTCGATCAGGAGACCCTGTTCACCATCCAGAAGTTCTTTGAAAACAACCTGAACGTTTCCGAGACCTCCCGCAAGCTGTTCGTACACCGCAATACGCTGGTATACCGTCTTGAAAAGATCAAGAAGCTGACGGGTCTCGATCTGCGCGAGTTTGAGGACGCGATCGTCTTCAAGGTAGCGCTGATGGTCAAGAAATACCTGACCTCCAGCCCGACCAAGTATTGATCGAAAGGTGCTCTGCGTTCAGGAAAGCACCGCTTGCCGTCAATCAAATCAACAAACCCTGAAGGAATGTTATTATGATAGAATTCAAAAACGTATCAAAGGTATATTCCAGCAACGGCGCACATGCGCTGGATAATGTCACGCTCAGCATCGCCAAAGGTGAATTCGTATTCATCGTCGGTGCGTCGGGCGCGGGCAAAAGTACCTTTCTGAAGCTGATCATGCGAGAGGAACAGCCGACCTCCGGTTCGATTATCGTCAACGATATGTATCTGGAGCGCCTGTCCCGCCGCAAGGTCCCGTATCTGCGCCGCACCATGGGCATCGTTTTCCAGGACTTCCGCCTGATCTCCAAGATGACCGTGTACGAAAACGTCGCGTTTGCGATGCGCTGTGTCGGCAAAAAGACCGCGACCATCAAAAAGCGCGTACCCTACATCCTCGACCTTGTCGGTCTGTCGGATAAGGCGAACGACCATCCGACTGAGCTTTCCGGCGGCGAGCAGCAGCGCGTCTCTCTGGCGCGCGCGCTGGTGAACAATCCCGAGCTGATCATCGCCGACGAGCCGACCGGTAATATCGACCCCGAAATGAGCTATGAGATCATCGAGCTTTTGTCAGAGATCAACAAGCGCGGTACGACCGTTCTGGTGGTCACGCACGAGCATGAGCTGGTCAAGAGCTTCGGCAAACGTGTTATCAACATCGAGGACGGCAGAGTCGTTGCCGATTCCGCCGATGAAGAATATATCGCGATCTGACAGGGGGTAGAGTATGAGCAGTTTCGGCTACCTCGTGAAAGAGGGCTTTAAAAATCTTTTCAATAACCGCATGATGAGCCTTGCCTCCATCGGCGTACTGATCTCCTGTCTGGTGCTGACAGGCTCCGCGGTTCTGCTGACAGTCAACGTTTCCAACTTTGTCGACACCGTCAGCGATAAAAATCTGACAAACGTGTACCTTGACGACGATATGGATCATCTGCACGCGGTCGCGATCGGTCAGGACATTCTGGCGGTCGAACATGTGGTGGACGCCCAGCTGGTGGAAAAGGACGAGGCCATGGAAGGCTTCCGCGAGCAGCTCGGCGAGGATATTTTCCAGAACATGACCGGCAAGGGCAATCCCTTCCCGTATTCCTACAGGATCTCCGTGGACGCGGAGACCATGCAGAACGTCGAGCAGTACGACAAGGTCGTCGAAGAGCTCAAGCACGTTCAGCTGGTACGCAACGGCGAGGTGCTGGGCAAGGTCGCGTCGGTATCCTCTCACCGCGATATGGCGCAGAAGCTGACCAGCCTTTCGTCGCTGATCACCATGATGAGCTTCTGGATCATTCTGGCGCTGGCGGTGATCTCGCTGTTCATCATCGCGAACACCATCCGCATGACGATGTTCTCGCACCGCTTTGAGATCTCCATCATGAAATCCGTCGGCGCGACCAATACCTTTGTGCGGATCCCCTTCATTATCGAGGGCGCGATGATCGGTCTGATCTCGGCGGTCGTTTCGGTAGGAGTCCTGTACTTCCTGTCCGAAGGCATTATCGCCGCGCTCAAATCCATTCTCAAATTCAACTATACACCGTTTACCGACGTTATCTGGTACGTCGCGGGCGCGTTCATCGGCGCCGGCGTCATTGTCGGTGTTCTCGGTTCCCTGCTGTCCATCAGCAGATTCTTGAAGCGCGAGGGCAACGAGATCCTCGGCTGGTAAAGGAGAGAAGAATATGAAAAAAATACTGTGTCTTATTCTCGCGGCGATATTGATCGTCGGCGGGGTGATCTCCGTCACCGCGTCCGACATCAACGACCTTGAACAGCGTCAGGCTGAGCTGGAAGCAAAGCAGGCTGAGGACAAGGCAAAGCTGGAAAAGCAGAATGCCGCTGTTGAAGAGCAGCAGGGCGAGATCGCGGAGATCAACAAGCAGATCGAAGCGGTTTCCACCGATATCCGTACCTGCCACGAGAACATTCTCGGCATCGAAAAGGATATCAGCCTCAAGCAGGATCAGATCAACAAGGCGAATAAGCAGATCGAAGCGAACATGGACGTCCTGCGTCAGCGTCTGAAGGCGATCTATATCGCCGGCGACGTCAGCTCGATCGAGGTCATCCTCGGCGCGAAGGACTTCTCCGACTTCCTCGATAAGCTCCAGCTTGTCCAGTATGTCAGCAACCACGACGAAGAACTGATCAATAAGATCCAGAAGCAGCTCGACGCTATCTCTGCGGAGAAGGCGGAGCTCGAGAAGGATAAAGCAGAGCTCGAAAGCGAACAGGCGACCCTCGAAGCCAAGCAGGATGAGCTGAACACCATCCTCGAGGACAATAAAGAGGTTCTTGCCAGCCTGCAGAACGACGTTGACGAAACGCAGATGAGTCTTTCTCTGAGTGAGGAAGAGCTGAGCGGTCTGAGCACCGAGATCCAGGAATACTATCGCAAGCAGCGCGAAGCGCAGGCGGCAGCGGCGGCGAGAGCGGCGGCAGCGGCTCAGCAGCAGAGCGGTGCAGGCGACAGCGGCGATGACGACGATTCCGGTGCTGTTTCCGGCGGCGGCGCGGCATATATCGATTCCGGCGCTGCACAGCATATCGACGCAGGCGGCGGCTGGGTATGGCCGACTCCGGGCGCGTACACCCTGACCTCTCTGTTTGCAGAGTCCCGTTCCTATGAGAGCCACGGCGGTATCGATATCGGCGCCAGCATGGGCACTCCGATCTACGCGGCAAATTCCGGTCAGGTCGTCTCCTCCAACAACACCTGCCCGCACGTCAGCAGCGGCGGCAACTGGTGCAGCTGCGGCGGCGGCTACGGCAACTATGTCTGGATCCTGCATGACAACGGTTATGAGACCATTTACGGCCATATGAGCTATGCGGCTGTCAGCGACGGTGATACGGTTTCGGCAGGTCAGCTGATCGGCTATGTCGGCTCCTCCGGCTGGTCTACCGGCGCCCACCTCCACTTTGAGCTGCGTATCGGCGGCGTCAAGTGCGACCCGATGAGCCTGTTCTAAACAACATACATAAGCGGTACGGCATGGCTGTACCGCTTTTTCATATCCACAGACGGTGACAATCCGTGATATTTATTGACATGTATCGGAGCCGGTGCTATAATTACTCATATTCTACCGCGAATCAATATTTTTCGCGGATATTAAAGGAGTGAAAGATATGCAAATCCAAAAAAGAGATGTTGCTGTAAGCATTGTCCTCTCGATCGTCACCTGCGGTATTTACGCGATATATTGGCTGTACTGCCTGAATGAGGACACCAATAACGTTTCCCGGGAACAGAACCCGATGTCCGGCGGAATGGTGATCCTTCTGACCATCGTGACCTGCGGTATTTTCGGTATCTACTGGTGCTTTAAGCAGGGCGAAAGGCTCGATCGCGCTTCCGAAATGCGCGGACTTCCCAAGAAGGACAGAGGCATTCTGTACCTGGTATTCTCCATTATCGGTCTGAGCATCGTCGCCTATGCGCTGATGCAGGATGAGCTGAATGCGCTGTGCGATATTTCTGCCGGTCAGCAGCCCCCTCAGAACAATAATCAGTATCCCCCTCAGCAGTAATGGCTGAACGCTTCAGACGCATCGCCGTGCCGACTGCAGTTGTATTGGCGATCGGTCTGGCGTATCTGCTGATCCATGAGCTGACGGGCTTCGCGCTGTTCTGTCCGATCCGTCGGTTTCTCGGAATCAGCTGTCCCGGCTGCGGTGTGAGCAGGATGTTTTTTCACCTGTACCGGCTGGAGATTGCCGAGGCGTTTGCCTCCAACTGCGTGGTATTTTGCCTTCTGCCGATCGCGCTGGCGGACGGGGTGTTTCATGCCTACCGCTATATCCGATACGGCAATGGGAAATTCTGCAGGGCAGAAAAGGTCTGCCTGTGGGTGATCGTCGGCATACTGGTCGTTTTCGGCGTCGTCCGCAACCTGGTCTGAACCGCATACATCATATTCGGTTATCCCTCCGCATAGTATTTTGCGGAGGGATTTTTATGATTACCGCGTTTCATATTGTGGACAACACCGCCTCGGGTCCGAGGGCGATCCTGAATCTTGTGCGGCATAACCGCATCCGTGTCGAGCATCTGTACTGCGATACCGCCGCGATGAAAACGATCACCTACGAGCGCCGCAGGGGACGGGTGAACTGGACGAGCGTCGATCGATTCATCAGCGGCGACCGCGGCAGACTGCTCTGCCGCGAGGGAACAGAGCTGCCCGCAGAACGCGGCTATCGGCGGTTTTCAAGCGATGAGCTGAGCCTGCGACTGTGCGAAAACGCGGCGCTGTACCTGATGCGGCAGATCAAAGAACCGCACCTGAGAGTCGTGCTCATTGACGATACCGGCGACCACGCCGGTCTGTGCGCGTACCTGTCGGAGGATACCGACCGTCTGACGGTCGTGACACGGGATCCGAAGCTGTATCTCAGGGAGGCGGATCGGCTGATAGAGGAGAGAGGCGCCGTGCTGAATATCAGTCAGAGCATCACTCCGTTCAAAAGCGCCGACCTGATCATCGCGCCCGCCCGGCTGACACGGGATATCGGGTGCGCGGAGGACGCGGTGGTCCTTTCCTCCGCCGCGCCGACCGTTGCACAGAACGCGCCCGTGTTACGCGACTATTGGTTCGACCTGCCCGAAAAGTACCGCGCACTCAAGCCGGATTGGCTGGACGATATGTATTATGCGTCGGCGCTGTATACGCTCGGCGGCGCGCATGAGCTCGGCTCCGCCGTATTCCGCAGATGCTCCGACGGCGTCTGTATCCACACCCGCATGAGCCTTACGGAGCTGCTGAGAAAGCGGCTTGACCGCGCAATCAAATCTTGACATCATGTCCCAAATGGAATATAATACATCATGTATGCGAATGCCCCTTATTAACATGAAAGGAAGTTGAGAATTATGGCAAAGCCCGTAATGGTAACCAGGGAAGGATATAAACAGCTGGAAGAAGAGCTGGATTATTTATTAGGTGAGAAAAGAAAAGAAGTAGCGGAAAAAATCAAGGTTGCGCGTTCCTACGGCGACCTTTCCGAAAACAGCGAATATGATGACGCGAAAAACGAGCAGGCGATCGTTGAAGCGCGTATCGCGACCATCGAGTCTACCCTCAAGAACGCCGTTATCATCGACGAAGACGCGATCAGCAACGAGCATATCCACATCGGCTCCATCGTCAAGATCGAGAACCTGAATACCGGCAGAGTGGTCGAGTACAAGATCGTCGGCTCCAACGAGTCCAACCCCGCAAAGGGCAGGATCTCCGACGAGTCTCCCGTAGGTATGGCATTGCTCGGTCGTTCCGTCGGCGATGTTGTTGAAGTAGAGACACCCTCGGGCTTATTCGGCTTCAAGGTGCTGGAGATCACCCGCTAAGCAGTTATTATCACAGCAGAGGTTATTATGGAACAGAACTTAAATGAAATTCTCAGACTCAGGCGTGAAAAGCTCGCCGCCTTACAGGAAGCGGGCAAGGATCCCTTTGTCATCACCAAATACGACCAGAGCCATCACTCCGCCGATATCAAGGCGAACTATGACGAGCTGGAGGGCAAGACCGTATCCGTAGCAGGACGTATGATGTTCAAGCGCGTGATGGGCAAGGCGTCCTTCTGCAACATTCAGGATCTGAAGGGCAATATCCAGGCGTATGTCGCACGCGACGCGATCGGCGAGGAAAGCTACGCCGCCTTCAAAAAGTACGACGTCGGCGATATCATCGGCGTCAAGGGAGAGGTCTTCAAGACCAAGACCGGCGAGATCTCCGTCCATGCGTCAGAGGTCACCCTGCTGAGCAAATCGCTCCAGATCCTCCCCGAAAAATACCACGGCCTGACCGATACCGATACCCGTTATCGTCAGCGCTATACTGACCTGATCATGAACGCCGAGGTCAAGGAGACCTTTATCAAGCGTTCGAAGATCATCTCATCCATCCGCCGCTTCCTTGATGACCGCGGCTTTATGGAGGTCGAGACCCCCATGCTGGTCCAGAACGCCGGCGGCGCCGCCGCGCGTCCCTTTGAGACCCACTTCAACGCCCTCGACGAGGACCTCAAGCTCCGCATCTCTCTGGAGCTGTACCTCAAGCGTCTGATCGTCGGCGGTCTGGAGCGCGTCTATGAGATCGGCAGAGTTTTCCGCAACGAGGGTCTGGACACCCGCCACAATCCCGAGTTCACCCTGATGGAGCTGTACCAGGCGTACACCGACTACCACGGTATGATGGATCTGACCGAGGCGATGTACCGCCATGTCGCCGAGGAGGTCAACGGCTCTCCCGTGATCACCTACGGCGAGCATACCATCGATCTCGGCAAGCCCTTTGCCCGCGCGACAATGGTCGACCTCGTCAAGGAGTATGCCGGCGTCGACTGGAACACCGTCAAGGATACCGCCGAGGCAAAAGAGATCGCGGACAAGCTCCACGTCGAATATGAGGATCGCCACGAGAAGGGCGATATCCTCAGCCTGATTTTTGAGGAATATGTCGAGGAGCACCTGATCCAGCCGACCTTTGTGATGGATCACCCGATCGAGATCTCTCCGCTGACCAAGAAAAAGCCCGACGACCCCGCGTATGTGGAGCGCTTCGAGCTGTTCATCAACGGCTGGGAGATGGCGAACGCCTACAGCGAGCTGAACGACCCGATCGACCAGCGTGAGCGCTTCAAAGCGCAGGAGGCGCTGCTCGCCAAGGGCGACGACGAAGCGAACACCACCGACGAGGACTTCCTCAACGCCCTCGAGATCGGCATGCCCCCCACAGGCGGCATCGGCTACGGCATCGACAGAATGGTCATGCTCCTGACGAACTCCGCAGCGATCAGGGATGTTCTGTTGTTCCCGACAATGAAATCCTTAGATAAGTAACGCCCCAAAACCCCAGTGTTTATGCGGGTTTCGAGAGTTGCGATGTCTCGGATTTACGCCATTTACGCCAAACTTACGCCAAACGATGCAGAAAGTTGTGC
>ONAS01000047.1 GCA_900315815.1 uncultured Eubacteriales bacterium
GTCGGTCTTGTTCATGAATACTACGATATAGGGAACGCCAACCTGACGGGAGAGCAGGATGTGCTCACGGGTCTGGGGCATAGGACCGTCAGCAGCGGAAACGACCAGGATCGCGCCGTCCATCTGAGCAGCACCGGTGATCATGTTCTTGACATAGTCAGCATGGCCGGGGCAGTCAACGTGAGCATAGTGACGCTTAGCGGTCTCGTACTCAACGTGAGCGGTGTTGATTGTGATACCGCGCTCTCTCTCTTCGGGAGCCTTATCGATGTTTGCATAATCAACGAAGTCAGCAGAACCGCCGAAGTTCAGAACCTTTGTGATAGCAGCAGTCAGAGTGGTCTTACCATGGTCAACGTGACCGATGGTACCGATGTTTACGTGCGGCTTATTTCTTTCAAACTTTTGTCTTGCCATTGGGATAAATCCTCCTTTAATTGGTAAATGTTTTTACGCTTACGGTTATTTTATCAATTCTTTTCGTGAATTGCAATAGTTTTTTGCAAATTTCCACAACAATTAGTGCCGAATCTTTGCCGATCCATCAATCTGTTGTGTCGATTGCGGTCGAAGGATGTGATCAGTCCTTCTTATTTCTTGCAGACATGATCTCCTCACCGGCGGCGTCACAAGCTCCGCTCATGGGGGATGATTCAAAAAATCCTCCCTGTATCGCTTCGCTGCTCCGCCTTTCCCCAAAACGCGGGGCGTTTCGGGGTCCCCGAGGTACGATCAATCCTTCTTGTTTCTTGCAGACATGATCTCCTCACCGACGTTCTTGGGAACCTCTGCGTGGTGCGAGGGCTCCATAACGTAGTTGCCGCGGCCCTGTGTCTTGGAACGCAGGTCGGTCGCGTAACCGAACATGTTGGAGAGAGGAACATTCGCGAAGATGCGGGCGGTACCGTTTTCGATCTCCTGACCGGTAACGGTGCCGCGGCGGGCGTTAAAGTCACCGAATACGGTACCTGCGTACTCCTCGGGAACAACAACGCTGACCTTCATGATCGGTTCGAGCAGGACCGGATCCGCCTTTCTCATCGCTTCCTTGAACGCCATGGAACCGGCGATCTTGAATGCCATTTCGGAAGAGTCGACCTCGTGGTAGGAACCGTCATAAACCTCGGCCTTGACGTCTACTACGTTGTAGCCGGCCAATACGCCGGAGAGCATCGCGCCCTGGATACCTGCGTCAACAGCAGGGATATATTCCTTCGGGATCGCGCCGCCGACAACGGAGTTGACGAACTCGTAGCCCTTGGTGGGGTTGGGAGAGATACGGAGCTTGACGTGACCGTACTGACCCTTACCGCCGGACTGGCGGGCGTATTTCTGGTCGACGTCCGCTTCACGGCGGATGGTCTCCTTATACGCGACCTGGGGCTTACCGATGTTAGCCTCTACCTTAAACTCACGGAGAAGTCTGTCTACAATGATCTCAAGGTGAAGCTCACCCATACCGGCGATGATGGTCTGGCCTGTTTCCTCATCGGTGTAAGCCTTGAAGGTGGGGTCTTCCTCGGCGAGCTTTGCGAGGGCGATACCCATCTTCTCCTGACCTGCCTTGGTCTTGGGTTCGATAGCGACCTTGATAACCGGCTCCGGGAACTCCATGGACTCGAGGATAACGGGGTTATTCTCGTCACAGAGGGTGTCGCCGGTGGTGGTGTTCTTCAGACCGACAGCGGCAGCGATATCGCCTGCGTAGCAGACCTCGATATCCTTTCTGTCGTTGGCGTGCATCTGAAGGATTCTGCCGATACGCTCGTGCTTGCCCTTAGTGGAGTTGAACACCGCGGTGCCCTTCTCGACCTTACCGGAGTAAACGCGGAAGAAGCAGAGCTTACCGACATAGGGGTCTGTCGCGATCTTGAACGCGAGAGCGGAGAACGGCTCGTCATCGCTGGCGTGGCGCTCAACCTCTTCCCCTGTTTCTACGTCCTCGCCCTTGATGGCGGGAATATCGGTGGGAGCGGGCATATAGTCGACGATCGCGTCAAGCAGCTTCTGAACGCCCTTGTTGCGGTAAGAGGTACCGCAGCAAACGGGAACCATCTCGTTAGCGATGGTCGCCTTGCGGATAGCAGCCTTGATCTCGTCAACGGTCAGCTCCTCGCCGGAGAAATACTTGTCCATCAGCTCTTCGGATGTTTCGGCGACGGACTCGATCAGCTTATCGTGGTACTCCTGCGCCAGATCCTTCATATCCTCGGGGATCTCGATGGTCTCGCGCTTCTCGCCGTTGGGACCGGTGTAGGTCTCGGCGGTCATCTCTACGAGGTCAACGATACCGGTAAAGGTATCCTCGAAGCCGATCGGAAGCTGGATCGGAACTGCGTTGCACTTGAGTCTGTCGTGCATCATCTGAAGCACGTGATAGAAATCTGCGCCCGTGATATCCATCTTGTTGACGTAAACCATACGCGGAACCTTGTAGTTATCCGCCTGACGCCAAACGGTCTCGGACTGGGGCTCGACGCCGCCCTTTGCGCAGAGAACGGTTACGGAACCGTCCAGAACGCGCAGAGAACGCTCAACCTCTACAGTGAAGTCGACGTGTCCGGGGGTGTCGATGATATTGATGCGGTTATCCTTCCAGAAACAGGTGGTAGCAGCGGAGGTGATGGTGATACCTCTCTCCTTTTCCTGCTCCATCCAGTCCATCGTCGAGGCGCCGTCGTGGGTCTCGCCGATTTTGTGGTTGATACCTGTATAGTAAAGGATACGCTCGGTTGTTGTTGTCTTACCGGCATCGATATGAGCCATGATGCCGATGTTTCTTGTCATTTCAAGCGATACCTGCCTGGGCATAATATCCTCCTTCAATGTGGTGCGTATCAACATATACGCGATTCATCTAAAACTTCATATACCTGTACTCGCCCGCAGGCAAGTGTTTTTGCCGACCGCAGTCGGCAGAGTGCGCCGATGATCCCGGTTCGACCGTTGTTATCCCGGCGCTTCTGTGTCACGCCTCGCTCGCCTGCGCTGCTCTTTCAATAACTCCTGCTCGAGCAACCGCTCTGCGGACTCGCTGAGTCCTTCGCGCGGTTTCGTCTCGCCCGTCGTTATTGAAAGGCTCCGGCGCTCGGCGCTTCTGATTACCAGCTGTAGTGAGCAAACGCCTTGTTAGCTTCAGCCATCTTGTGGGTGTCTTCGCGTTTCTTGAACGCGCCGCCCGCGCCGTTGACTGCGTCAAGGATCTCACCGGCAAGTCTTTCCTTCATGGTGCGCTCGGAACGCGCTCTGGAATAATTGGTTAACCAACGAAGTCCGAGAGTCTGCTTTCTGGCTTCTCTGACCTTGATCGGTACCTGATAGGTGGCGCCGCCGACACGGCGAGCCTTGACCTCCAGCTCGGGCATGACGTTATCCATCGCCTGCTCGAATACCTCCAGAGCGTCCTTACCGGTCTTATCAGCAATAATATCAAATGCGCCGTAAACGATCTTCTGGGCGACACCCTTCTTACCGTCGAGCATGATATTGTTGATCAGACGAGTAACGAGCTTTGAATTATAAACCGGATCCGGCAAAACATCACGTTTTGCGATCTGACCTCTTCTGGGCATCTTTACTTCCCTCCTTCACAATAAATGAGAAATCACTGGTACTCGAAAGTGACAAACTCCCGTAATGCACAGAGGTCAGCATATATGAACTCTGTTACAATTACAGAACAAGAAATTCAATTTCTCTGAGTTGTCAATTCCTTATTTTTTCTTCGGACGCTTAGCGCCGTACTTTGATCTGGCCTGCATACGACCGTTGACACCCTGAGTATCCAGGGTACCGCGGATGATGTGGTAACGCACACCGGGGAGGTCTTTTACACGACCGCCGCGGATCAGAACAACGGAGTGCTCCTGCAGGTTGTGGCCGACGCCCGGGATATAGGAACTGACCTCAATACCGTTAGAAAGACGTACTCTGGCGATCTTACGCAGTGCCGAGTTAGGCTTTTTGGGGGTTGCGGTCTTGACGGCGGTACAAACACCGCGCTTCTGGGGAGAAGTCTGATCGATCGCACGATTCTTCTGAGAGTTCCAGCCCTTTAAGAGAGCGGGAGCCTTCGCCTTCTTCTCAGATACCTGTCTGCCCTTACGAACCAGCTGATTAAAGGTTGGCATAGTTTTCCTCCTTTCAAAGAAAGATAAAGAATTGAACTGCGGCGGCGAAAAAATCCGCGTGCCGCGATTTATGAAAAACACAAAGAGCTGAAAGCAAAGCCCGAAGTGTTTATCACACTAAAGTGACGAACGGCAAAATGCACGAATAAATCCGATGGAATCTGACTTTTTAGCACATTTTGACGGAGAGAATTCTGTGCCCCGGCACAGTCTCCCACAATTGACTATATTAGCACAAAACACCTGCATTTGTCAATCCTTTTTTACGGCGGATCGCGGCTTCCCTGTCCGGCGGGAGCGCGGACCGCCCGCTTTCGGGATCCCGCGATCCGAGGAACAGCAGATGAAAATCGCTGTCACCACTCCCCCGCCTGCGCATAGTATAAGGTGTAAGCGAAAGGAGGCTATACAATATGTGTAACAATAACGGTTTATTCGGCGGCAGCAGCTGCTGCGGAATCATCATTCTTCTGATCGTTCTGTGGGCTTGCTGCGGCAACAACAACAGCGGCTGCAACAATGGCTGCGGTAACGACTGCGGCTGCGGCTGTTAATTAACAGTCCGACTCTCCCATAACGCATCGGCGCCCGCTGTCATCACGGCAGCGGGCGTCGGTCTGTTATTCTGATTCAATTGATTTATACGGCAGCTGCCTGGGGGACAGGCACGGCAAGCTGGGAATAAACGATGCAGGTCATCACGGCAAACGCCGCAGCCAGAACATACGTCCCGTACCGCAGTACCTTTTCCCCGACGGAATCGCCGTTGAAGCGCTGCAGCAGCAATCCCAGTCCCATCGCGAACAGCGGTATCAGCGGGACGCAATAGCGGATGTTCATCGTGCAGGTGAACGGGAATTTGAAGCAGAACAGATAGTAGCTGCCGAGCATCGTCACCGCCAGCACGCCGAAGAAGACCCGCGAGATTCCGTCAAGGCCGGACTTCTTGCTGATCATCATGATGACGAACGCCGCCGTGCACAGGATCGCCAGGATCACGCCGATCCAGAACAGGATGGGACCGGTGGTCGCGATCTGCGGGAAATGGATATCCGAAATGCCGTTCTGACCCTCGCCGAACAGCGATGTTTTAATAAGACCGATCGTCGGATTGTACTCATTGTAAGGCGCGCCGAAATTCGGATCGGTGAACGCGTCATAGACGAAGGACAGCTGACCGTTTCCGAAGTCAAACAGTCTTTCGGTCAAAGGCATATTGCCGCAGTACTGGGCGTCCTGCTCGGACAGATACGGTACGTAGGTCAGCGGGATCTTGAACTCGATCAGGTTGCGCACCTGCCACCAGATGCCCAGCGGGATGCTGATCGCGCCGAACACAGCGAACTGACCGATGTATTTGAGCCACGATTTGATATTCTTGATGAACACATAAAGGAATATGATCGCGATCGCGGGCGCGACCATCCACGCGCTGAGCTTTGTCATCATTCCCAGACCCACGCTGAGCGCGATCGGGATGATATTGAGCAGGGTCGGCTTGCGGTACCACTTCAGCGCGAACATGATCGACAGCAGCATCAGCAGTACGCACAGGGTGTCATTGTTGAAGAAGCCGCCTATCAGCACAAAGGTCGGATGGAAGCATACGATCGCCGCCGCGATCACCAGCGGCGTCTTTTTCAGATTGGCCCAGCGGAAGATGCGGTAAACGACCGCCATCGACAGTGAGGACCAGAGGAACGGCAGGAACTGGAGCGCCTGACAGGCGGTCTCGTATTGCATGCCGAAGGTCGTCAGCAGTCTGAGGAACAGCGCCATCAGCCAGTGATGGAGCGGAGGATGGTAGTACTGCCAGATATTGCGCACGTCAAAGTCCGGCAGCTTGAGTCCGTTTTTATACCAGTATTCGATATAGTTCGCGTGACCCCATGTCCAGTTGAAGTAGCCGACGTCGTGCTGTCTGTCGCCCGAGGAGGTGTACAGGCAGTAAACATAGCGCAGAACGATGCCCGCCGCGATCATCAGAATGATGAAGTTGCGCGCCGACAGGGTATCCGTGATCCGCATCAGCGCACAGATGACAGCCAGCAGGAACAGCGACAGCCACAGGATCAGTGCGGGGCTGTTGTCGTAGTAAAAGATCATCAGCAGTCCGCCCACCGTGAACACCGCCGCGGTCAGGAAGATCACGATCATTTCCTTCATGTCGGCGCCGATCCTGCCGAACAGGATCAGCAGGGCAAAGATCGCGATCAGCACCGCCCCCGCGAAGATATAGCTTTCATCGATAAAGCTGGTCCTTTCGCAGAAGCCGAAGAAGAACAGCAGCAGACAGAAGCCCGTCACGGATAGGAACGGATGCTTGGACAGTTTATGGAAAATCATCTCCAGAGAGCGTTTGGTTTCCTGTTTCATAATGACTCCTTATAAAATCACCCGATAAACAGGCAGGACGGCGGACACACAATCGGCGCCGCCTCCTGCCGATCACTGCAATCAGGAGTTTTCCTTGCTTTCCTCGTGGTATTCCTTCTCGGTGTTGACGTTCCAGATCGCGGACTTGTCGGCAGAACCGGCAAGGATCGCCCTGACCGTCTCGAAGGAGGTGCACATGGAATGGTCGATGTTGTTATAGCGGTGCTGACCGTTTCTGCCGACGCAGAAAAGGTTGGGGATGGTATCGAGGTATTCTCTGAGGTCGTCCATGTGCTCGTAGGTATCGAAGTAAGCGGGATACGCCTTCTTGACGCGTTCTACGTGGAAGTCGAGCACATCGGATTCCTTGTCGATCAGCCCCATGGTGACCATTTCACTGATGCCCATGCGTCCGAAAGCCTCGTCCGTCATGCTCCACATCTCGTCGCCCTCGTTGCAGAAGTATTCCAGACCCATCCATACGGTGTCGGCGACCTTCTCGACCATATACGGCGACCAGTTGTTGTAGATCTGGAAGCGTCCCATCTTGACGTTTCTGTCGTGGACATAGACCCAGTTATCGGGAACGATGTTGCCCATGGTCTTGGTCTTTGTTTTGTTTTCAAGGTTCAGGTGCGGGATCAGCACGCCGACGGTCATATAGTCTCGGTACGGCAGTCCGGACGCGATCGCCGCGATGTCCTTCGGGACGTCGTTCATGCCCTCGACCAGATCCTTGACCGGCATCGAGGAAATAACGTAATCGCCGTCGATAGTGATCTCTTTGCCGTCTTTTTCGTAAACAAGGCCGGTCACGCGGTTGTTCTTGTCCTTGATGATCTTCGTGACCTTGGCATTCTTGATGATGGTGCCGCCCATCTTTTCAAAGTCGGCGGCGGTCAGCTCCCACAGCTCGCCGGGGCCGAGCTTCGGATAGGCGAATTCCTCGATCAGAGAGGTCTCCACCTTGCGGTTCTTTTTGTTGAACGCCTTGCCGAAGATGTCCTTGAGCACCGCGCGGATGGACAGCCCCTTGACGCGCTGGGCGCCCCATTCGGGAGAGATCTCCGACGGATGTCTGCCCCAGAGGTTCTCGGTGTAGTTCTCGAAGAACATGGAATACAGCTTTTTGCCGAAACGGTTGATATAGAAATCCTCAAGGGATTTTTCCTCACGCTTATGGAAAACGGTCTTGAGATAGCTGAAGCCGACCACCATGGTGGTGCCGAAGCCCATGTTCTTGATGGTGTCGAACTTCAGGGTCACGGGATAATCAAAGAATTTTGAGTTGAAGAAGATACGGCTCAGACGGTTGCGGCGGAGCATCACGCGGTCGGACTTTTCGGGGTCGGGACCGCCCTCTTTGACGGTAGAGGTGCGTCCCAGCTCGCGATCGTCGAACGGCATCGCGCCTTGGGTCGGGAGCATCTTCTCCCACCACTCGTTGACCTCGGGCACCTTGGAGAAGAAGCGGTGTCCGCCCATATCCATACGGTTGCCCTTATAGTTGACGGTACGGGAGATACCGCCGAAGACGCCGCTCTCCTCAAGAACGGTCACCTCGAAATCCTTGCTCTTATCCAGCAGCTCATAGGCGGCGGTCAGTCCCGCGGGACCGGCGCCGATAATCAGTACTTTTTTCATGTCATCACCCAATCGAATCGGTTCCTTTCATTTTCCGTACAAATACACATATTGTGTATTTCATAACATACCAGACTAATCATACACTATATCTGTTGCTTTGTAAACAATTATTAAAAGATTGATACTTTTGTGACGACCGCAAAAGAAAAAGCCGGGAGATCCCGGCTTTTCGGCTGTATTACGGTATCAGAATCCGCCTGACATCGCGCTCGCGAGGATATACCATTTGCCCTCGGCATACGCGAAACAGAACTCTGTATCCGTGTTTTCGTTTTTCACGTTGTTCTGCACATGAACGTTCGCTTTTTCGACCTTCTCGATCTTATCGGTCGGGATCGTCGCCGCTGCCAGCGTCTGCTTCACCTTCGCGACCTCTGTATCGCTGAGCGTCTGCTCATCGGTGACGGTGATGACCACCATCTTTTTGACGTTGTCCTTGCCGAGCGCGCGGATCTCGTCCAGACCCTCGCCCATGCCGGAGCCGGTCGACAGCTGTGACTTGAAGATCGAGCGCATCAGCTCGGAATACTTGGTCTCATAGATGCAGTCGAGCATGTTATCCGTATTATCGTCCGCGAGCGCCTCGATAAAGCTGTTCATGCACTCCTCGGGCGTGGACGCCTTCGCGCCGCCGAACAGCTTCAGACCGAACACATCGATGTTCGCGACAAGCGGAAGGACGACGATCAGCACCGTCGCGGCGATCAGCAGGAGCGCCAGTACCGATACGATAATGATCACGGCGACCTTTTTGCCCTTCTTCCTGGGAGCGGGCGCAGGAGCGGGATACTGCTGCTGGGGATACTGCTGCGGATAGGCAGGCTGCTGTGCGGGATAGGCGGGCTGCTGGGTCGGCTGATAGGTGTAGGGGTTGGGAGCGGGATTGCTCTGTGCGTTGACCGTGACCGGATCCTCGGGATAACCGGCAGTCATCGGAGAGCCGCAGTTGTTGCAGAACGACGCGCTGTCTTCGACCATCGCGCCGCAGTTCTGGCAGAATTTCGGCATAGTTTTTTCATCCTTTCGATATGTTGTTCACGGTTCTCAATGAACCTGTCTTACAGTTGGGACATCGTTTGGGTGAAGGTGGATCCGCTGACATACCATTTGCCGTCTGCCTTGATGCACAAAGCGGTCAGGGCGTCGGATTTCTGACCGTTCGACTCCAGCTTGAAATCGACCTCCAGCATCTTCTCGATCTTGGAGGTGTCGGTACCTTCCTTCTTCATCTTTTCGACGGTCTCATTGTATTTCGCGTCGTCGACATAGTATTCGTCGAGGATCGCATAATTTATGGTGGCGTTCGCGGATGTCATCTGCGTTTTCATCATATCGAGCATGGACTGCAGCTGCCGGACATCGCTGTCTGAGACCTTATTGCCGTCTGCGCCGTAATGCGCCTCATACAGACAGTCGACGACTTCTTTCGCGTTGAAATCGACATACGCGCCCTTGAGCATGCGCTCGGTGACCTGCTTGGGACTGTTGTCGAACAGATGCAGACCGAAAACGTCGACGTGCGCGGTCAGCGGCAGAACGACGATCAGCACGACCGCGGCGACCAATAACAGCGCGACCAGCGAGACAACGATCACCGCTGCGGTCTTGCCCTTCTTTTTCTTGGGCTTCTGAACAGGCTGAGGCACATACTGCGCGGGCGCCTGCTGCTGAACGGGAGCGGCGTAAGGATAGCTGTTCTGCTGCTGATAGCCGCCGTAGGGCTCGGCAGGCGTCTGCTGATAGGAATCGCCGTAGGAAACGGGCTGTGCGGGCGGCTCGGTGTAGGACGGCGTCTCGGGCTTGCTCTGCTGTGCCAGAGGTGTGCCGCAATTCATGCAGAATTTGGATGTTTCTTCATTGGACATTCCGCAGTTAGGACAATAGACAGACATGATGTTCCCCCTGAATAATGATTTATTTGGATACCTTGTGTGTATTGGCGATCAGTTAAGACGCGTGCCGCATTCGGTGCAGAACGGCATCGCGGGGTTGGCGGAGATATGTCCGCAGTTCTGACAGCGGCGGACAGCGTAGCTTTGCTGTGCAGGCGCAGGCGCGGGCTCTTCTGTCAGACGGGTGCCGCACGCGACGCAGAAGCGCATACCGGGCGCGCTGACCTTGCCGCACATCGGACAGATGACGGAAGGCTCGGGAGCGGCGTAGGGATCACGGACCGGCTCGGGCTTGGGCGCTGCGGGAGCTGTCGGGACAGGCTCACCGACCGCCGGCAGCTCAACTGCCGGAGTGACGACCGGCTCTGCGACCGGCTCTGCGGCCGGCTCGACAGCGGGTGTCTCCTGTACCGGGGCGACCTCTGCGGGAGCGGCGGGCTCTTCGATCGGCGCGTCAGCCTTTTCGGGCTCATAGATCCTTGTCGGCGGGATCGCGTCCGCGAGCTGTTCGGGAGCGGTCAGCGGATTGCCGCAAACGGTGCAGAAGCGCATATTCTTCTTCATCTCACTGCCGCAGCGGGAGCAGGCAACGGTCTCCTTGGGCGGAGCCGGGACCTCTGCGCCCTCCTTGAGAAGCGCGCCGCAGGCGGTACAGAAAAGGCTGGTGCTCTTGGTATACGCGCCGCACTTCGGACAGGTGCCGATGCCCTTGATGGTCAGGATGCGCTTTTTGCATTCCTCGATCCTCGCGGCGCCGGAGGCAAGCTCTTCGATATAGGGCTTGAAATCCTCCTCACAGTCCGTGCTGTGCTTGACATAGTAAAGCTTGCCGATCTCGGAATAAGCGGTCTCCTGCCTGGCTTCCTCCTCGGCGATCAATGCCTCGACCTCTTCGACGCTGTTGATAAGATTGATATCGTTTGCCATAGGTATACTCCTTTTCTGTATTAATATCTGATTCTGTTTCTGAGAATGGTTTTGATGATGGAAAAGACGATGCCGACGACCAGCACCACGATACTGATCGCGCCCATCGCGATCGCGAGGTTGCGCAGCAGATCGGACAGCAGGAAGATGTTCTTGAGATAGGACAGGATCATCATCCCTCCCGCGATCAGCGTATTGATGACGCCGAACACGATCATCGTCGTGCCGTTGAACGACAGTCCCGCGGGGAAATTGCCGTAGTTGATCACAAAAATCATGATCATGCACAGCAGGGCGAGTCCTCCGCACAGCGCGAGCGCCCAGACGGAAAAGAACGAGGGGATCGTATAGGGATTGAAGCCGTACTTCTGCTTGAAATACCCTCCGTTCCCGTCAATGCTCAGGAAGCTGAGATCGCCGCCGTCGATGCGCTTGCCGATGAATTCGATATCCGCTTCGGACAAGGCGTACCCGATCTGTTCTTTCAGCTCGCCGCCGACGGATCTCAGGAATCCCACGATCGCACTGCTGTTGAGCAGGTTCGGCTTTTCTCCGAAGATGAAGAACTGGGTGAAATCCACCACGAGGTTCTCCGTGAAGTTGTTGATGAACGACGTCCGCAGCATCGCGTCCACCGCTTTGCCGTCAAGCGTGATCGGCAGATTGGTCTGCGCGTCCACGACATTGGACATGAATATCTGACCGAGCGACTGTTCTCCCTGATCGGTTTCGAGCCTCAGATCGGCGAGCGTCCCCTTCTGGTAAGCCTTGCGGATGTTGTCCTCTGTCAGTCCGAGCCGCAGAGAACCGATCACCATCGCAAAAAAGCCGAACAGCAGCATCATCAGGCACATAAGGATCGACAGCACCCTGCGGCCGGCAGTCGTCCTCCGGTACTGTCTGTACGGGGAAGGCGCGGTGTCCTGCCAATCATATTCGCCGGTCTCCGCCTGACTCATCCGGTCAAAAGGATCGTCATAGCCGCGCGGCTGTACGGGCTGAGGTCCGTAGCTTTCCGGCGGATACGCGCGGCGCGGACTGAAGGGCTCGGCAAAATCCTCCTGATAGGACGCGTTGAACCCGTCCAGCACCATCGTATGGGAATCCTCGTCCTCCGCCGCATTGGCGGCAGCGCCGCTGTCTACGGGCGCGTATTCCTTGGTCTGATCGGGGTGATATTCCCGTGTCGCATCCTTCGATCCGTATACCGATGTATGTAACGTATCATTTTTTGCGCCGCAGGCGGGACAAAACCTGTCGTTTTCGTCCATCCTGCAGCCGCAGGAGTTGCAATACATATTGACTCCTCCCTGTATACTATTTCTGCCTGTGCGAAAGAAGAGGCAGATTTGTTGATGATACACACATTCATTATAGCCTAAGCGCGGATTATTTGCAACAATATTACAAAAAATTCATATTTAAATTCGTCTGCCGTCAGTCAGCAGGAAAGTGTGTCCGCTTTCGAATCCCCATCGCCCGTTGCCGCCTCAGCGGCAAACCGGGCGGGCACTATCGATTTGTTCTTGCTTTATCAGAGACGAGCAGTTTCTTATAAAACAAAAAAAGCAGCGGTCAAGCGAACCGCTGCTGCTTCGATATCGATCTGTTGTTTTTGCGTTATTTCGCGTACAGCTGATACAGGATCCACTGCGCAAAACGCGCCGGCATGATTTTTGCCAGCGTACACAGCAGACTGTAAACAAAGCCGGTGGAGGTCAGCGGCTTCGGACGCTTTCTCAGCGCCGCCTTGGCGATGATCTTTCCGGCGTAGGACGCGGGAAGTCCGTTCTGCTCGTCCTTTTCCATCTTGCTGACGGAACGCTCGATACGGCCGGAATATTCGTCGTTGCCCGCGGCGGATTTCCTGCGCGCCGCCGTAAAGCCGGTCTTGATATCTCCGGGCATGACCACCGCTACGCCGACGTGATAGGGGCGCACCTCATTCATGAGCGCCATCGAATAGCTGATGATCGCCGCCTTGCTGGCGGAATACCATGTCTGGAACGGGATCGGCGTGACGCCCGCGACAGAGGAGGTCATCACCAGCCTGCCGCTGCGCTGTCTGCGCATATACGGAAGCACCGCGCGGACGGCTCTGTCCGTGCCGAACAGGTTGACGTCTATCTGACGGTAGCTGTCGGCGGGATCGGTGAATTCCACCGCGCCGCTGATGCCCATCCCGGCACAGCAGACAAGGATATCCACCCGTCCGCTTTCGCCGATGACCGCGTCGACCGCCGCCCTGACGGAGGCCTCGTCGGTCACATCGCACGGGATATGCCTGACGCCGTCCTGCGGCTTATCGCTGCGGCTGAAATCGTAGACGGTACAGCCCCTGTCTCTGAGGATCGCCGCCGCTTCTCTGCCGATGCCGCCGGATGCGCCGGTCACGATCGCGATCTTTTCCATCACAGCTCGATCGGGTGGCTGAGCACTTCGGCGATGATCCCGACCGCCTCGTCCACCAGCGCCTCGGTATGGGTCGCCATGTAGCTGGTACGCAGGAGGCACTCGGTCGGCGCTGTCGCGGGAGGCAGCACGGTGTTGACATACACGCCCGCCTCATACAGCTGCTTCGCGCGGATGAGCGTCGCCTCGGGCTCCCATGTGTAGATCGGGATGATCGGCGTATCGCTCATGCGGATCTTGATGCCGTTATCCAGCAGGCCTTTTCTCGCTCTCGCGGAGATCGCCTGCAGATTGTCGGGTAATTCGGGATGCTCGCGCAGGACCTTCAGCGCGGCAAGCGCGGTGGCGCAGCTTGCGGGCGTGATGGACGCGGAGAAGATGAACGGACGGGAGCTGTGGCGCACGAAATTCGCGACCCGCTCGCTTGCCGCCATATAGCCGCCGAGGGACGCGAGGGACTTGGAGAAGGTGCCCATATAGATGTCCACCTCGTCCTCAAGTCCGAAATAGCTGGCGGTGCCTCTGCCGCCCTTGCCGATCACGCCGAGTCCGTGCGCGTCGTCAACCATGACGCGGGCGCCGTATTTCTTTGCCAGCTCCACGATCTCGGGGAGCTTCGCGATATCGCCGCCCATGCTGAACACGCCGTCGGTCACGATCAGGATGCCCGCTGATTCGGGAACGCTCTGCAGCTGTTTCTCGAGATCCTCCATATCGGCATGCTTATAGCGCAGCATCCTGCCGAAGCTGAGCTTGCAGCCGTCGTAGATGCTCGCGTGGTTCTCACGGTCGCAGATGACGTAATCATGTCTGCCGACGATCGCGCTGATGATGCCGAGGTTCGACTGGAAGCCGGTGGAGAAGGTCACGACCTCGTCCTTGCCCAGAAATTCGGCAAGCTCATGCTCGAGCTGCAGATGCAGATCCAGCGTGCCGTTGAGGAAGCGTGAACCGGAACAGCCGGAGCCGTATTTCTCGATCGCCTTGACGCCTGCTTCGATGACGTCGGGATGGGTCGTCAGTCCGAGGTAATTGTTGGAGCCGAGCATGATCCGGCGCTTGCCTTCCATGATGACCTCGACGTCCTGACGACTCTGGAGCGCATGAAAATAAGGGTATACACCCTTTTCCTTGATCTCCTCAACCGCGGTAAATTCAAAGCACTTCTCAAAAATATCTGCCATTGTTTGACTCACTTTCTGTGAAAACGGCAGCAACGCCGTGTATCACAAGGAATACAGGATAACCGCGATACAGCCGCGTAAAACGGCGTATGCACATAAATATCCATATTACAACAATACAGCATAATAATACTACCGAATACCCCACGTGTCAAGAAAAAGGTTGTTTTGTCGCACAGAGAAGCATCTTTTGCGGCGTCAAAGTCGGCGGATAAGGTTGACATCAAATCGCCGTGATGGTAAAATGCTGACGTAATCAATCCTATCCGGGAGGTATTTTTATGACTATCAGAATCGGAATCCTCGGCTACGGCAACCTCGGCAGAGGCGTCGAAGCCGCCATCAAGCAAAACGACGACCTGACGCTCACCGGCGTTTATACCCGGCGCGATCCGGCGGCGCTGAAGATCGCGACCGAAGGCGTTCCCGTCCGCTCACAGGCAGAGCTGGAGGCGGGAAGGGACGACATCGATGTGCTGGTCATCTGCGGCGGCTCCGCGACCGACCTGCCTGCCATGACGCCGAAATTCGCCGCGATGTACAACGTGATCGACAGCTTTGACACCCACGCGCGGATCCCCGAGCATTTTGCGAACGTCGACGCCGCCGCTAAGGCTGCCGGCAAGGTCGGCATCATTTCCGCGGGCTGGGATCCCGGCATGTTCTCTCTCAACCGCGTCTATGCCGACGCGATCCTGCCGAACGGTCAGGCGTACACCTTCTGGGGCAAGGGCGTCAGTCAGGGACACTCCGACGCCGTCCGCCGCATTGAGGGCGTTATCGACGCGCGTCAGTACACCATTCCCGTCGAAGCGGCGCTCGACGCGGTCAGAAGCGGCTCCAACCCTGCGCTGACCACCCGCGAAAAGCACACCCGCGAATGCTTTGTCGTCGCCGAAGAGGGCGCCGACAAGGCGGCGATCGAGAACGCGATCAAGACCATGCCCAACTACTTTGCCGACTACGACACCACTGTGCATTTCATCACGGCAGAGGAGATGAAGCGCGACCACAGCGGTCTGCCTCACGGCGGCTCCGTGATCCACAGCGGCACGACAAGCAACGGGGTCAATCAGGTGATCGAATACAAGCTCACGCTGGACTCCAATCCCGAGTTCACCGGCTCCGTGCTGGCGGCATGCGCCAGAGCGGCTTACCGCATGAACGCCGACGGTATCAGCGGTGCAAAAACGCTGCTGGATATCGCCCCCGCCTATCTCTCGGCAAGGTCCGCCGACGAGCTCAGAGCGCACTATCTCTGATAACCGAGCCCAACGCTCCGGACACATCTGTCCGGAGCGTCGATAAAAACCGCGCAGAAATCTTGTGAGATATAAAGGCCCGAAAATCTGCTTTTCAATTGCTTTATCCCCGTGCGTATGGTAAAATCAGAATAACAGACAAACGCCGATCATCCATATGATTTTCCGACGAAGGAGGAACCGCGAAATGAAATCCGTTATCGTCATCGGACATAAGAATCCCGACACCGATTCCATCTGCTCCGCCATCAGCTACGCGGCATTGAAGCGCGCCTTGACAGGCGAAAACTACGTTCCCTGCCGGGCGGGCGACATCAACAACGAAACGCAGTTTGTCCTCGACAAATTCGGCGTGGAGCCGCCCGAGCTGATCACCTCGCTTGAGCCGCGCATCTCCGACGTCCAGTTCCGCGAGGTCGCGGGAATCTCTCCGCAGATATCCCTGCGCAGAGCGTGGGAGCATATGCGCGACAACAATATCCAGAGCCTCCCCGTCATCACCAAGCGCGGCAAGGTCAAGGGCATCATCACCCTCGGCGATCAGGCGCGCTTCTATATGGAGGATCAGGATCCCCGGGCGCTGTCCAAGGCGAACACCCCCTTCCTCAACATCTGTCAGACGCTGTGGGGCGAGATCATCGTCGGCGATCCCGAGGCAAAATTCGTCAAGGGCAAGGTCGTCGTCGCGGCCTTCCACCCCACCGTGATCGAGGACTCCGTTTCGGAGGGCGATCTGGTGATCGTCGGCAGCAACACCGAGATCCAGAAGCACGCGATCGAGCGCGGCGCAAGCTGTATCGTGGTCTGCGTCGCCGCAAGGGTCACCCCCGCGATCCGCAAAAGGGCAGAGGAAGCCGGCTGTATGATCATCGTTTCTCCGATGGACATGTACACCTGTGCCAAGCTGATCACCCACGCGATGCCGGTCAGCCATATCATGCGCAAAAGCGGCATCATCGCGTTCAATACCGACGAGCTGGTCACCGACGTCAAATCGACGGTCTCCAAGCTGCGCATCCGCTACTTCCCGGTGCTGGACGCCGACGACTGCTATGTCGGCATGATGTCCCAGCGCAATCTGCTGGATATCGACCGTCAGCAGGTCATCCTTGTCGACCACAATGAAAAGGGTCAGGCGGTCGACGGCATCCAGAGCGCGGAGGTCATCGAGGTCATCGACCACCACCGCATCGACTCCGTCGAAACCATCAATCCCATCTTTTTCCGCGCCCAGCCGCTGGGCTGTACCGCGACCATCGTGACGATGATGTACCGCGAGCACGGCATTGAGATCGAGCCGACCATCGCCGGTCTGCTGTGCTCCGCGATCCTCTCCGACACCCTGATGTTCCGCTCCCCCACCTGCACGCCGATCGACGAGAGCATCGCGCGTCAGCTGGCGGAGATCGCCGGCATCAAGATCAAGGACTATGCGATGGCGATGTTCAACGCGGGCTCCCGTCTGGGCAAGAAGACTGCGGACGAGATCTTCAATATCGACTGCAAGCGCTTCAACGCCGCCGCTTCCTCCATCAAGGTCGCACAGGTGACGAGCGTCAGCGAAAAGGAGCTGGACAAGGTCAAGCATAAGGTCCTGCCGTATATCGAAAAGCTGCTGCCGAATTCCGGTGTGGACATGCTGTTCGTCATGCTCACCAATATCATCCACGAAAGCACCGAGCTGCTGTTCGTCGGACAGAACGCGCATACCGTCGTGCAGAACGCGTTCAAGTGCGAGCCGAAGAAGGACAGCGTCTTCCTGCCCGGCGTCGTCAGCCGCAAGAAGCAGGTGATCGCGCCGCTGATCGCCGCGATCGACGCCCTGTAACGTCCGAAGTTGATTCGCTGAAACATTACCGTACATAAAAAAGAGCAGACGACCTGTTTCTTCCGGGTCATCTGCTCATTTTTTGTGCTTTTTCCGCCCGATCCGAGCGCCTGTGTCAGTCAGTTTTCAGCCTGAGGGCGTTGACCTCATTCATCAGGTTATCCAGATCACCGTTGCCTTGCAGTCCGTTATGATAGACCGCGTGCATGCTGTTGAGGATCCTGCGGTCGTCAAAATCGATCTCGCCGGCGGCGATGTATTCCTGACCGAGATAGCGTATCCTGTCATAGAGGATGTATTTCAGCGCTTCGATCTGCGCGGCGTTCAGGGTCTCCAGATTATTCAGCCGCCGTTCGATGTTCAGCACTTCCGCGTCCTCCCGCTGCGCCCTGCGTTCCCGACGCCAGCGCAGCCATTCCCGGACCGCTTCGATAACGGCGACAGCGACGCCTCCGGTCAGCACAGCGATCAAGTAATCCACCTCAATCACCTCTGTCGTCCAGCATCCTCTGAACCGCGGCTCTCAGACGCTCGGGAACATCATCAATGGTCTTTCTGCCTTTTCTGATAAGGTCTGCGTACACTTTTGCCATCTCATTCGCCTCCGATCATCTCGTATACATCGCAAAGAGCGAGCTGGGTATCCGTCAGCTGGCTTTCCAGCTCGGCGTTCTTCTCCGCCATCAGCTTGATATACTCATCCTTTGTGTACCGGATCATGCGGTACTCATACTCTGTCTGCTCGCCTTCGATCTCGGAGATCTCCGTATTGATCCAAACGGAATACTCGTCGATCCTGACCGTCTCCGGTCTGACCGTACTTCTGACTCTTTCGTAATCAATCATATTGAACCGCCTTTCTTATTGAGGAATATACAGCAGCCGACCGCCGAAGTAAGAATCACGATTACCCAAAAAGCCGGTACATCTCCAACCGCATCCTCCTGCATAATCACCACTATTCCAAAGACCGCCCCAATGAACGATTCTGTAACCGTTCAGACCGGATGTTACATAACAATAATCACCGACGGGAAGCGAACTGTTTCCGCCGCACTCAGAAGGCACCAGAAGCCAGTCGAACTCTTCATCGCCATAACCGAAAGCAGAAATATATCCGTTGCTGTTTGCGATGCTGATCCCGGTTGCCCGATACGGATCGGCGCTGCTGCTTTCATTGAAGGTGAAGCCGTCGGCAATGTAGATCTGACCGCCGCCCATGGTTCCGTCGCCCCAAATGTTGATCCCGTTGACGTGCTTCCAGATATTGCCCCACGGGTTTTCGACGCCTCTGTAGCTGACGGACAGCTTGCCGTTTGTTGTATTGACGGTTTCCGTTCCCGCTGATTCTGCTGTCGTTTGCGACGCCATACCGGTTGCGCTGCCGAGGGCAGATGTTGAACCGGTAAGGGACGAGGCGTTGCTCGAACCGGACTGATTCACAACGCCCTGACCGATAGCTGTCTGCGTGTTCAGCGTCCCGAGTTCGATCATCATCAACAGCTGATTTGCGGATACCGACTTGATCGTATCCAGATGCCAGCCGCTGCCGTAATTGTTCGCCATCGTCTCAAGATTTGCTTTTGTTCCGATGCCGGTCAGCTTGCCGCTGATAGGCTTTTTGCCTGCGACAGAGCAGAGAAGGTCGCCCGCCCCGTATGTGACGGTATCGACGGAATCGTTGACGTATGCTGTTTCGGAAACATCGAACATACTGCCCTCATACGCCGACAGCAGAACGTAATCGATCTCATTTCCCTGTTCATCATAGAACAGCGGATGACGCTTGAAGCCCGGCTTCGGCGTCGCGCTGACGTAGTAGTTTGCCTTGCGGATATGGTATCCGAGCCCCGCGGCGTTCTTCTCCAGCTTCAGCGGGACGACTTTATAGAAAAACGCGGGCTGATAGACCATGACCTGACCGCCGTTGCCGTCCTCATAATAGCCGGAATCTCCGTAGTAGGCTCTGATGTTGCCGTTAGCTTCAACGTTGCAGCGGCGGCGGTTGCCGAACATCGGATAAGCATCGAAGTCAGACCCCGCCGTCTTGCCGACAGCCCCCGCAAGCCGTGTGAATACACTGTTCTCAAAGTCCGCCTGTAAGCCGAGGATATCGCCGTCGGTATAGCCGATGTATGCTTTGATGTCCTCAACAGCGGTCTGATCGGCTTTGGCGCCCAATTCCTGAGCTGTACCGAGCTTGACCGAGCTGTAATGGTGCTGAACCACGCCGCCCGAAGAAGTCGTTTCATCTGCGTATACATACCAGACACTGCCGTTATAAAGCCACAGGCAGGGGGTCGGATGCGCTGAGGTGTCCGTCTCGGGAGGTAATGAAGCGGTGATGACCGAACGTATCGCGATCGAGCCGTCCGTCAGATCGTTCAGCGATTCGGGTATCTGATCCGACAGATCGGGGATGCTGTTGATCGTGCTTCTCAGATTCGCGCTGTTCTGCGTTTCGGGAACGGACGCCCCTTTTTCCTCCAGCCCTTCGTAGGCAGAGGCGATATTGTTCCGGATTCTGGTGATTTCACTTGCAATACTCATGTGCAATTCTCCTTTTTTATGATTAAATGGTACTCCATTCACTTATGCCGAGAAAAAAAGAAAAGTTGCATAAAACTATGCAACCGAGGATTATTTTTTCTCAAATGCCCCTTGCCGACGCGGCAGTCCCGAGCCAGACAGCCTATGCGATCATCAAAACCGACCTCTCGGCAGACAGACCGATCGCGCCGCCAAAGTGAAGGAGTCACCTGATATCTGTAAGAAGCATTTCGGATTCGACTTGTAAATCGGAGAAATCAGCTTGAATCGATCCGTATATCATGATATACTGGGATCGATCCCACACACAAGGAGCACATGATGAACCAACAGCATATCGCCGATCTCTCGGTCGAGCTTATCATGAAATACTACGACAACGATTACATGCCGTTTTTGCTGCATATGGATGACGACGCCCTGTGGTACGGTCCCGCAGAGGGTCAATTCATCCGCGGCAGAGAAGAGATGATCCGCATCTGGAATTCCGAGGAGCACAGCCTGCATTTCTCTCTCGGGAACATGGAGGTCATGCATACCTCCTCACATCCGTCCTTCTGTGACGTGATGCTCAGCTGCCCGGTCACGACCCACTATCCCGACCGCGAGGATATCACCCTGTATCAGCGATTGCTGATGACATGGTGTGAGCGCGTCATCGAGGATGAACAGGGGAACAAGGAAAAGCACCCGCGCATTCTGCTCTGTCACATCTCCAACCCTCACGAGAAGCACGCTGACGATGTGATCTATCCCAACAACTTCCATGAGGTGTACCGGACGAAGTCCGCTCTGAACCGCAGCGGCGAACGGATCCATTTTCACGGACTCGACCGCTCGGATTACTTTATCCTCTCTGACACCGTCATCCGCATCGAAGCGGCGCACGGCGCAAAGCACAGCATTCTTGTCACGGACAGCGGAGAGATCGAGGTGACGGCGACGGTCACAGCGCTGGAAAAGCATTACGGTCATCTGTTCCTGCGGTGCCACCAGAGCTACCTTGTCAATCCCCTGTATATCCGCAACATCCGCCGATTCAAGGTGACGCTCTCTGACGGCGCCGAGCTGCCGATACCGGAAAAGAAATACACCGCCTTCCGCGCAAAGGCGCTCCGGTCGATCAAATAGAGCGGCTTTATGCGGGGGACTCAAAAGTCCCTGCGTTATTTGAGAGAGGAGAAGCCGCACAAGGTCAAGGGTTCACCGACAGAAGCGGTCTCCCCGAGCGCTGCGAGCGGCGACGGCACGCTCGCCTTCGATTCCGATCGTTTCGCACTTTGCTAGTCATAATGGGCGAAACGCTTGAAATCTTTGAAAAAACTTAAAAAATGTTGCCGAAATGTTGCCAAGCATAAAGAGAACCCCGATAAACGCACTGTTCATCGGGGTTCTTGTTCAATATGGCAGAGACGATTTCCGCCCGATCTTTCGGTCATCCCCTGGCCCGTCTTCGGAGCGTCACCTTCTTACTGAAGTCGCGCCTACGCTCTCGTTAAGTACAGTCCGCTGGACTGTTCTTGTCTGCGCCGTGCGCTGACGCTTAATCCTTGACTCACTCGCCTTCGATTCTTTGATAGAGGAATGAATCTTCCTAAACGTTGTCTAAAGTACAGAAAGAAATCAAAGAGATGTAACTGATAGCAACAGTGCTTATTCTCTTGAAGGTGCGAGATTTTCGTTTTATACGGACGCAAATTGCTCCGACTCAAGTTACATTGGCTTCGTAACGACTGACAAAGACGGCGTTGCTTACAGTAAAGAGAGTTTGATGTTCAGTCTGCAAAATTGAAACGACAAGAGGAAGACTTAGCATCGTTTTGCAAAAAAACGAATCTACAAAAAGATACTTCCCGTGTTCGATCAGTTGGATTTAATAAAAGTGTATCGCAAAAAGCTGTTCAAGGAAGTAAAAGAGAGCTTGAAAAATACACCAAATATCAGTATAATAATGATGGTACAATACGAATCACTGATGACTGGACTGGGCGATCTAGTCATTTCAAAACCCCTGCACATTATAAGCCCTTTGCTGTTATTGAGACCCGTGAAGAGAAATCACAAGGACAACATATTCAGATTAATAGAACAATTTATAATGAGAATGGGGACATGAGTGTTCAGATTCATTCCAGCCATCATGCTTTGCCGGGAACTCATCAGTACGGTAACAACGGTGAACACCACCACTATTATCAATGGGTAGATGGGGAAAAAGACCCGATTCGTACAACTGATAACCTAACAGATCAAGAAAGGAAGGAGCACGCCGATATACTATGAAACTAAAAGATTTGAAAGCGGAAATCAGGTCTTGTTTGCATGATATTGCGTTCGAGTATCAGGGTAAGCCCGGATTAATCAATCCATGGAATCATAAAAAAATAGAGCTTGGATATGGCGACTATACCGGCTGCTATTCTGACGTTGACATCTTGCTTTCTGATAAAGTGATTAACAATAAGTCACTGATAGAGATTTGTGAAGAAGTTGATTTTGAAATACTTTAGCTTTATTTTGCCCTGTGTGCGATTTTACGACGCGAGGGTAAAGTTACTCGGATAATTCATAAAATGCTAAATTAAACGAAATTAAAGGGGGTTGTGACCGCTTTGTTTCTTCGGAGACGAAGCTCTGACCTTCGACCAGCTGAACGAGAAGCTGACCGCAGACGATACCGTTCACATCGTAAACGTCGCCGACGGTTCGTATGTGCCGAAGGAAGATTATGACAGTCTACTCGTATGATCAGGAATACAGCAATATTCCATCGGGAGTTACGTCAGAGACTACAGATGGGCACAGCGTTACCTTTGCAAAGGTTGATCCCTCGAAAATGGACCTTCAGAAAAGGCGCGTGATGTACGACATCTTTGTGCAGGATCTGTTCAGCACAGGGCTGCTATACCAAGGAGTTGGTTGAAATGATGACAAATCACAAAACCGTGACTTTGTTCTGCTGTAAGAAGGTCATGCGTGGGAAGCTATGGATTCGGACAATCCTTTCTGGAGTCAATGTTCATGAAACTGATCAGTTGCTGGTCGGCGATAAGAATGTAACATCCTCTGATGAAATAATCATTGGAAGAGTCACAGTCTACGCTGAATGAAACTAACGAAGCACTTGGCAAGTCTTATGATGAAATCGGCGGAAAGTTCAGCGAATTCATGAGTAAAATTGATGGGGCAGGCAGTATTCTTGACGGCTTTAATGAGAATATCCTGATATCTTCGGAAAAGAAGCAGGAAATTGCCGATAATATTGACAGTGTTCAAAAGGAAATCACCGAAATATGTGCCTTAGCGACAGATGAGCGGCGTCAGTTAACCGACTCAGAGATTCAGAGGCTGAACGAGCTGTTTCAGAAGATGCACGAACTGTCCGATCAGGAACTGGCGATTGAGCAAGCGAAGCAAGGCGTTGTTGCAACGGCAGCTGAGGATCTTGCAAATTCCGCTGATATTGGTTTTGAGGAATATGAACAGCGGTCTCAGAAGATTGCCAATACCGCCGAAGAAACCAGGAGTGCTGTTATCTCTAAAGCGGAGGAACAGTATTACGAAGAGCTCGCACTCCTTGAGCAGGAATTCCTCCTTGAGAAAGTAACATTTCATAGCGCAAAACTGTACTAGCAAAAGATATTTCTTTTTTTACGGATACTATATGTAATTCAACCTGATAGCCTTTTTTCTTCAGGGCATTACAAGTAAGAATTGGTATATTTATTGTTCTGAGAGTTCCTTCAACAACTAAATTAGGCAATTATCATTGGAACGATGACCCGATACTTCCTCCCGACGATATCGATTATGATGACTCATGGTTTATTGAGGATGATATGAGCCAGTTATAAAATACATCAATTAATGAAAGGAGAACCACATGTATTCCGGCAAAGCAATCGTAGGCGGGTACGGTATCGTTAGAATCCACCCCGAGGAATTTGAAAGAAAAAGAGGATTCGTTGATAGCTGCTACGTCATTCTTTACGAAGAAGAAGTCAACCATGCGTTCCAAGATGGCGAATGGGAATTGAATGAAAACGAATTCCCATCCTACGAAGAAGCCGAAGAATGGTGCTTACAGCACATTAGATAAGAAAGGAGATCAAAATGTCAGAAAAAATAACATGGGCAGAAGCATTTGAAAATTCATTGGAGAGTTGGCGTGACTCGCTTTTCAGTGATATCACATATGATAGAAATAAACATGTTTTTTCTGTATCGTCCAGTCCGAGAACTTATCGCGAAATCATAGAATCAGCTGAAATGGACGAATTCGAGGAATACGGCGATACGTTGCCTGAGTGGGATGATGAAGCTGAGCGCCTTTTCAAAGCTGACTATTTACCTAAAATCAAGAAAATGATCAAAAAATGGGAGAGTCATATTATGAAGTGTGCCGAAAAATTCGATAAACACTACCAGTTTGATGAAAACGAAACGGCTACAGAGTATTTTACCGAATATTTCAAAGTATTCTGGGCATAGCACAAGAAGGCCGCACCCAAGGTAGCACAATCATAAAGCGGAACCGATTCCGCTCTCAGAAAGGAGAATAACATGGAATTAGAAGCAATCGTAGGCGGCTACGGTATCGTCAGAATCCACCCCGAAGAATTCGAAAGAAAGAGAGGTTTCGTCGACAGCTGCTACGTTATTTTTTACGAAGAAGAAGTCAACGAGGCATTAGAAGATGGCGAGTGGGAGTTGAACGAGAATGAATTCACTACCTACGCCGAAGCCGAAGAATGGTGCTTACAGCACAATCGATAAGAAAGGAAATACGCATGAGAAACTCTATTGACTGTTACGAGATTGATCGATACGAAGTCCATGTATTTAAAGACGATACTACACAATCTTGGCATACAACCTTTGATACCGAAGACGAAGCCATTGAATTTGCTACAGAATTCATACAAGATCATCCCGGTTTCAAATTCAAGCTATGCAAAATATACCATGCTATATTATCTCAAGGATAACAGCCGAAACACCCGCAAGGGTGTCGTGGGGAGCTGCCCTACCCCACCTGACGATGGCAGGACAGAAAGGGGATCAGACCATGCAAAAGAAAAAGAACTCGCTGTCGAAAGTGATTCAAGGCAATCAAATATATCATGGAATCACTGAACTAACAGTATTTGATGAATATGATCAGGATACAGATATCCGAGTTTGCTACAGCGGCTCATTGGATAGTTTTAACGCAGTCGGTAAACTTGATGTAGGAATGATTCTGTATCGTCAGAATCTTTTAAAACGAACTGTCGAAAGATCAGTCGTCTTTCACGAAAAGCTGTTTGTATGGCTTGACGAAGAAAAAGCAGTGGGATAAAATCTACCCACTGCATCGATTACAATATACATACAAAAAGCGGAACTGGTTCCGCTTTCAAAGAAAGGATGTCAACTATGACTGAAATCACTGGATTCAGAACAAAGAAAGAAGCAAAGCTGTTCAAGAGATTACACGGCGGCAAGATCGCCTATGAGCGCGACGAGCGCGGTCACAGTAAAAACCCGGATCTATACTTTATCGCGGTACGGTTCGGTCATCTCGATCGTCACACCTTTCCGTTCTGTGTTTTTCAAGACACAGAGCTGCTCGGTGCATAAACCGGAACTCAGAATAAAAAAATACAATTAATGTTTCTGCATTGACAAATATCTGAAAATTTGCTACAATGTAAGTACAAATAGATATCTGGATATGCGAAAAGCACCCCACCGGTGCAGGGAGTTGGCGCTCCCTACACCGTTCACTCGGTAGATAGGATACCAAGTTATGGAATGCTAATTCTGTCAGTCATTATACACTGATGTGTAATTAATTTCAAGCTCTGTACCCTATTGCCTACCAAGCCGGAGTTCGGAGCTTATCTTTTTATACCAGTACAAATAAATAGCGACCGAAGGGAAGGTACCTCTTCCTGACGGTGTACAGGTATCAAAGAGAGCCTTGTAAGCGGAGCTGCATACCTCGCCAAGACACCCTGTAGAATCGGAAATGGTTCCGTTTCTATCGACAAGATGATTTCAAAGGGAGTCAGCGACAAAAGGTCAGACTGCTTTGAACACACGTTAAAGTGTTCATCCGGCGACGATGTTTTCAAGGTGTCACTATCGGATCGTGGGTGCAGTATTGCGAATAGTAGACCGATAGAGAGGTGTACAG
>ONAS01000108.1 GCA_900315815.1 uncultured Eubacteriales bacterium
TTTCGGATTTTTTCAGCTTTTTCTCAACGATCCTGGCTGTCATCAATCCGATCATATACGGCGTGTTCATCGCGTACGTGCTGAATTACCCATATAAGCTGTTTCACGATCATGCGTTCAAAAAAATGGGTACGAAGCACAAATGGCTGGAAAAGCTCAAAAAGCCTCTTGCCATCGTGATCACCTATATCCTGGTTTTCGGTATCATCAGCTTTTTGATCAGCATGATGATCCCTGAGCTGGCGTCCAGTATCGAAAAATTCCTTGACGCCATGCCGGAATATGAGGCGACGCTCCGCGGCTGGATGGATGACTCCGTCGAATTCATCGAGGGTGTTACCGGCTATAATCTGTACGATATGGCGACGTTCAACAGCTTTGTAACGATGGTCACCGGCAACCAGGCCACGGAGTTCTTCCGCAACTTCTCGGCGGCGATCCTGCCGTCTGCGGTGACTACGATGGTGGATATCGGCACGGGTATCTATAACTGGGGTATCGGAATCGTCATTTCCATCTACATGATCTCCAGCAAGGAAAAGCTGCTGTCACAGGCAAGACGCGTGATCTCCGCTTTTACGCCGGAAAAGTTCAGCACCCGGTTTTTCCACGTATGCACGGTGTTCAACACCAAATGCGGTAAATTCATCATCGGCAAGATCATCGATTCCTCGATCATCGGTCTGATGTGCTTTATCGGAATGTCGATATTCCGTTTTGATTATCCGCTGCTTATCAGCGTTATCATCGGCCTGTCCAATCTGATCCCGTTTTTCGGACCGTTCATCGGCGGTATCCCTTCGGCGGTATTGCTGCTGTTCATCAATCCGATGGAAGCACTGTGGTTCGTGATATTCCTGTTTGTACTCCAGCAGTTCGACGGCAATATCCTGGGACCGAAGATCCTCGGCGAATCGGTCGGTATCTCCGGCTTCTGGATCATGGTTTCCGTTATCGTCGGCGGCGGATTGTTCAGCATCGTCGGTATGGTATTGGGCGTACCGTTCTTTGCGGCGATCTATACGCTGGTTTCCGAGGCCGTTGATAAGCGCAACGAAAAGAAAGCAAAACGCAAGGCAGAAGCTGAAGCGGCTGTGAGTGACGCACCTGCGGTGGAGGAAGCGTCGGAGCCGGTTCAGAAAAAGATACAATAATTTTAAATTATTATATTTAGGAGGTTTTCAAGATGCAATTGAAAAAAGTAGTAAGCTTGCTGATGGTTCTTGCCGTTATGCTGACGCTGACTGTCATCCCCGCATCGTTCTCGGCCGCGACCGAAGACGTTGCTCCGACAAGCGCCGCGTCGACAAACGACTACAACCTGACAAGCACTGTCCAGCAGGGTAACATTCTGCACGCGTTCAACTGGCGCATGAGCGATCTGGTGAGATATGCACCCGATATCGCTGCCGCCGGCTACAGCACCGTTCAGATTTCCCCGATCCAGACGACCAAGGCTACCGCGAATGACGGTTCCTATGCGACTGACTGGTGGTCCTTCTATCAGCCCACCGATATGAAAGTCGGCAACGCTCTCGGTACCGCCGCCGATCTGAAGGCAGCTACCACCGAGCTGCACAAGTACGGTATCAAGGTCGTCGCCGACGTCGTCACCAACCACGTCATGAACTGCGAGACCAAGGCTGATTCCAAGAAAATCGCTCCTGCCGTTCTGAACTATGTCAGGAGAAAGAGCTCCATCACCAATCTTGTCAACACGACAGATTCTTCCCGTGAAGGAATGACACAGAACGACCTGGGCGGAACGCTTCCCGATCTGAACACCGGCGACACCGGTTACCAGAACTATGTCATTACCAACCTGATCAACCCGCTGAGCGATAACGGTGTTGACGGCTTCCGTTTTGACGCGGCAAAGCACATCGAGACTCCCGATGATTCGACAGGCTCGAATTACTGGCCGGCTGTTACCAACGCGATCAAGGCAAAGAACCCCAACGCGTTCATCTACGGCGAGGTCCTCGCGAACGCCGGTAAGTTCAATATTTCTTCTTACACCAAATACATGAGCGTCACCGATTATAATTACGGCAATACCGTTCGCTCTGCTCTCTCTTCCAAGAACGCTTCCGGGCTGGTCAACTACGGCTACAGCGGCTCTCAGAAGAACCAGAACGTCCTTTGGATCGAATCGCACGATAACTTCTGCGAGGGCGTTTCCACCAAGCTGAGCAAGGCGCAGCAGATCGTCGGTTGGGCGGCTATCGGTGCGCGTGCAGACGCTCCCGCTCTGTACTTCGTCCGCCCGAAGCACGAGGCGCTCGATTCTGCCGGCTTCATCAAGTATGATGAGCTGATGGGCGCGCCCGGCGCATCCGAGACATGGAAGGATCCGTCCGTTGTTGCGGTCAACCACTTCAAAAACGCTTTTGCGGGTCAGAACGAGACCGTCACCGCTTCCGGCGCGAACCTGTTCGTACAGCGCGGCACCACCGGTATGGTCATCGCTAACCTGAACACCGGCTCAACATCCATCAACCAGAGCTGCTCTATGACAGCAGGCACCTATACCGATCAGATCACCGGCAACAAGTTCACAGTTTCCGGCGGCAAGATCAGCGGTACGGTCGGCGCTTCCGGCGTTGCTGTCATCTACAACAAGACTGCTTCCAACTCCGCTCCCACAATCTCCCTGAAGCTCGACGGTACCACCCTGACTCCCGAGACTCTCAACAGATATACCGCGGCTACCGCTGCTATCTCTGTTGATATCGGCGACGCGACCTCCGGTACCATCAAGGTCAACAACCTGGCTGCCGTTAACGTCAAGTCCGGCAACACCACCTTCAACCTCAACAGCTCTATCGCTTACGGCAAGAGCATCAACATCACCGTTACCGCTACCAACGGTTCAAAGAACGTCAGCAGAACCTATTCCATCAAGAAGAAGGATGCGAACGAGACCAAGAAGGTCTACTTCGATAACACAACGATGAAATGGCCTGTTGTATGCGTCTATTGCAAGACCGGTGAGGATGCAAGCACGCAGATCGCCAACTATGACGCGTATAAGCTGACCGGCGATATCACCGGCGTGGTGTCCTACACCGTTCCCGCAAACACCAATTATGTCAAGTTCAACGAAGGCTTTATCCCGAACACTCCGAGCGGCGACGAATACGGCCGTAAGCATCTGTTCCACAGCTTCAGCGAGTGTCAGGGCTACTGCGGACGTACGATGCCCGAGACCGTTGTCAACTACGGTACCGCCAACAACAAGGCGAACCGTGAAAAGGGCGGCTACAAGCTCGTCGGCGCGATGATCCTCAGGAACCTGAGATTTGAGGACTACGGCGATTATCCGGCAGCTTCTCTGACCAATGCCGACACCACCCTCAAGGGCTCAGAGAATCCGACCGAAAAAGAGACCGAAAAGCCCACTCAGAAGCCTACCGAGAAGCAAACCGATAAGCCTACCACTCCTGAGACCCAGCGTCCCAGCAGCGATCCTTCCAGACTCCGTCGCGGAGACGCTGACGGCGACAACGAGATCACGATCTTCGATACTGCCAAAATCCAGAGACATCTTGCTTCTCTCGATACCATCGATAAGACACACGAGCCTTGCGCGGATGTAGACAACGACAAGGATATCACCATCCTCGACGCGACCGCGATCCAGCGCTTCCTTGCGGGTATGGAGAATAAATACGGCATCGGCAAGTATCTCGACGGAACCGATCCCACGACCGCTCCGACC
>ONAS01000092.1 GCA_900315815.1 uncultured Eubacteriales bacterium
TTTCAAGGTGAGCAATAAATACAGATATAAACTGATACTGAAATGCCGTAACGACCGCCGCTTCCGGAAGATGCTCGGCGAAATGCTGACTGCGTTTTCCAAGGAAAGGGACTTCAGAGACGTGACGGTGTACGCGGATGTGGATCCGCACGAAATATAGGAGTGATATCATGGCGTTGAGAAATATCGTCAAAGAGGGCGACCCGATCCTTTCCAAAAAATGTCGTCCTTATGAAAAGTTTGATAAAAAGCTCTGGGATCTGCTGGATGATCTGGTCGAGACCCTTGCGGATTCCGGCGGCGTCGGCTTAGCCGCTCCGCAGGTCGGCGTGATGCGCCGCTGCTGTGTGATCGACGTCGGCGAAGGTCCCATCGAATTCGTGAATCCCGAGATCATTGAGACTGAGGGAGAGCAGGAGGTACAGGAGGGATGTCTGAGCTGTCCCGATCAGTTCGGCATCATCATCCGTCCCAAGCACGTCAAATCGCGTTACTTTGACCGCAACGGGAACGAGTGCTTCATCGAGGGCGACGATCTGTTTGCCCAGGCGATGTGCCATGAATTCGACCATCTCGACGGCATCCTGTTCAAATCAAAGGTACTGCGCATGCTGTCCGAGGAAGAACTCAGAGAGATGAGAGAAGAAGAATGAAACTGATTTTTATGGGTACGCCCGATTTTGCGGTACCGTGTCTGGAAAGTCTGCTCAGCGCGGGGCATGAGGTGCAGGCGGTTTTCACTCAGCCCGACAAGCCTGTCGGCAGAAAGCAGGTCTTGACGCCTCCCGAAGTCAAGGTCTGTGCCGTCAAGCACGGTCTGACCGTGTACCAGCCGAAGACTCTCAGAAACGGGGAAGCGATGGAGATCATCCGCGGGCTTTCTCCCGACGCGATCATCGTCGCCGCGTACGGCAAGATCCTCCCGAAGGAGATCCTCGATTTTCCGCGTTACGGCTGTATCAATGTTCACGGCTCGCTGCTGCCGAAATACCGCGGCGCCGCACCGATCCAGTGGTCGGTCATCAACGGCGACAAAGAGACCGGCGTGACCATCATGCAGATGGACGAGGGCATCGATACCGGCGATATCCTGATGAAACGCGCGATACCGATCGAGCTGAGCGATACCGCCGAATCCGTATTCGAAAAGCTGGCTGCTTTAGGCGGAAAAACGCTGATCGAGGCGCTTGGCATGCTCGAAAGGGGAGAGCTGACGCCCGAAAAGCAGGATGAAAGCCTCTCGTGCTACGCCCCGATGCTGGACAAATCGATCTCCCTGATCGACTGGTCAAAGAGCGGGATGACGGTTCATAACCTGATCCGCGGCTTGTACAGCTGGCCGGTCGCGTATACGATGCTCGGCGGTAAGAAGCTGAAGATCCTCAGCGCCTCTCCCTGCGATCGATCGGGAGAAGCAGGTACGATCATATCGGTCGATCCTTTGACTGTCGCCTGCCGCGAAGGTTCCGTGATCATTCATGAGCTTCAGCTGGAGGGCAAGAAACGCATGGATGCGAAAACCTTTCTCGTCGGTCACAAGCTGTGTGTCGGCGAGCGGATAGGAGAATAATATGGGCTATATGTATTATGACTGGACATGGTTCATCGTAATGATACCGTGTTTACTGCTGTCGCTGTTCTGCAGCGCTAAGGTTAAATCTACTTTCGCTAAGTATTCAAAGATCCCCAATTCGCGGCTGATGACCGGCGCGAGAGCGGCCGAGGAGCTGTTGAGGGCCAACGGTGTGACCGGTATCACCATCGAACACGTCAGAGGCAATCTCACCGATCATTTCGATCCCCGTACCAACACCATCCGCCTGTCGGATTCCGTGTATTCCTCCACCTCAGTCGCGGCGGTCGGCGTCGCCTGTCACGAGGCGGGACATGCGTGTCAGCATGCGGAGGGCTATTTTCCCAACAAGCTGCGTTCGGCGATCCTCCCGGTCGCCAGCATCGGTTCAAAGCTCAGCTGGCTGCTGATCGTGGTAGGCTTGCTTCTGCCGACCCGCTATGATTTCATCGTCACGATCGGTATCGTCCTGTATGCGGCCGCTGTGCTGTTTACGATCGTGACCCTGCCGGTCGAGTTCAACGCGTCGTCACGTGCCTTGAAAACAATCAAGGAAAACCGTTTCCTCACAGAAGAGGAGTATCCCGGCGCAAAAAAGACGCTGTCCGCCGCGGCGATGACCTATGTCGCTTCTGCCGCTACGGCAATTCTGCAGCTGCTCAGACTGATTTTGATTTTCGGCAACCGCAGACGATAAACATTTGAGGAGCAACCAATGGCTGATGTACGCAAAATCGCATTTGACGTTATCTCACGCGTCCTGTACGAGGACGCGTACTCGGCTATTGCCCTGAACAGCGCCGTCAAGGAGAATCAGCTAAGCCCGTTGGACGCTTCCTTTCTGTCCGCGTTGGTGTACGGGGTTCTGGAACGCAAGCTGACGCTGGAATACATCATTCGTCAGTATTCCTCGCTCCGCATCAAAAAAATCGAGAAAAAAACGCTGATCGTCCTGTATCTGGGCGTCTATCAGCTGATCTATATGGATAAGGTACCCGACAGCGCCGCGGTGAATGAAAGTGTGAAGCTTTGCAAAAAGCTCCGTCTGTTCAAGAGCGCCGGCTTTGTCAACGCAGTCCTGCGCAATTTGGTACGCGCCGACAAGCAGTATCAGATGCCGGATCAGGCGGACAGAGTCAAGTACCTGTCCGTCAGGTATTCCTGTCCGGAGACTTTGGTATCGGAATGGCTCTCTGAGTACGGCGACAGCAATACCGAAACGATCCTCAGCGGATTCCTCGGCAGACCGCCGGTGACTGTCCGCGTGAATACTCTGAAGACCACGAAAACTGCGCTGAGCGCTTCCCTGAAAAAACAGGGGATAGAGGTTGAGGATATTTCTTTTTTAGAAAATTCACTTCATCTCAGCCATACCGGCTCTCTGGAAAGGATCCCGGAGTTCAAAGAAGGACATTTCTTTGTAGAGGACGCCGCCTCTCAGCTGTGCGCGGAGATGCTCGGCGCGCAGGAGGAGGAACGCATTTGCGACGTATGCGCCGCCCCCGGCGGCAAATCCTTTTATTCCGCCGTCAGGATGAAAAACCGCGGTGCGGTTTATTCCTATGACGTACACGCGCATAAGCTGCGTCTGATTGAGGAGGGGGCGCGCCGGCTGGGTATCGATATTATCAGAACATCCGTCCGTGACGCCGCCGAAAACAGGAACCCCTTGCCGGAATGTCAGCGGATTTTATGCGATGTGCCCTGTTCCGGACTCGGAATTCTTCGCAGAAAGCCTGAAATTCGTTACAAAACAGACACAAATATTGACATCTTGCCAAAGTTGCAATACAGTATATTGTGTATGAGCGCGTCATTTCTCCCAATAAGTGGGATTCTTGTCTATTCTACCTGTACACTGCGCGCTCGTGAAAACAGCGAGATCGTCGATCGCTTTCTCAGAGAGCATCCCGATTTTGCTCCCGAACCGCTCGACCTGCCGCAGGGCATTGAGCATCAGATCCCGGAGGGCGATCACTGCCTGACGATGCTGCCCGGCGTGTATCACACCGACGGCTTCTTTATCGCGAAGCTCAGGAGGATACGACATGATGACTGATATCAGGTCCATGAACTTATCCGAGCTGACGGAATACCTGACGGAGAACGGATTTGAAAAATTCCGCGCTAAGCAGGTGCTTTCATGGTTTCGGCAGGATGTATCTTCATTTGATGAGATGACCAATCTTCCCGCAAGGCTCCGCGCGTTTCTGAAGGAAAACGCCTATCTCGCAAAAGCGGATATCGTCCGCACCCGCCGTTCCGCGATCGATGATACCGTCAAATATCTGTTTGAGCTGTACGACGGTGAATACGTCGAAGGCGTGCTGATGCGCTATCACCACGGCTTGAGCGTTTGTATTTCCACTCAGGTTGGCTGTAAAATGGGCTGTACCTTCTGCGCGACCGGCAAAAGTGGCTTTTCCCGCTCGCTGACCGCGTCGGAGATGATCGCTCAGATCCGTTCCGCTGAAACGGACGCGGGAGAGAGGATCTCCAACGTCGTCCTCATGGGGATGGGTGAGCCGTTCGATAACTATGACAATGTGATCCGGTTTTTGCGGCTGGTATCCTCTGAGGATTCGCTGAATATCGGCATGCGTCATATCACGATCTCTACCTGCGGTATCGTACCGCGGATGCGGGAGTTCGCCGATCTGCAGCTGCAATGCGGGCTTTCGGTCTCGCTCCACGCGCCCGATGACGCAGCCCGTTCCCGCACGATGCCGATCAACCGCCGCTATCCGATCGATGAGGTCATCGCGGCGTCAAAGTATTATGTTAAGAAAACCAATCGTCGGATCCGGCATGCTCTGTCATGTAAACCTCATCCCGGTCAACAATGTGACGGGAGCGGGGTATCAGAAAAGCTCGATCAAAAGGCAGAATGCCTTTGTCAATATCCTGTCCGCCGCCGGTGTCAACGCCACCGTACGCAGAACGCTCGGCTCTGATATTGAGGCGTCGTGCGGACAGCTGAAGAGAAACTTTACGAAAGGGGATGTGTGATTTGGAGATTTTTTCAAAGTCCGATATCGGTCTGGTACGGCATGAAAATCAGGATTCTTCCGCGTTCTCCGTCATATCCTCAGATTGCGTTTGGGCGGTGATCTGCGATGGTATGGGAGGCGCCAGAGGAGGCAAGGTTGCTTCCACGATGACGGTCGAACACATTACCGAATCGCTCAACGCCAATTATCGCGATGAAATGAACGGCGAAGAGATCGCCGATATGATGATCGCGGCGGTCGAAGAAGCGAACACCATTGTGTATCGCACAGCGATGGAGGACAGCGATCTTGCCGGCATGGGAACTACCTGTGATCTGGTCTTTGTCCGTGAAAGCTGTGTGCATGTCGTTCATGTCGGCGACAGCCGCACCTATTCCATCCGCGGCGGCAAGATCCTGCAGCTTACCGAGGATCACTCCGTCGTTCAGGAAATGGTACGCCGCGGTGAGCTGACGCCGGATGAAGCCCAGCATCATCCCAATAAGAATTTTATCACACGCGCCATCGGCGTGAATCATGAGGTACATATCGACTATATCGAAGCGGAGTTCGCCTACGGCGACGTGCTGCTGATCTGCTCGGACGGCTTATCCAATCATGTGCCGCGGGCGGATATGGTCAAAACGGTACATGAAAACCGCGGTGTGATGCTGATCGATACGCTTGTTGAAATCGCAAAACGCAACGGCGGCAACGATAATATCACCGTTACCGTAATTTACTAAGGAGTGACCTGATATGGATAAGTATACAGGCAAAAAACTGGACGGCAGATACGAGATACGCGAGCTGATCGGCGTCGGCGGTATGGCGAACGTCTACCATTGCTACGATACGATCGACGCGCGTGAGGTCGCTATCAAGATATTGAAGGATGAATTCCTTTCGAATGAGGATTTTATCCGCCGCTTCAAAAACGAGAGCAAGGCGATCGCCGTTCTGAATCATCCGAATATCGTCCGCGTATATGACGTCAGCTTCGGCGATATGATCCAGTATATCGTTATGGAATACATCGACGGCATCACACTCAAGGAATATATCGATATGCAGGGCGTGCTTGACTGGAAGGAAACCGTCCATCTGACGACCCAGATCCTGAAAGCGCTGCAGCACGCGCATGAAAACGGCATCGTCCACCGTGACATCAAGCCGCACAATATCATGCTTCTGCAGGACGGTACCATCAAGGTAACGGACTTCGGTATTGCCAGATTCTCCTCCAACGCGACCCGTACCATGACCGAGCAGGCGATCGGTTCTGTCCATTACATCGCTCCCGAACAGGCGCGCGGTGAAAAGACCGACGGCAAGACGGATATTTATTCCGTCGGCGTTATGATGTACGAGATGCTGACCGGTACGCTGCCCTTTGACGGTGAATCCGCAGTATCCGTCGCGCTGATGCAGCTGCAGGCAAATGCCCGCCGTCCGCGTGAGATCAACCCGAACATCCCCGAGGGACTTGAGGAGATCACGATCAAGGCGATGCAGAAGGATCCAAACGACCGCTATCATTCCGCTCTGGAAATGCTGTCCGATATCGAACGCTTCCGTTTGAATCCCGGCATTCGCTTTGATTATCAGTATCAGGATGAAAAAGCACCCAGAGGGCGCACCGCCGAGAATAAAAAGCCTAAAACGGTACAGCCTGCTCCCGAAGAGGAGTCGGTTCCCGAGAATATGAATTATGATGAGGACGCGCCTGTCCGCAGTCCTGCTTTATCTGCGATCAAGGGCGTGATCTTTGCGGCGATCCTCGCACTGTTGATTTTCGGCGGTATCGCGCTTTACAAGGATTATGTCGCCTCACAGCCCAAGGAGATCGAGATCCCCAACTTTGTCGGTATGACCGTCAAGGAGGCTCAGATCCTTTCTGAGGGCAAATTCAACTTCTCTCAGGAATACCGCTACAGCGCGGCGATCCCTGTCGATACGATCATCGAGCAGAATCCCTCCGGCGGTTCCAAAAAGGTCCAGGAAGGCACGAACATCGAATTGGTCGTCAACTCTGCCGATACCGAGGTAACGGTTCCTTATGTCAACACCGCGATCGGTACTGAGGAGATCGTAGCGAAGATCGAGGCGGTCAATCTTGTTCCGAAGATCCTCTATGTCGAGAGCCAGCAGACCGCGATGAAGGTCGATTCGGTCTATCCTGCGGCGGGCTCGACGCTGAAGATCGGTTCGGTCGTTTATGTATTTATTTCCAAGGGAATCACCAATCAGCCCGTTGAAATGCCCTCTATCAAGGGCTATACCGCTGAAGAAGCGGTCAAGATGCTCGCTGACGCCGGCATCACCGAATACAACATCGAATACGACGAATATATCGAGGCCGGCAAGGATGAGGTCGTCCGTCAGAACCCGATGCAGGGCAGCGTCATCCCGTCCGACTATAAGGTCACGATCGTATGCTCCAAAGGAGAGAATAAAGACAAGACCCAGACGATCCTTGTGGATCTGCCGAAGGATGAGCAGCGCGAGGTTCGCATGACGGTGCTGATCGACGGTGCGATCGATCAGGAGAACACCAAGACGGTTATTCCGAAATACAGCCCGACCTACACGCTCAAATTCAAAGCAAAGGACAATGTGACGGTTCTTGTTCTGCTGGACGATGAAAAATACCGCGAGTATACCGTCAACTATGAGAGCGGCTACGTTGAACTGGTCAACGCCTATCCGTATACCGTGAAATCTCCCGAACAGCCGACGGCGCCTTATGTGGATCCTGAGCCATCGACGGAATATGTTCCCGAGGACGGCAACATCGATAACAGCGATACTGCAGAGGTCGATGAAAACGGTATTTACGAATTATGATAAAAACACAGGGACTTATTGTTAAAATCACCGGCGGCTTCTATTATACGGAAGCCGCCGACGGCATACATGAATGTAAAGCCCGCGGTGTTTTCCGCAAGCGCGGCACATCGCCTCTGGTCGGAGACCGCGTCGATATCACGGTCCCCGATGACGGATACTGCTCTATCGACGCGATCCATGAACGCCGTAATTCTCTGGTCAGACCCGCGATGGCTAACCTGGATATCCTGATGATCATCAGCTCTGTCAAAGAGCCGAACGCCAACCTTTATCTGATCGATAAAATGACGGCGGCTGCCGTCAGCAAGGATATCGAGCCGGTAGTTGTCTTCACCAAAACGGATCTTGGTTCCGCGGAGGATATGGTGCGGATCTACCGTCAGGTCGGGATCCGCGCTTTTGAATTTTCCTCAGTGGATCAGCGGGGACTGGAGGATATCAAGGCGGTTCTCAAGGATAAGGTCACTGCTTTCTGCGGCAATTCCGGTGTCGGGAAATCAACGCTGCTTAACTCTCTGTTCCCGGAGCTTGAGCTGCAGACCGGTGAAATCAGCGATAAGCTGGGGAGGGGAAGACATACCACCCGTACCGTCGAATTATTTAAAAAGCACGGCGGCTATATCGCGGATACGCCCGGCTTTTCAACGGTCGACATCGAGCGGTTCGAACTGATCCGCAAGGATGAGCTGAAATTCGCGTTTCCCGAGTTCGAACAGTATTTCGGTACCTGCAAGTTCAATTCCTGCAACCATTTGTGCGAAAAGGGCTGCCGCGTTATTGAAGCGGTCGAAAACGGTGAGATCCCCCGATCCCGCCACGACAGCTATGTACGCATGTATGACGAGGTCAAGGATATCAAGGACTGGCAGTTATGATGTGATCGATGCGGATTATATCTCACGCGGAGAACGATATTTGATGCTTTGATAAGAAATTCTGTGATTATTTTCAAATTTGACTTGCATTATCGTTCAGGATGTGTTAATATAATACTGCTCTGGGGGCGTAGCTCAGCTGGGAGAGCGCTTGAATGGCATTCAAGAGGTCAACGGTTCGATCCCGTCCGTCTCCACCAAAGCTAGGGACACCGATGGGTGTCCCTAGTCTTACAATATGATAATCGGAGGCTTAGCTCAGCTGGTGAGAGCGCCTGCTTCACACGCAGGAGGTCACTGGTTCAAGTCCAGCAGTCTCCACCAAAACCCTTGTAAACTTAGAGTTTATGAGGGTTTTCTTTATTTTTTTAAAAAATTTCAGACCTCTTGCGTAAATCGTGAAAACACGGTTACGCAGGAGGTCTGATTTTATGTCCAAAAAAAGAATAAAATGGACAGGTAATGAGGGATTATCGCTGACAAAGGCTTTTGACGCTTTTGTGATCTCTCAAATGGCAAAGGGAGTAAAAGAAAAAACAACAAAAACTTACCGCTATCATTTCAAAGCGATGGCAAAACACATTGACATGGATATGACTTTTGAGGAATTAACCAAAAGGCACATTGAAGAAATGATTATGTCGATGCGCAACTCTGATTTAGCGCACAACTCCATCAGCAGTTATGTCCGCGTGATGAAAACATTTCTGAATTGGTGTCAGGCAGAAGGTTATACATCCGTAGCGGTTCCCACTTTCAAACAAGTGGAAGTTGTCAAAGAGGGCTATTCGGATGATGAATTGGAAAAACTCTTGAAGCGTCCCCCGTCCTCCGATAGCTTTTGTGATTATCGAAATTGGGTTATCGTCAATTTTCTGTTGAACAGCGGTTGCCGCTCCGCTACAATACGCAATATTCAAAATCAGGTTGTTAATCTCCAAACTTTTCAGGTGATTTTCAGGCACACCAAAAACGGAAAGGTTCAGTCTATTCCGCTTTGTAATCAGATGGTTCAAATCCTGCGCGGTTATATGAAGGTCAGAAAGGGCAAGGACAGCGATTTTCTTTTCTGCGATCAATACGGAGGGATGCTGACGGAAAACGCCTTACGCCTTGCCATACAGCGATATAACCACAGCAGAGGCGTAGAGAAAACAAGTATTCACCTGTTCCGTCACACCTTCGCGCGGAAATATCTGGTTGATTGCGGCGGTAATGCTTTCACGCTCCAAAAGCTGTTGGGTCATAGCACACTGAAAATGACTAAGCACTATTGCGCGATCTATGATGCTGATATAGCAAAAAATTATGATCGGTTTTCGCCGTTAGCGCAAATATCTAAACCAAAAGAAAGGATTTCAAGAAGATAATCGCATTTTTCGAGAATATCATTTGGCACACCGTGGACTTCTTCGCCGAGAACTAAAGCCATATCTTCCGTAAATTCCTGATTGTTGGCGAGATTGAGCGAACTTTCACCCTGTTCTAGAGCCACAATTTTCGAGCCCTTAACTTTTTGTGCCTCAATTTCTGCAAAGATATCCTCGGCACGATGCCATTTTAGGGTCTCTTCCGCCCCCAAGGCAGTCTTATGAATCTGTTTCTTGAGTTTTTCGCGCTCATAGGGTAGCCCTTTATCTATAAATGGCGTATATCCCGAGAAGACCACCTCATCAATCCCCAGACAATCACAAGTGCGCAAAATCGCACCTACATTGTAGGTAGAACGGATATTATGCAGAATAACTATGAGCTTTTTCATGCTACAATAAGATTATGAATGAGGATGAGGTACAGCGCAAGCGCAGGCAGAATGACGAAGAAAACACAGAGAGGCGTGCTAGGCTTCTCGGTATAACGTATAGGGATACGCGTGACTTCGAGCAGACCATGCCACTCGTACCAAACATCCTTCAAAAAGCCGATATGCGCAAGAACCATATCGTTCCTTATAAGTCGGGCGAAAGCAGTGGCACCTA
>ONAS01000048.1 GCA_900315815.1 uncultured Eubacteriales bacterium
ATTTCCCTTGTCCAGCCAAAATTTGCGGTACTTCTAAACTATTACATTGTAAATATTCTTTTAATTATTTCTCTGTCCTCTTGACGGGGTGCGGTTCAGATGATATTGACTGCGGTTTTTCTTTACAATTATCGCAAAAGGATGTATAATCACTGTGTATACGCTGATTGCGGAGGAATCATATGGTAAAAAAACGTAACGGCGCCATCGATTTCTGGCGTTTTGTGTTTGCGGTGATCCTGGTCATCCATCACTCGCACATGATTGAAATCAACCTGATCCGTCCGGAAGAGGAAACGATCTTTCCGTTCCAGGTGGGATCGCTGGCGGTGGAATTCTTTCTGCTGACGTCGGGCTTCCTGTTCGCAAAGTCGATGAACAAGAATCCCGCAAACAGCTCGCTTTCATGGAAGGGGACATGGACCTTCATGAAGGGCAAGCTGATGTCCTTTTATCCCGCATATCTGATCTGTCTGGTGCTGACTTTCATCGCCGTCAACGTGACGCAGTATGTATGTCATGTCGCGCCCTATGTCAAGAGCGGAACGGCGGAAAATGTCAAGACGCTCGGCATCAATTTCGGCAGGATGATCTACGAGGCGACCCTGCTGCGGAATTTCGGCGTCGATTTTGAACGCTATCTCGATCAGGCGTGGTACCTTTCGGCGATGCTGTTGGTGCTGCTGCTGCTCTATCCGGTCTACGCGAAGAACAAGCGCCGCTTTGAGCACTATATCGCGCCGATCATCGCGGTCGCACTGCTGGGCTTTCTGTTTCTGCACGGCTCGTCGCTGCTCAATCCGTCGAAAAGGTATGAGCTGTTCTACAAATATGAGTTCACCTATAAGGGCAATGTCCGCGCGATGGCGGAAATCTGTCTCGGTGTGGTGTGCTACCGCGTATGCGAGTGGCTGAAAAAGCTGGATTTTTCAAAGCTCGGCAGGGTACTGCTGGCGGTAATCGAGCTGTTCGGCTACGGCTTCGCGATCGCTTATATGAGCTTTATCGCGGCGATGAACTACAATATGTTCTGGTACAAGCTCAGTCAGCCCTTTGCAAAGCTCAACGAGGAGTTCAGCCCGGTCGATCTCGCCTTCCCGCGTGAATTCAACGCCGCGCAATTCTTCATGCTGGCGCTGCTGGCGGTTTCCGTCGTGATCACGTTCAGCGAAAAGAGCGTCATCAGCGGATTGTTCCGTCATCGGATCTTTGTCATCCTCGGTCAGTACAGCCTGTATCCGTACCTGCTGTACTCGATATTCTCGTCCACGATCCCTTATTGGCTGATCAAGTGGAACATCGCGGAGCAGACGCCGACCGGTACGATCATCCTGTGGTACTGTATTCTGACCTTTGTGACGGCGGCGATCGTCATGGCGCTGCACATGCTCGTCAGAAGCCTGCTGAAAAAGCGTAAAGCGAAAAAGCTCGCGGCAAAGGAGGGTTAAGATGACAACAAAACGCAACGGAGCCTTATCCTTCTGGGCGTTCATATTCTGCATGATCATCGTCGTGCATTACGCATACTTTTTCAAACCGTCGGCGGCGGAGAGTGCGAGCTTCTTCTTCTATCGCGGCGATCTGGCGTTCGACTTCTTCTTTATCCTCGCGGGCGTACTGCTCGCGAAAAGCGTCAACGCCGTTCCCGAAGACCGTCCCCTTTGCGCAAAGGAATTCGGCGGCTTCCTCAAGGGACGGCTGAGATGGTATCTGCCGGGTCTGGCGCTCTGCTGGATCGGGACCTTTATCGTACTCAACTATGTTTGCCGCATCGACGCAAAGACGACCGCGACCAACTTCTTTGCCGGTGTTTTAGAGCTGCTGCCGCTGCACGGCGCTGGCTTTGAGATCATGCCCGCTGAGGAGAACGCATTGGTCGGCTATCGCGTGATGGACCAGGCGTGGGCGCTTGCCGCTGTGATGCTGGCTTACTTTGTGCTGTATCCGCTGTACCGGAGCGATCGCAAACGGTTCGAGTATTATATCGCGCCGGTCGGAGCGGCGCTGCTGCTCGCGTTCCTGTTCTTCAGGACCCATGTGCTTTCGTTCGACAAGGTGCTGCTGCTCGACGCGAAAAGCAAGCTGATGTATCTTTTCCCGCCCGGTACCTACAAGGTGTTCGGCGAGGTCCTCGCCGGCGCCGCGTGCTATGCGGTCGCGCGCCATTTCAGTAAAAAGCCGGTGTCAAAGGGCGTATCGCATCTGCTGTCGCTGGCGGAGATCGGCTGTTATCTCGGCGCGATCCTCTATATGCAGTTCATGCTGCGGTTTGAGATACCGAAGCGGTACGATTATCTCGCGGCGGGATGTATTCTTCTGGGCATTTTCCTGAGCCTGAGCGGACAAAGCTCCGTCAGCAGGCTGTTCGATCATAAATTCTTTTACGCGCTGGGCAGGTTCAGCCTGTATCCCTTCCTGACGTTCATGGTGTTCGCCAAGACGCTGCCGTATTTTATTCACGGCATGGGTATGAAAAAGCTCACGCTGATCTATGTCGGGCTGACGCTGGCGTCCGCGGTCGTCGTCATGCTGCTGGAGAAGCCGTTCGTCAGGCTGGTCAAATCCGCAAAAAAGCTGTTTATCGGGTCCGGGTCGGCAAAAACCGGGGCAGACCTGACGGAGAAGGAGTCAGTATGAAACGAATCCTGTTGATGATCACTGCCGCGGCGCTTCTGGCGGCGATCCTGCTGACCGCCTGCGGTGAGAGCCGGAAGGATGAAGCCGGGACCGCTGAGGAAAAGCCGTCGGCGACAGCCGCCGAGACCGCGGATCCGGTACCGCACGGCTACCGTCAGATCTCGCAGGAGGAGGCTCAGCAGATGATGAAGACCGAAAGCGGTTACATCATTCTGGACGTCCGCACGCCCAAGGAATACGCCGAGGGGCATATCCCCGGCGCGATCTGCATTTCCCACGACAGTATCCCGACGGACGACATTCCCGAGCTGCCCGATAAGGATCAGCTGATCATGATCTACTGCCGCAGCGGCAGACGCAGCAAGCTCGCCGCGGAGCAGCTGGTCAGTCAGGGCTACACCAACATCGTGGAATTCGGCGGGATCATGGAATGGACCGGCGAGATCACCGCACAGTAAACATAATAACAAAGCGCTTTCGGCAGAGGTTCTCTTCCGAAAGCGCTTTTCTTATGGATTATTGGATCACGACCGCCTGCTTTTGCAGTTCCCCGTAGCGGCATTCAAACAGGATGCGGTCATACGTTACGACCTTGCCCTCCAGCGGATCCGCGACCCACACCTGATAGTCTCCGTAGCCGATCAGCACCATACAATGCTCCGGCCAGTACCAGTAGATGGTCTCGCCGTTGACCTCCCACGATTCCATGTAATTGCCCTGAACGCATTTTTCCGTTCCCCAGATGATCACGGGAACGCTGTTGTCGATATAGGAAAGCAGCTCAGAGAATTCCGTGCCGCTGATGTTTTTGGCCTTAAGCTTGCTTTTCTTTGCGCTCAGATAGCGGTTCGCGGTCTTTTCGATCACCGGCGCGAAGCAGCCGTAGGCTTCCTCCTCGCGGGGATCGCCGACAAAGACCTTGCGGTAGTCGGAGGCGTCGATCTCGCCCTTGTCCAGATAGTGATCCGCGATATCGCATTTATCCGCCGCGACGCCGTTGTAGTTCAGCACCATCGTCAGCGACGTCACCTCGCACCCGGTAGCAAGCTCCGGGAGCTGGGAGATGACGGGGAAGTCCTCTATCATTGCGGCGGGACCGGGCAGATCGTCACTGTGCGCGCTCGCGGCGGTTGCCGGGATTTCGGCGGGCGGAGTTGTGGGAATCATATCCTTGAGATCCTTACATGCCGTTATCGACAATGCCGTCAGGATCGCCAGAAGCAGCAGTACCGCGCGCTTCATCGCGAGAAAAAGAACATTTCGACGCCGGTGTCCATGACGAGGACATCCGACGGCATCCTCAGGATCTTAGCCGTGACGTATACGTCACCCGCGGCGCCGGCGATATTACCGACCTGCATAAAGTAGACGACCCAGAACCATTCCGTCGGTACGAAGATCAGAAGAACGGTGAATACGATGCCCCAGACGATCAGCGGCGCAAGCGCGATGGCAATATATGCCGCCTTGTTGAAATAATCGTGCTCGGAGCCGGCGTAAGCGTAGAGTCCGGTAAAGCCGAACCGCATCTTATTGGCGCCGGAGAGCTTCATCACGGCGGCGTGGGTCAGCTCGTGCAGGACGATGTAGGCAATATAGCCGACGGCAAGGACGGCAAATTGGAGGATCGTAAAGCCGAGGGAGCTGTCGGAAGAGAAAAGCGCCGTGATCGGTACAAACGCAAAATGCGCCAGAACAAACAGTGCGATCATCAGAGCGGATGCGCCGATATTGAGTCTTAAAGCGGTCTTTTTGTCTTCCTGCAGATTAATGTGTACGGTCTGTTGATAGCCCTCCGGGAGGGTAGTTGTGCTGTGCATACGATCACCTCTGAAACTGTCTGCCACCAGTATAGCAAATGTCATCGCAGTTTGCAAGTTTTTGTCGGATCGGCAGAATGATTGCGTGAGGGGCTCTCGTCAGGATGTGAGGGACCGCATTGACTGATCTCACAGACGGAAAAGGCTGTACCGATCGGCGATCCGGGAGGGGAGAAGGTGATGCTTCCGGAGCTTTCGGAACAAAAAAGAGCGGGATGCTCGTCCCGCTCAGTCAGTATGTGCATTTGCCTTGATGATCCCGAGGACCTTCGGCGCCGCTGTCTGGAACCAGACGGTGTAACGCTCGGGATGGATCCGCAGATCCTCCGCCAGTTCATCCAGCGCGATCCATGCGGCGTCCTCCGCCTCATCGCGGTTCAGCACGTATTCCCCGTCATAATCCGCCAGGAACACATGGTCAAACTCGTATTCGACAAGACCGTCGGAGAACACGTGGCGGTAGACGAACGAAAAAAGCTCCTCTGCCCGTGACGAGAAACCCAGCTCCTCGCGCATGCGCCGCGGGACGGCCTGATCCAGCGACTCGCCCTCTCTGGGGTGAGAACAGCAGGCGTTCGTCCATAGCCCGCCCGAGTGGTATTTGTCGCGGCTGCGTTTCTGGATCAGCATGCGCCCGTCATGGATCACAAATACGGAGAACGCGCGGTGAAGCAGACCTCTGCGGTGCGCGTCGTCTTTGTCCGTATGTCCGATCTCGCTGTCAAAAATATCTACCAGAATAATGTCGTCGTTCATGTCGATCCTCCTTTGCCGCAGCGCTGCAAGCGAGAGCGCGGTGAGCGCCGCCCAAAGGAGCGCCGCGATCATTTGTACTATTTTATGGAACAATCTTTCTGTGTTTTGCTGTCGGCTGGATAGTGTGCCGGTTTATCGCTGTCATGACCGATCGCACGGATGCTTGTGCGGATTTCAGCCCATCGGGCTCAGACACTTAATTATACCATAAAAATCGGGAATATCCAAGAGGATCTGCACAAATCGGACAAACAAAACGTTTCTCTGATCAAAGCGCAATGCTGTTCGGCTATCCGTCTATACGGGGAGGCGCGGTCATCAGCAGAGATAAGCGATGACATCATGGCAATTACCGCGATAGAAAAAGCTGTCCCTTTTGAAAACGGGGACAGCTTTTTCATACTGATTTATTTGTTTTTTCTTTTTTTCCGCACGATCAGCAACACGACCGCGATACCGCATACTGCCGCGGCTGCGGCAATGATCGGAATGATCGGGAATGTCTGATCGTTTGCTTCTTTCGGCTGTTGTTCTGCCGTCGGCTCATTACGCAGCTGATCGAAAAGTCCGGTCATTTCATCAGCGGAGAGTTTTTCGGACAAATCGGGCAGCGTATCATCTTCCGCACTCAGTTTTTCGAGCGCTTCAAGGACAGCGTCCTCTTTTTGTTCATCAGATAGCTCGTCCGGTGACTTGACTCCTCTGCTGTTCAAAGCGTCGTTCAGGATACCGTTGATCCTTTCGGGATCGATATCGATCTGAGCCTTTGAAACATACTCATGGATCACAGCTTCTTTATACCGCGATTTCAATTCATCGACATCACCGACGGAAGATGTATCCGAGCCGGTGATCGTTTTCAGATGAGCATTGACTTTGTCAAGCACCTTTGTGTCGATGTCATTGATGCTGTCGATACCGGAATTATCCAGCGCTGCTTCAACCGCAGTTACCAGCTGGGAGTCGGTAACAGGATCACCGGGGGTGTTCTCCGGCGATCCCTGTGTATTTTGAGGATCATGATCGGCTGAAGGATCTTTCTCACCGTAACGGAATACGATCGGTCTGCATTCAAACGCAACATCTTCGTAATTCTCATTAAAGGTATCCGCTTGACTGTATGTCAGTGTTACACGCGCGCTGTCTCCTTTTTTGAATGAGGCGCCGGCTTTCACGGTCAGTACAAACAAGGTACCGTTATTCTCCGTCTGTGCGGTCGAATACCAGACGATATCGCCCTTGCTGTCCTTTTTCCCGATGCTGTGAATAAAAGAGCCCTTGGAAGTGATGCTTCCCGCCACGGCATTTGAGATCTCCAGCAGATCCGACGGATATTCGACCGTGATGCGAAAACCCATGATCCCGGGGTTATCCGCAATGGTCACCGGTACCAGTACCGTTCCATCGGTCAGCCACACATCCTCGGCAGAGATCACGGCGCCTGTATCTGCGGCAAATGCGGGAACGGCACTGATCAGGGACAGAATGGCAACCAAGCCCTTCTCATCCACCGAGGCCACCGAAGCGTTTTCCGAACTCCATTCCACGTCGTAGCCTGTGTCGGTGTTATCGGTCAATACATATGATAACCGGACGGAATTGCCCCTTGCAGGATGATCCATGTCGCCCCACTGATAAACGGTATATACATCTGTATCCTCGGTGACAGACGAAACGTCCTTGTACCATCCGGCAAAGAGATATCCTTCGGGAGCGGAAACGGAGATTTCTTCCGCCGCTTCTTTGTATTTTACGGTTTGGGTATCGAGCACTTTGTTGGTAAAGCTGTCGATAAAGCGTACCCTGTATGCGTTTTTGTCGTATACGGTATTGACGGTGATGTCCTCGGTTACCTTGTCAAATGCTTTATCCCATTTTGAGAACGTATGCCCCTCATAAACAGGGCTCTTCACAGCGACGGCGCCGTGTCCGTACGGTACGCTCACGGTGTCGATTTCCGTCTCTGAGATCGTGTCATAGAAAGTGACGTTCACATCGGGCATGACCGTAAAGGACACGGTATTACCGATTGTTGTACCGGAAGCATTCGACGCGGAGATCGTTACCGAATACTCTTCGGCCTCCTTGAGCGCCTCTAACGCATAGGTCGTACTGATTCCATGTGACCGTATACAGTACAGGAACCGTCGGGGTGATACAAAAGCACGCCTCTTCCTAATCCGTTGTTGCAATAGCCGTAGTATATCTTATTACCTTTTTTATCCAGTCTGTACGGCGGATTTTTACATTTGGTAGCAGGGCTGAATGCCGTCCAAATCCCGAGTGATTATTACACCCTGAGTAGACTTTCTTAACAGTACCTGATTTTGCAGCGACGACAATACGAGTCTTGCTGGCAGAGATATCGATGCCCTTATGACCGTCCCGAAAGTGTCTGCCGGGTGTGATATATGTTGAATCAGGGACCGGCCACAACCAGCCTTCATCCTTTTTTTCTGCTGCGTTTGCTGTAATAGCTGCGGCCGGAATCAAAGAAATCATCATCACGACCGATAGTACGGCACACAGAAGTTTGCTGACAAAACTATGATGGTTACTCATATTATTACCTCCGTTTATAAATAATTCAAATGAATACTAATACAAATTATGATTCACGTATTTCAAGACCCGCGCGGCGCATGAGATCAGTTCGCGGCCGAAAACGATCGCAGCCCCTGCTGCAAATTAAAAAACCCCTTTGCAAAACCGACCGGTTTTGCAAAGGGGCTGTCATTTCACTGGTTCCGTGAAATCTGCTCGGGACAGGCTGTTATTGCAGCCTTGTGTATAGGGAGCTTCGCAAATTCAAGCAAGAATATCTGCTTCGGTATCGCAATATCAAGTATATGAATAATTATAGCATCTTTCATAAGAAGTCAAGAATCATAAAACAGAAAAACACATAAAACAGAATAACGCCGTTGACATGAGAAAAATCGATGCTTTGTTCAGCGATCGCCGTGCATCACGGGGAAATGCTCACGCCGGGGCACTATCGCGTGAGCAAGCCGCTGACAAACGGAGGAAAGAGAAAAGGCGGAGAAATATGTTTTTTCAAATATCAATTTTTGACAATCGGAGGGGTAAGAATCGGATATTATTCTGTTTTGTTCAGTGATATAATATAACCGACCTGAAAAAACTCACAGGAGGGAAAAACATGAAACACAAATTCACCAAGTCAGTCTGTCTGGCGCTTGTGCTGACGCTCGTGATCGTTCAACTGGGCATCTTCGGGGCAAGCGCATCCAGCTCGGCAAAGGGGCAAACCGTTTATATCAAGCTCCCCGAGGAATGGAAAGGCAGAGTCGACGCGAACACAGGCGAAGCGATCCTTCCCGCCGCGTATGTTGCGGGCGGTAAAGACGGGCAGCATGTTCCGTGGGTCGGCGAGCATATGACACTGGTCGATGCGGAAAACGATATCTGGTCATACACCATTCCCGGCGACCAGACGCTGCTCAACTTCAACACCGGTCAGCAAAGAGACTGGCAGACGGTCGATCTCGCGATCCCCGGCGGCGACATGATCTTTATCGTTGACAAAGACGCGGGCACAAAGACCGCGACCGGTCACTGGGAGCCGTACAATACCGAGGAGCCGAGAGTGGCGATCAACACCGGCGTGTTCCAGTTTGTCGGCGAGGTCACGATCAGCCTCTACTGCTTCAACTGTGACAGAGCGTACTACACGGTCGACGGCGGTGATCCCGTAGAGTATGAGAGCGGACAGGAGGTCACCTTCGGCGGCAGCACCGCTCCTCTTTCGCCGGTCAACATCACCCTGACTGCGGTCAAGGGCGACGCCTCTTATTCCTATGAATATACCTTTAATAAGAACAATTCCCGCACCGTCTACGCGAAAAACTGTGCGGGCTGGGAAAAAGTCTTCATCCATTACTGGGGCGGAGAATCCTCCTCTGTATGGCCGGGCGTTCAGATGAAGCCCTATGAGGATTCCGAGGACGTATATTACTGCGAGATCCCCTCAAAGTCCACCAACTATAAATTCAACAACGGCGGAAAGGAAGGCGCCGAGAACGCAGAGCAGACCGTCAACCTCGCTACCCAGGACATCGTTGACGGCGTTTCCGACGTTTTCGTCATCAACTCTCTTGCCGAGGGTGAAACCGCCAACACAGGCGAATATACCTCTCTTGACAGGGCGCTGTCGGATGAGCCCGTCGAGGGTCTGCCGATCCTTTCGGTCGAGAGCTGCGCTCCCGCGCTCGGCGAGGAATTCGCGCTTGACGTGAATCTTCAGAACGTTCCGCAGCTGAGCGGCTATATCATCAGCCTGGCATTCGATAAAAACGTGATCGCGCCGGTCAGCAAGAGCGACGTCATCAGCTCCAGACTCGGCGACGTGCTGACAAATACAAAGGCGAACGGCGATTTTGTCCTTGCGTGTTCAAGCGCCGACGCCGTCGACTATTCGGAAAAGGATCTGCTTGTTTCCGTACCGTTCAAGGTCACCGCGACTCAGAGCCAACAGATCAAGGTCGCCGTCAAGGTAACGGATATGTTTGCCGACGCGGATACTGAGATCCAGTTTCCGGCGTCCAACCTCGTATCGGGCAAGGTGACAGTCGGCGTCGATAAGTCCGTTCTGAAGGAAAAGATCGATTATATCAACGGCCTTGAGGAAAGCAGCTACACGGCGGTCACCTATCAGAACGCTGTTTCGGCCGCGAAAAACGCACAGGCGGTTTACGATTCCGTCACGGCTTCACAGAAAACCGTTGACGCTCAGGTCGAGGCGCTGACACAGGCGATCGACGAGCTGGTCGAGACTCAGGGTGAGGGCAGCTATTTCTACTTCAAGAACACTCCCGGATGGGATGAGGTCTTCGCTTACTGGTGGGGCGGCGAGACTCCGTGTGCCGCGTTCCCCGGCATCAAAGCGACTCCCGTAGCCGGCAGAGACGGTTACTTCTGCGTCGAGCTCCCCGAGGACGCGAGCGGACTCAACTTCAACAACGGCAAGGCGGGCGCCGAGGGCGGCCAGCAGACCGACAGCATCACGGGCGACAAGCTGGTCATCGGCAACATCTTTCTTCCCGATCCCGATGATTTTTATGAGAAAAACGGCGGTATCCGTTACAGAGGCGTCAGCGAAAAATACGTTCCCAACATCTTCTACTTTAGAAATACCGTTGAGTGGGAGCAGGTTTACGCCTACTGGTGGGGCGGAGAGACCCCGTGTCCGGCATTCCCCGGCATCCTTGCGACAAAGGTCAACGGTACCGTGAATCTGTATTCCGTCCAGCTTCCCGAGGACGCGAGCGGAATGAATTTCAACAACGGCAAAGCGGGCACCGAGGGCGGTCAGCAGACCGACAGCATCACGGGCGATAAGCTCGCGCTCGGCAACGTATTCATTCCCGATCCCGAGGACAGCTACGAAAAGAACGGCGGACTGCGCTTCAGAGGCGTATCCGAAAAATACGTTCCCAACACCGTCTATTTCAAGACCGTGATGAATTGGGACGAGGTTTATGCTTACTGGTGGGGCAGTGCGATCGACGAATGCCTGCCGTTCCCCGGCATCAAGCCCGCAAGGCTGGCGGGCACCTCCGATATTTACTATGTGACATTCCCCGAGGACGCGTCCGGCTCTAATTTCAGCAACGGCAAGTCCGGCAGCGAAGGCGGCGAACAGACGTCGAGTATCTCTTCCATCGAAGGCGGCAAGATCCTTGTCATCGATCCCGACAGCGCCTATGAAAAGAACGGCGGCACAAGATACAACGCAGCCTACGATATCCTTGAAAAGTATACGACCGGTATCGACGTCATCATCGGCGATGCCGATATGGACGGTACGGTCACCATCTTTGACGCGTCGAAGATCCAGAAGAAGCTGGCTGCGATGACAGAGATGGACGACGTCGCGGTCTTCGCGGGTGACGCCGACGAAGACGGTGATCTGAGCGTCATCGACGCGGCGCTGATCCAGCGGCATTGCGCCGGCATGGCGGATCAGAATAATGTCGGAACACACGCCAAGCTCTTTGCAGCGTAAAGAAAGGAGGAATAACCATGACCAACCTCAAAAAGATCATTTCGGTAATACTTGCACTGGCGGCAGCGGTGACAATGACGGTTTCTTCCGTCACCTTTGCCGGCGCGCTTGATAACTGGGATCAGATAAGAACCGATTTTTCAAAGGTGATGCTTGCTCCGGGCGCTGATGAGACACAGCTCAATTTTGCGTGGTACTCGACCGAAGAGGCAGTGCCTGTTGTTCAGATCACAAAGTCCGACAAGGACTTTGACGCCGAAACCCCCGCGTTTGAGGGAACCAGCTCACCCGCATACAGAAATGCCGAGACCGGCACACAGTATTATTCCAACAAGGTGACGGTCACGGGACTTGTGCCCTCCGCCTCCTATCAGTATCGGTACAAGGTCGGCGACGGCGATTGGAGCGAAGCCTATTCATATCAGACGCAGAGCAGTGAGAACGGCTTCGGCTTTATCGCAGTCGGCGATCCTCAGATCGGCATCGGCACCGGCGGTTCGGAGCAGGATACCGCAAGATGGATCAACACCCTCACCCTTGCCACCGGCAGAATGCCCGACGCGAGCTTTATCATGTCGATGGGCGATCAGGTCGACGGCAATAAGGAGGAGGACCAGTACGCGGGCTTTATGTACCCCGCGCTGCTCAGAAGCATGGCGATCTCGACCCTCGCGGGCAATCACGACTGTGACGTTCCCAACCTTACCTGGCACTTCAACAATCCGAACCAGACCAAATACGGCGAAACCAGCGCGGGCGGCGATTACTATTTCTCCTACGGGGATATGCTTGTGATCTCCCTCAACTCAAACGCCGTCCTCAAATCCACAAAGAGCAGCAACGCTATTGCCGTTGAACACAGAAAGTGCATCGAAGAAGCGATCGCGTCCAATCCCTATGCCAAGTGGAGAGTCATTGATTTCCACCAGGATATTTACGGATATCCCGATCACTACAGCGATCCCGAGGTATCCAGATGCCGCGAGCAGCTTTATCCGATCATCGACGACTACGATATCGACGTTGTTCTGACCGGTCACGGCCACAACTATACACGTTCCTATCAGATGAGGGACAACGCCCCCGTCAAGGATGAGGCGATCGATTACAGCGCGTCCGATGTGACCGTTCAGGATCCCGACGGCACGGTGTACTTTGAGCTGAGCACCTCCGCCAGCAAGAACTATGAGAACAACAAGGCGGGATATAACAGCCATATCGCGAAATCCTTTGCTCAGAATAATATCCAGTCCTACTCTCTGGTGAAGGTCACCGACGCTTCCTTTACGGTCGAGACCTATCGCACCGACACGGATGAGCTGTATGACAGCTATACCATCAATAAGACCGACAGAGCAAAGCTCGACCGCTCTATCAAAAAGGCAGAGAGAATGATCGACAGCGGGGATTATTCGGGTGAGAAGCTCGAAAACCTGACACAAGCGCTGGATCAGGCAAAAGCGGTGCAGGCGCAAACGCAGGCAAACGGAGAACTGGAGAAGGCATATGACGCCGCCGTTCTGCTCGATGAAAAGATCAACGATATGAAACCGATCCTGTACGGCGATGTCAACGGCGACGGCGTGGTAAGGATCAACGACGTGATCGTCCTTCAGAGATACATTGCGGGTTATGACGTTAAGCTGAGCCCCCGTCAGCTGGAAGCGGCCGCCGTTGTCAGCGACGGATCGCCCATCATCATCGATGCGACGCAGATCCAGCGGTATCTCGTGGGATTGGTTGCTTCCTTGGATAAATAATACTGCCTGTGGATTGAACCGTGCCTTATGGGCGCTGCGATCCTCAGAGAATAATTCTTCCCGGAAAGGGCTCCGACAAGCATGATTTGTCGGAGTCTTTCCGAATATCTCTGTCTTTTTCTTCGTCAATATGCTATAATCACATCATTATTCAGAGCGATGCGCTGACACGGTTGGGAGTTTCCTATGAGATTCAAATATGAAATCGTCAAGTTAAACAGAAGATATCCCGCAAAGCTGTACCTGCAGAACAAGCCGGGCGGCAGATGCAATACCAGTCTGCACTGGCATTCCACAATGGAGCTTTTGTACATCGTTGACGGCAGACTGAACGTGATGGACGAAGGAAATGTCACCCCGCTCGAGAGCGGCGACATATATTTTGTGAACCATGACCGATTCCACAGGACCTTTTCCGATCATCCGGATGAAAACATCAAGTATCTGGTCGTGCTTCTTTCCTATGAGAAGCTCTGCCAGTATTATCCCAACCGGGAGGAGCTCGAATTCTGTCTGAGCCGGTCCGATGAGGCAAAACGCGCCATCACGGGATTGCTCGGCAGGATCACGGAGGTTTTTGAGAAACAAGAGACCGGATATGAGATGATGATCAATTCTCTGCTCCACGAAATATACTATCACCTGATCGCGTCGTGTATCTGTGAGAAAAGTGATCAGAGCTACACGGTCAACAACAAGGAACTGGAATATGTGAAAACGGCGATCGAATACATGGGTAAAAACTACTACCTGGAGGATCTGACGCTTGCCGCAATCGCGGAAGCGGTCGGGCTGTCGGAGTCGTATTTTTCCCGCTGCTTCAAGAATATCACAAGGACCTCCGCGATGCAGTATCTTGCCGCTTTGCGACTGGAGGCGGCGCTGCGCGATATCGTAGTTGAGAATAAGTCCGTCACAGAAGCGGCGTTTGATAACGGCTTTACAAGCGTAAAATCCTTTATCGGTATGTGTAAAAAGACATATGGCTGTACGCCGAGAGAATACAAATTCCGCAATCAATAAAAGAGAACGCCCCGACACATCATTTGTTTGACAACCAAAATAAGAAACAAGGGGATCCAGAATGAAAAAAATGAATCTGATCATTTCAGAAAGCAAAAAGACCGTTCCGCTCCCGAAAGGTTCCAGATTGTTGGCCAGACGCTGCTGCAATGCGGTCGTTCAGATGGAAAAGGTGACCGATTCGGTGGAGATCTTTCTGACCTTAACGGACAACGCCGGGCTGAAGGCCTTTAAAGCCGATTCCGATCAGGATTTCGATGACGGCGTTATCTCATTCCCGTCAAAAATCGACGGCGAGTATATGAAAAACAGCGCTTCCGGCGCAATGATCCTCGGCGATATCCTGCTGTCCACCGAAAAGGCTTCTTTCCGCGCAAAAACCACAGGCCGGACAATGGAGAGAGAAATCGTCTACATGACAACCCGCGGCGTCCTCGGGCTGCTCGGGTACCGATACTCGCACGATCCGGATAAAGCAATCATCTGCGAAAAAGTGGAGTCGGTCATGGATCAGCTCGGCTTTCCCGTTTCCATGAGCTATCTTCTGAACAACAGAGATCTGTGATCCGATCGGCGCCCGGATCCGTTCATCATCCGCTTCGGGTCAAATCAAGAAAACAGGACATCCGGACAGGATGTCCTCAGCTTATCGAAAAAGTCCGGCTCAGGCCGGTTTTTTTGTCAAATCTGCGGTATCACAGGGCATTTTTGAAAAGTGCGCTGACGTTTATTCTGTGAGTATGATCTCCATCGGATCCGCTGATCTCTTTCTGCGGACCGAGCGCTCTGCCGGGTCATGCGCTTGCGCACGTCGAGCGTTGATATTATCGGATAATCACAGTCGTACGGTGTGGGTGTCGTCTACGACAGCGCTCTTCATACGCAATGGTCAGGGCTCTGCCCGACAGAGCATTTTCCTGATTCCGCATAAAGCAAATTGACACAAATCCAACTGAAAAATCATACCGTTCGTCCCTAAAAATAACCGTTCGTCCCAAAACCCTTGAATCATGACGGTATTTGATTATAGTGATAGATGGGAATTTATATCTGAAGGAAGTGTGTTTATGTTTAAACGACTATTATCCGTTGTGCTGACACTGTGCATGATGGTATCGATCGCAGCGGTCGGCACTGTCAGCAGCTCAGCCAAAGAGACAGAAGTTGTTCAAACCGGCAACATCATACTGGAAACCATCACTGAACAGCTGATCGACGACGGGATGCGTGCCATCTGCATGGGCATGGACGCTGTCGGCGAAGCGACAGGCGAGGAAGGGATCCAGGAGGCGTTTTCCATTGTAAGAACGCGCGTTGATCGTCTCATCGAACTCAAAAATGGGCATAAGTTCAACGGCAGTGACCCCCAGGTTCTTCAGATGCGGGATCTTCTCGATGATTCCCGCAAAAGTGCCCGGATATTTCACTCCCGACGATCTGTGGCGCGTAAAACCGCGGACATGCAGCTCATAAATGATCGTGTCCTCCATCCTGGTCTTGGGAAAATCGGCTTTTTTCCAGACATAACTGTCTCTGACCACTCTGGCATGGTAAGCCCCGATCGTCTTGGCTGCGCCCCAGGCGCGCTGTCCGGTGACTGCTTTGGCATAAGGATCCAGAATCAGTTTTTTCCGGTCATACAACAGTCCTTTGGACGGTTCGTAGGGGCCGTT
>ONAS01000053.1 GCA_900315815.1 uncultured Eubacteriales bacterium
CAAAATTATTAAACACATATTACTCTTTACTTACGAAAGAAAAAGTCCATATTAAATTAGCACTATATACATTAAATTCCATACTTAAATTTTTACCTTTCATTAAAGCATTTATTAATGAATCAGTTCAAAGATTACAATTTTTTGATTTAATTGAAAAATATGTTGAGAATGATAATGAAGAAATAAGAAGAATTGGTTTGAAAATTTTTATCGAAATTTGCAAAATTTATTACGATTGTATACAGGAATATATAAAAAAAATTTTCCATTTTACAAAAATTATAATTGAAAAAGATGTCGAAACTAATAAAATATTAAGTATGGAAATATGGCGTACTTTAGGAAATGAAGAAAATATTAGAATTAATGAAATAAAAAGTTTAAAAAAACAATCACAGAATTTTTTGCAAAGATATTATATTACGATATCGCCGAGGTGTCAAACGGAATCTCCGCCGTCTTCCTGCCGTAGCTCTGCCGAAGCGGTCAAGCGCCCTGCACCGACTTCGATATTCTTCATAGTATGGATAGAGGTGAAAAAAATGCGATGCAGCAGAAAACCGAACGCAAGAGCGATCATCAAAAGCAGTGAGCCGTATCTGAACGTGCGCGGTGAAGTCCTGTTCTTTCAGGAGCGGGACGGTGTGCTCGTGACGGCGAAGATCTCCGGACTGCCGCAGAACGGGTCGGGCTTCCACGGCTTCCATATCCACGAGGGCGACAGCTGCGGCGGCAAGGACTTTGCAGATACCAAAGGGCATTACGATCCGAAAAAGCGGCCGCATCCGTCCCACGCGGGAGATCTGCCCCCGCTGTTATCCAACAAAGGGAACGCGTATATGACGGTCATGACCGATCGCTTCCGCGTCAGGGACGTCGTCGGCAGAACGGTGATCATCCACGGCGGGACCGACGATTTCCGCACACAGCCGTCGGGCGACGCGGGCGAAAAGATCGCCTGCGGTGTGATCCAAGCGGTATAATCCGCCCGTTTTCACCCACAATAACAGTGAGGTGATACAGTGGCAAAGCAAGGAATGAAGCGTCCCGAGGTGACGCACACAAAGCCGCGAAATGAGCAGGCGGCTGTCCCCGCGATCCAGGGCAAGGCAAAGCACGGCAAGGAGAAGGTCAGCCCGATCATCGCAGGAACAAAGGCGCCTTCGCAGAAGGTGTATCATACGACCCCGTACGCTCACGAAAGGACGATCTCTGCGGTACACAGGGAGACCGATACCGATCTTGCGCGGGATAATCTCGAGAACGACAGGCCCGCGGCAGACCTGCGGGAATAAGAAAGGACAGCTTCGGACGATTCCGGGGCTGTCTCTTTCTGTGTACCGACATATGTACTATGAAAGGAATGATGTATTTGAACGCATGTGAACTGACCGCCTCGGTCACCGCCGCCGCGAATGCCATCGCCTGCAGGCTGAGCACCGATGAGCTGAGTTTATTGTCCGCGGTGCTGGTACAGCTGGGCGACACGCTGGCAACGATCGCGGCACAGCGGGCGATCTGTGAAAGCGCCGATAAATAATCCCGTCCCGTCCGTCCATACTAAACGATATACGGAGGGATACCATGGAAGCTGTACAAGTGATACTCGCGTCGCTGTTTTCGGCGGCGATCCTGTTCCTGATCGCGAAGGTCATCGGACACAAGCAGGTGGCGCAGCTGGAGTTTTTTGACTATATCACCGGCATCACCATCGGCTCCATCGCCGCCGAGCTGGCGACCACGCTGGACAAGCCGTGGTGGAAGCCGACGATCTCGATGCTGGTGTTCGGCGCGGTCACGGTCGCGCTGAGCGTCATCACGCGCAAGGCCGCACGGAGCAGAAAATTCATCAACGGCACGCCGACCGTCATTCTCAGCGGCGGCAAGCTCTACCGCGAGAACATGAAAAAGGCAAAGCTCGAACTCAGCGAATTCCTCCTGCTGTGCCGTCAGGAGGGGTATTTTGACCTGAACGACATCGCGACCGCTGTCTTTGAGTACAACGGGAAGCTGTCGATCCTGCCCGTCAGCACCAAGCGTCCGCTGACGCCGGAGGATATGGCGCTCGAGCCAAAGCCCGCGCACATCGGCACCGAGATCATCATGGACGGCAGGATCATGGGCGACAGCCTGAAGCGCAGGGGGCTCAGCGAGGAATGGCTGGCAAAAGAGCTGAAAAAGCAGGGATACAAGTCCCCTAAGGAGATCTTTCTCGGCGTGTGCGATAACGAAAACCGACTGACGCTCTTTCCTGTCTGACCGACGCCGCCGATATATACAGGCAGGCGCTGTCGCGTTCGATACGTGACAGCGCCTTTTTTCTGTATTCAGTCAACGGCATACGCCTTTATCTCTTTCATCAATTCATCATGCCGCTCCAGCAGATCCCAGATCGCGTCCTCAGAGAGAACGCCGCGGCGCAGATCCGCAGGCAGTCTGCCGTTTTCATCTGCCACGAGATCAGACCGGCGCTCGTCGCTGTTCAGATACAACCCGAGCAGGTCGATATCGTCCGCGACCGTCAGATATCCTTCCCATGCTTCTTCCAGTCTGTTGACCGCCGTCCGTGCGCGATCCAGCGCGTCTTCCATATCATGGATCCTCTTGATCCGGTCATTCATCCCTATCACCTTTTCTTGCTGTCGGACGTGTCCGAAGCGCTTTTTCTTAATCCGATTGTATACCTCGGCGTCAGGATAGTCAATGAGAATAAAAAATAATGTTCCTGTCTTGACAACAGCAGGTGCCATGGCGGCGCCCATATTGTTCTGGTCGGTGACGGCAAGATCGGTGATGATCCCGGGACAGGCGGCGCAGATGCGGGGCAAACAGCCGTCTGCGGGCGACGTCCTGCCGCAGTCATTCGTACCGTTCTGCGGACGCTTCGTACTGCGTCCGGCGGCTTCGACAACACACGCGCCGGAGCCGGTGACGGTCCACTGGGCTGTCGGCGGGCGCTGTGAGCCGTACTCCAGCGGCATGCGGTACTGGCGTTCGGCGGTACAGTAATGGGACGAGGCGGCGCATACCGCGCGCACAGCCGCGCCGCTTTCGACGGCGATCGCCGACATCATCAGCCCGAGCGCCATGGTGGAGCAGGCGCCGTAGATGCCAACATACGGGATCCCGAAGCCGCTCATCGCGAAGCTGGACGCGACGCACTGGTTCAGCAGATCGCCGCAGAAGGCGACGTCAACCTTTTCCTGCGTCAGCGCGCCCTTTTCCAGCGCGGTCTGTACGGCGGTGCGCATCATCTCGGTCTCCGCCTTTTCAAAGGTATCCTGACCGAAATAGCTGTCGTGGACGATCCTGTCGAAATCATCGCGCAGCGGCCCCTCTGCTTCTTTTTTGCCGACGACCGACGCATACGCGGCGATGCGCGGCGGCTGTTCAAATATCAATACTCCGTTGTGATTTTTCATACAAAACTCCCCTTTGCGTTATTATCCGCAAAGAGGAGCGATAAATACACGGCGTTTTGAAATGTGCCGAGGCGTCATTTTTTCTTTGATTTTTTCGGTGCGGGAAGCTCGTCATACATCGCGTTGAAAAGCGTTTGAAGAAACTCCCTGTCCTCGACATTGTCGACCAGGAGCATTTCCTTGGCGCCTTCGTACGGCAGTTCATACGCCGCGTCGGGCATGAGCCGTTTTGCGGAAGCGGTGGGCTTGACCAGAAAGCGGTCGTCATAGATCCCGCCGATCACCTTTGAGCGGTAATAGAGGATGTACTCGCCCATCATTGCACGTGAGGAAACGTCCTCCAGCCCGCTGAGCTGTTCAAGAATAAAATTCAGATAATCCTTCGTCGAAGCCATACTACACCGCCGTTCTCTTTCTGTGTGCCTTCAGCTTTTTGATCGCCCAGTCGTAGTGGGACGAGGTCACGCTGATGAAATAGGAGCCGAGGTTTGACGTCCCGGTCCACGGATAATACTTCTTTTGAAAAAGCGCGTCATCGGAAAAGCTCTCCGCGAGAGCCATTACCTGACGGTGAGAATCCGCCAGCAGGGCTTTCGCTGTTTCAAGCGAGGTATCGCGGTGCTTCTTCCAGATCTCGATATTCATATCGCCGTAGGTTTTCCAGTTGTACGGCGCCGGGAGGAACGGGACGTTCTCCCCGCTGAGATTGGCAGGCGCCCAGATCAGCAGAAGGCGCTGCCATTCATACAGATGGACCAGAACATCGCGCAGATTCCTGTCGCGCCTCCAATGCGCCTCTGTCTTCTTTGCGTCGTCCGAAAAATCGAACGGCGTCTCCAGCTCCGTTTCTGTCATCGTACCGATAAACGCCGTCAGCTTATCATAATTCGCTTCGGCTGCGATCAGCAGCTCCTGCTTTGATTTCGGTCGCGGCATAGTCGATCTCCTCTCGCCTTTTATGATGATGCCATTACAGATATTATACCATATCGAGGGGATTCTGTCCACAAAAAACTCCCCTTTGCCGTATCACAAAGGGGAGTCGGATTCGTTATCAGGATCACGGGGTCGCTTCCGCTTCTCCACCGCCGCTGCCGCCGTCGCCGCTGCCGGGATCGGCGCTGCCGGAATCGGATCCGCCGCCGTCGCCGCTGCCGGGATCGGAGTTGCCGGGATCGGAGCTGCCGCCGTCATCTGCGGGAGCAGAGCTGGAGGAATCGTCGGACGAAGAGGAATCGTCGTCGTCATCATCGTCATCACGATCATCATTTCTGGAGGAAGAATCGGAATCGGAATCGGATTTGGGCGCTACGGTGTAGTAGGTGGAGGTGGGCAGGCTGTCCTCGTCCACTTCCTTGCCGTCCTTATAATAGGTGCGCCACGCCTTGACCGTGTAGCCGGTGGAAAAATAATCGGGGTCTGAGGTAGAGATCTTGACGTCGTCAAATTTTGGATTCTCCAGACCGTAGATCTCACAGTTGAGCTCGGTACCGTCCATCCAGCACTTCATGAACAGCTGATAATTGAACGGGTTCTCGAGCTTGAGGTCGATGTTGCCGTAGTCGATGGTCGCGTCGCGGCCCGCGTCGACATAGGTCGACTTGTAATAGTGACAGGCGCGTTCTTCCACGCCCATGCCGCAGAGGATGCCGGCGTTGTAGATGGTGGTAGACGACTGGCAGATACCGCCGCCGATACCGGTCTCGCTGCGTCCCTGAACGATAACGCCCGCGGGCATATAGCCGTTGTCGGGATCGTTGGAGTCGCCGGTACACGCGTTGAATGACCATACCTCGCCGGGCTCGATGATCGAGCCGTCGCACGCGGCAAGCGAAATGCGCATGTTTTCATTACCGTTGGAGTTATTGGTAGAGATCGTCGAGTAGGACGACAGCTTGACGATATTGCTCCTGAGATAATCCGCCGTGATCTTCGGCGCAACGCTCTGGACGTTCGCCTGGATGACTCCGGAGGTCTTTCCGTTCTGGAAAACGCCGGTGATCTGCTGGGTCAGCTCTGCGGGATCGATCTTCTTTCCGACGATCTCCTTATCATAGGTGAACATATCGTCCGCGTCGGAATCAAAGGTCGCGACGCGCGCGTTGGTGGGCTTTGCGTAGACTTCCTTCGCGATATTTCCGGCGATCTCCTCCGCGTTGGAGGTATCGACCTGCATCTTGATCTCATAGTCCTTCGCCTGCTTGCTGAATGCCTTCTCCTCGGAATACGCCTTGATCTGGGCGAGGACCTCATCGGTGTTGAAGGAATAGCTGAAGTCGTCCTTGGTCAGATCATAGTCTTTATCATCCGCGTGGACATGCACCTGGATGCCGTCAGCGAGCTTTTCCTCGACGCCCACCATCGCTTTTTTCGCCTCATCCATCGTCATGCCGCCGATCGCGACGCCGTTGACGGTGACCTTGTCTGCCACAACGGAAGAGGAACCGGAATTCTGATAGCGGTACCAGGTAAAGCCGCCGACGCCTGCGAGCGCCAGCACCAGTACGACCACGATCGTGATGACCAGCGGCTTTTTGCTCTTTTTCTTCGGCTTTGCCTTCTGGGCGGTCTTGTTATAGGAGCCGCTGCGGCTGATATCAACATAACCGTCGTCGGGAGTACGCTTTGAAGTTTTTGCCGCTGTCTTGGGAGCGATCTTAGCGGTCGATTTGGATGCGGTGGTTTTCTGCGCGGCCGGCTTGGAAGCGGACGCGGTACGCGCCGCGGGCTTGCGCGCAGAAGAAAGGCTTTGATTTCTCTGTCTTGCTTCTTCTAAGATGGAATTGATCTCCATCGTGTTGGAACTGGGTTTTCCAGCCATAGATCGGCCTCCGTACTAGATATTGTGATAACAAATGTAATAACCTACTATTTCAGTAATATAATAAACCCCGCGCTATTGTTTTAAATTCTGATAACGAATTATTCTACAAAAAATGTGCCGGTATTTACGGCGGTTGACATCCGATTTTATATCTATTATGAATAAAGCCCCGCGCATTGACAGCGCGGAGCTCACGTTCATGATCACTTTTCAAAGAATACCCGGAAGGTGGTGGAGCCGACGGTGACGATATCGCCGGAGCGCAGACGGTTCGGGGCAAAGATCTTCATCCCGCCGACATAGGTATTGCCGGTATCGGCGCATTCCGCGATGGTCACAACGCCCGACGCTCTGGAGATCACCGCATGCATCGGGAGCATCCGCGCGTCCTCGAACACCAGATCACAGCCGCTGTCGCAGCCGATGGTCAGATTGCGGCGCAGATGGAAATGCAGGTCGGCGTTATAGCACAGTCCGGACAGCACCTCGACGCGGATCGGGATCCCGCGCGACGGGCCGGAACGCGGCACCTCATCGCCGTCAGCAGGCTTCCTTTTTTTCATCAGCAATACAATGATGATGACCAGCAGGATCAACAGCACCGCACCGCAGACAAGGATCACGATCAGCGCCGTACTGTTGACGGCGGGATCCTCCGGAGCGGAGGTCGGCGTGAGGGTTGACGGCTGAGTCACGGGCTGAGTGGATGGCTGTGTCGCAGGCTGGGTCGCCTGAGTCTCTTGATCGGTCGGGGTCTGTGACGGCTCCGGACGGGCGTCGCCCGCCGAGCTGTCGTCAGCCTCTACCCGGTTGTTCTGGACGGTCGGGGCGTTTTCCTCCGCCGCGGCTTCAAGTCCGTCGGGTCTGTCGTCATGATCCTCTGACACGGTTTCGTTCTCACGTCCGCTCAGGATGCCCCCGACAGCGTCCTCTGCGGGGCTTTCCGACGCAAACGCCGTCAGGCTCAGCGATAATACCAGTACCAGCATCGGTACCAGCATCGCCAGCAGAGCAGCAAATCTCTTCATACAGCCACCCCCTACCGAATCACCGCGGCGATGACGGACAGGTTATCGCTGTCGCTCTCGAGCCGCTCGATCGCGCGCAGCAGCAGAAGCTCTGTCCACGTCTGCGCGTTGTTGGTTTTCAGGAAGTCAAACAGGATCTCCTGATCCTGCACATGCTCCCAGAAGCCGTCGCTGCAAAGCAGGAAGCCGTCGCCGGAGGTCAGGGGGATATCCGTTTCGCCGAACTCGGGCTTGATCTTGCCCTGTACGCCCAGCGAGCGCAGCAGGCTTGCCTGATCCTCATCCGAAGCGATCTCGGAGCGGGTGATCTCCCCCGCGCGGTATTTTTTGAACGCGACGGAATGATCCTCGGTCACTGCGGCGATCTCTCTGTTGTGGAGGTAATACAGCCGCGAATCGCCCAGATGCGCCCATGTCGCCTTGGTTCCGCTGATCTTCAGCGCGACGACGGTGCTTTTCATTTTATTCGCCTGCGCCGCCTGCTGTGCCAGTATCGCCTGATTGGCGGTTTCCAGTCGCTTTCTGAGCCAATCCTTATCGTTTTTGTTGTCGTCAAGGGGTTCCTTCAGGAGCGTATCGACGACCACCTGAGAGGCGACCTCGCTGCCCTTGTGAGCGCCGAGGCCGTCCGCGACCGCCATCACCGCACCGTAGGTGGTGTAGGCATAGCCGACGCTGTCCTCGTTATACTCTCTGCCTCCCTGAGAGGTAAAGGAAAAGATATCGATCATAAGATTTCTCCGTTATCAACAATGGGGCGGGATATCCCGGATCCCGGTATCAGTATTCGCACCTTACCACAAGCGCGGTATAGTTGTCCTGATAGCGCCGTCCCGCGGCGATCACCATCTCGTGCATCCTGCGGCACATCTCCTCCGGTACCGGGGCGCTCAGGCATTCTCTGAGCTGATCCTCGCTCAGCACGCCGCCGACGCCGTCCGAACAGATCAGCACCACGTCACCGTCCATCAGCGGTATCGGACGGAGCACACAGTCGACGTCCCGCAGCTCGCGCATGCCCAGATAACCGGTCAGCGCCGCTTTTTCGGGATTGTTCTCGGCGGGGAAGCGGTCGAGAGAGCCGTCACGGATCTGCTGCAGACACAGCCGCGTGAACATATTCTGCTTGCGGTTGAGGTGATAGATATTATTGCCGCGCTTGAGCACCAGAAAGCTGTCGCCCACGCTGGCATAGTATAAGCTCTCGTTATAAAACACGCACACGATCCCGGTGCTGCCGCCCTGCGCGCCGAGCTCGGCGAAGATCTCGTCGTTCGCCCGGATCATCGTATCACGCAGCTGGGCGGGGATATCCGCGGTCACGTCAAGGCTCTCAAAATCCGTCTTGATCCGCGCGATCGCCGCCTCGCTGGCGACCTTGCCGTCCTTCATGCCGCCCATTCCGTCGGCTACCACCGCCAGAAGTCCGCGGCAGCGCATCAGCGTGACGTCGGAGATATTCGCAAAGGCAAACGAGTCCTCCTGTCGGGGACGGGTGCCGGTCTGCTGCAGCTGGGCGCCGTGATAGCTGAGAAAATGCGGCAGAGGCGCCGAAGGGGTATATGCGCGCGGCGTATTCAATAAAGCTGTACTCTTGTTTCTACTCATCGTATCGGCCTTTCGGCCCGCTGTCGGTCGGCCGTCTCTGCGCGGGCAGACAAAGGCGGCGGGGATGGTTCTTATTTCGTGAGAATGATGATCAGCAGGATCACGCCGAACACCGCTAGACTGACGCCGAAGGAAAGAAGCGTGGTTTTCAGCGGGCTGAACGGTTTCTTCTGACTGACGGGCTTCTGTTCGGGATCGCCGGTCACGGGCTGTGCGGCACGCGGCTGTGCCTGCGAACGCACATTCAACTGTACACGCTGCTGAACGGACGGCTGTCCGGACGGATTCCCTGTCTGTGACACGGTACGCGGCGTCGGCTGCTGCATCCGGACGGGAGCGGGCTTGAAGAGCGCCGGGGGCACCGGTCCTCTCGACAGCAGACATTGCTTGAACAGCAAGGTCGACTGGAACCTGTCCGCGGGCTGGACCGCCAGCGCCTTGAAGAGGGCGAATTCTCCCTGCGGGGTCAGGTCGGGACAATAGGCACGGGGCGTGACCATCAGATCGTTATCCATGCGGTCGATGGAATCCTGCGGGATGATGCCGGTGATCGCGCGGTAGAAGGTCGCCGCCAGCGAGTAGACGTCCGTGAAGGGACCCTGCCGTCCGTGGCGCGAATACTGCTCACGCGGCGCGTAGCCGTGCTTGAGCACCACATCCAGACTGCGGCTCATATCGCCGATGCTGTACCGCGCCGCGCCGAAATCCAGCAGCTTGACGATACCGCTTTTGGTGATGATGATGTTATCGGGGCTGATATCCCGATGCACCACGCCCTTGGAATGGACCGCCGCCAAAGCGTCCGTCACGGGGACCAGGATCCGCTTCGCTTCCTCAAAGCTGATCTTACCGCCGCGGCTCTTCAAATAATCCTTGAGGCTTGTCCCATCCACATATTCCATCACGAAATACGCGGTCTCGTTTTCCTCAAAATAGCGGTAGACGCGGACGATGTTGGGATTGCCGATAAAGGTGGCAAGGGTCTTTGCCTCTTCCAGAAAGCACTGCTTGCCGTAGAGGAAGCCCTCGCCGCGCTCTCCCGTATACGCCGAAACGGTGTGGGAGGCGGTGCGGGTCGCCATGCTCTCGGGAAAGAATTCCTTGATCGCGACGCGCGTCCCGGTATAATTGTCCTTTGCGATATAGGTGATGCCGAAGCCGCCCTGTCCCAGCACCCTGCCTAAGGTATAGTCGTTTCCGATCGTGATGCCGGGCGGCAGAGCGAGCGGGAATTTTTCTTTGTTCTCAGCGGCGCTGAACTGACAGTGGGGACATACACTGCTGTCGCCGATCTCCTGAAAACAGTGATAACAAATCATTTGCGGCTGTTCTCCCTCATTCATCAAGATATATTTATTCTATTTTATTATACTGAATACGATCGGGGATGTCAAATGAATTCTCATAAAGAGGACGGATAATCACCGCAAAATGTTCCAAAAATGTAATCAGGAATTCATAAATTTTTCATTTACTGAATCGCCCGTATAAGCTATAATATATTTTGAATAAGAATATATATCCAATCGATTCCTCAAATAAGGAGGTGTTGCGATGCTGCAGATCAAGAATATCCGCAAGGTATACAAAACCGGCGGACTGGTACAGGAGGCGCTCAAGGGCGTTTCCCTCAGTCTGCGCGACAATGAATTTGTAGCGATCCTGGGACCGAGCGGCTCCGGAAAAACCACGCTTCTGAATATCATCGGCGGGCTTGACCGCTACGACGGCGGCGACCTGATCATCAACGGGATCTCCACCGAAAAATACTCCGAACGCGACTGGGACTCCTACCGCAACCACACGGTCGGCTTCGTCTTTCAGAGCTATAACCTCATCCCCCACCAGACGGTCCTGCGCAACGTAGAGCTGGCGCTGACCATCAGCGGTATCTCCGCGAAGGAGCGCACCGCCCGCGCGACAGAGGCGCTGGAAAAGGTCGGGCTGAAGGATCATATCCTCAAGCGTCCGTCCCAGCTTTCCGGCGGTCAGATGCAGCGTGTCGCGATCGCGCGCGCTCTGGTCAACGACCCCGATATCCTGCTTGCAGACGAGCCGACCGGCGCGCTGGATTCCGAAACCAGCCTGCAGGTCATGGATCTGCTCAAGGAGGTCGCCAACGACCGTCTGGTCGTGATGGTCACCCATAACCCGGAGCTTGCCGAGACCTACGCGACCCGCATCGTCACCCTGATGGACGGCGAGATCACCTCGGACTCCGACCCCTACACCCCAAAGGAGGGTGAAAGCGTCCACAAGAACATGGGCAGAGCCTCCATGTCCTTCCTGACGGCGCTCGCCCTGTCCTTCAACAATCTGCGCACCAAGAAGGCGCGTACTATCCTGGTCGCCTTTGCCGGTTCGATCGGTATCATCGGCATCGCCCTGATCCTGTCGCTGTCGCACGGCGCGACGCAGTATATCCACAACGTGGAGGAGGAGAGCCTGCAAAGCTATCCCCTCACGATCAACGATACCAACTTTGACCTGACGTCGTTTTACGGCGGCGTCTCCGACGCGGGTACGGGAGAGGGCAAGGCGGACGACGGCAAGGACGTCACCGAGGTGCGGATGGTCTCCTCTCTGCTGTCGGGCGTCAAGAACAACGACCTCAGATCCCTGCGCGCGTACTTTGAAAGCGACGAGTGCGACATCTACGACTATGTCCAGTCGCTGGAGTACAGCTACCGCATCACGCCGCAGATCTACAAGAAATACGACGACGGCTACCGTCAGGTAAACCCGGACAAGACCATCAACGCGATGGGCATCTCCAACGAGGACAATCTGCTGACGGGCATGATGTCGACCTTCTCCACCACCACCACGTTCAACCCGCTGCCCGCTGAGGAAAAGCTCTATACCGAAAGCTACGATCTCAAGGCCGGCAGCTGGCCGAAAAACTATCATGAATGCGTCGTCGTGCTCATGAAGGGCAGCTATATCCCCGACATCATCCTGTACAACCTCGGGATGAAGGATCCGACCGAGCTGGACGATCTGCTGCAGGCGTACTCGGACGGCACCACCACCAAGATCGAAGACAAGCCGCTGAGCTTCGATTACGAGGAACTGCTGGGCGCGGAGTTCAAGGTACTGCCCGCCACGGAATACTACACCTACGATAAGAAAAACAAGGTGTGGACAGACCGCTCGGGCGATACAAAGTACCTCAACAAAACGCTGGACAAGGCGGAGACCATGCGCGTCGTCGGCGTGATCGAGCCGAAGGAGGGCGTCATCTCTGCGATCCTGCCCCAGAGCATCTGCTACCATTCCTCTCTGATCGACCGGCTGATCGATATCGCCGGGGAATCCGAGATCGTCAAGGCACAGCTCAAAACGCCCGATATCAACGTCTTCACCGGCAAGAAGTTCGGCGAAAAGGACAACCGCATGCCGGATCTCTCCGACTTCTTCTCTGTGGACAAAAACGCCGTCAACAAGGCGTTCGACCTCAACGCGGCAGATTTTCAGCTTCCGGATATGGATCTGAGCGCGATGGATTTCTCGGATATCGATCTGGGGTCCGCCGTCTCGCAGCTGGATTTCGCCGACAGCTTCCCCAAGCTCAGCGAGGACGACATCAAGGAGCTGTTCAAGTCCGTCAACTTCACCGTCACCGCGGAAAGCATGAAGTCGCTATTCGAGGATCTGCTCAAGGGCTACACCGAATACGCGAAAAACGATCCGAGCGCCAGCATCGAGAACCTGCCGCAGGCGTTCTCTCAGTATATCACCTCACAGGAGGCGCGCGACATCCTGCTCAGGGACGTCACACAGATCGTCGATGAAAAGTCGCAGTATCTGATCACCGTTGACGATATCGCCGCGCTGATCGGGACCGTCATGGAGGGCTATCCCGAATATCTGAAGGACAACAATCTCTCCGAGACCGTCGCCTATTCCCACCTGGCGGAATACCTGCAGAGCGATCCGGCGCGTCAGCTGATCGAAAACGGCGCCGAGGCGATGCGCGAACAGCTGCGCCGTCTGCTGTTTACCACCGAGGACGTGACAAAGATCGCGGGGGATCTGGTCAAGGGCTACGAGCCCTTTGCCAAGAGCCATGATCTGCCGACGGTCTCCTCCCTGCTCAGCGCCTTTACGGCGTACCTCGCGACCGACAGCGCACGGCAGCTGATCGGCGATACCGTCGCCGGCGCAGTGGACACCTCCGCCATGGAGAACACCATCGCCCGCTTTGCCGATCTGATGACAGACCAGATCAGCGCCGTGGTCTATCAGCTTCTGGACGCGGTCAAAACGCAGATCTCCTCTGCCCTGCAGACGGCGATGGCGTCCCTGATGAGCGGCATCTCCGACAATCTGCTCAGCGCGTTCGATTTCGATATCGCCAAGCTGTCCGATATGATCAAATTCAACATGAGTCCGCAGGAGCTGAAAAACCTGATGATGTCCCTGCTCTCCTCTCAGGAGACCAACTACGACAGCAATCTGCGCAAGCTCGGCTTTGCCGACATCAACAAGCCCACCGGCATCACGATCTATCCGTCCGACTACGAGAGCAAGACCTGCATCAAGGAGATCATCAGCGACTACAACGAGCGCATGAAGGAGCAGGGCGAGGACGATAAGGTGATCGAGTACACCGATCTGGTCGATACGCTCATGGGTACCGTCACCATCATCATCGACGTTATCAGCTATATCCTGATCGCCTTTGTCGCGATCTCTCTGGTGGTATCGTCCATCATGATCGGCGTCATCACCTATATCAGCGTGCTGGAGCGGCGCAAGGAGATCGGCATCCTCCGCGCGATCGGCGCGTCCAAGCACAACATCTCCTCCGTATTCAACGCAGAGACCTTCATCATCGGCGCTCTGGCGGGACTGCTGGGCATCGGCATCACAGAGCTGCTGATCATCCCCACCAACATCATCATCCACTCGGCGTCGGGTCAGGAAAACATCAACGCCATCCTTCCGCCGGCAGGCGCGGTGATCCTGATCCTGCTGAGCATCGTGCTGACCCTCATCGGCGGCATCATCCCCTCGCGCAAGGCGGCAAAATCCGATCCCGTGACCGCGCTGAGATCGGAATAATCCAAAGCACACGGCTTCGGCCGAATATCCGGATATCAGGAGGTAATCAATGATCAAAGTCATCGACAAAGAGGTACTGTCCTCTGACAAAACGCATCTGCTCAAAGGCAAAATCTATATCCCCGAGGGATCGGCACGCGGACTGTTCCACGTCGTTCACGGCATGACGGAGCATATCGCCCGCTACGACGGCTTTATGCGTGCGATCGCCGCAGAGGGCTACATCGTCATCGGCTACGATCATCTCGGTCACGGCAAGACCGCCCGCGGCGCCGACGAGCTGGGCTTCATCGCCCACGAAAACGGCTGGGAACGGCTGGTGGACGATGTGTTCGTCTACGGCAACGAGATCCGCCGGGCGATGGGCAACAGCCTGCCGTTCATCCTCATGGGTCACAGCATGGGCTCGTTCATCGTGCGTCTTACGGCGGCGAAATACGATCACTGGGACAAGCTGATCGTGATGGGCACCGGCGGTCCCAACCCCGCCGCGGGAGCAGGCATCGCGATGGCGGGCATGATCAAAAAGCTCAAGGGCGAGCGCCACATCTCCAACATGATCTACAAAACCGCGTTCGGCACCTACAACAAGCGCTTTGAAAGCGAGAACGACCCCTACGCGTGGCTGTCCGTCGACCGCGCGAACCGCGACAAATACCGCGTCGATCCGTTCTGCACCTTCAAGTTCACCGTATCCGCGATGCAGGATCTGATCCGCCTGAATAAGGCGTGCAACGAAAAGGCATGGTTCGCGTCCGTGAATAAGCAAAAGCCCATCCTGCTGGTATCGGGCGGCGAGGACCCCGTCGGCGACTACGGCACAGGCGTCACCAAGGTGTACGAATCGCTCAAGGCGGCTGGCGCAGACGTGCAGATGAAGCTGTACGCGGGCTATCGTCACGAGATCCTCAACGA
>ONAS01000129.1 GCA_900315815.1 uncultured Eubacteriales bacterium
AAGACACCCAGGAACACGCCGCAGAGGATAACTAGAAGACCGCGCCACAGGACGCGAAGGAAAGATTTCATGATTTTGACTCCATTCGTCATCTTATTGTAACTTTTTGATTATTATACACCGTTTTCAGAAAAAGTCAAGTGAGAGTTGGGAGCCATGGAAGCTACTGCGCTTGGGATAACTTCCCGTTCGAGACTCTCTACCGCTGCGCGGATAAGTAGGCACGTTCTCGCACCAAGATTACTGCGCCGCGCTTTATTTGTTGAGTTATAAGATCCGTTTCGTTCATGCGATTTCAGAATTCTTAAGTTGTATTGTACGGGAATGGGGTGTATGATGAAGACAATCAAATGGCGCGGAGGCGCCAAATGATGGAATGAGCACCGAGGTGGTACTTATGAAAAAAACAAACAGAATTCTGAGCATGCTGCTCAGTATGGTACTTCTTTTCTCGCTGATGGCGGTGAATGCCTCGGCAGAGGGAGAAGAAGCTCTGCCGGTCTGGCCGGAGGACACGCTGTTCATAGATGACCCGGTCGCCGACCCCAGCAGCATGGGAGAGACGTTTACCCTGTTCTCGGCAGGAGGGCCGGGGGAAGGGGGTGCGGAAACGACGGAAGAAAATCCGGATCCCGATTTCGCCGAAAGAGGCAGCGAGGACCCCGCGGATACAGCCCCCAAGTGCACCGTATCTCTCTTTTACGTTGACGGCGATGAGCGCAATGCGGTAGAGGATCCTTCAGCGATGCTTCTGCAGAACCTGATGGACCCGCACATGGAACTGATGCTGACGCCGTCAGAGGGGTGGTATATCTCGGGGCTGGCCCTGACGGACGGGGGCGATGCCGCCCCCAACAAGGCACTGATGGAAAAAGCGCATGCAGACCCCGCGAGCACGGCCATCTCGCTGTTCTTCTCGGAGCTGACCGTCGAGAAAAGCAGTCCCGACGACCCCAATCAACTGGACAGCCGATATTATTCAGGTACCGGCACTACCAACAGATATGTGCTAAAAATCACCTGCAGCAAGATTTCCAAGGAGGATGCGGAGATCAGCTTTGCCTCGGAGGGTCTTGATATTCCATATCCGTTTGAGAATACCGGGACGGAGTATGTGACGCCGGGCATGCTGTACAGTGTTCCCTCGCTTTCCTATGACGCGCAGGCCGCCATAGAGGACCAGAAGGACGAGTATGACGCCGCCGTTGTCGCCATCTGCCCGAACGGGGCAAAGGCCGACATCAAAAACGGTACAGTCTTGATCTACGGTGATACCCAAATCGTGCTGCAGTGGACAAAAAAGGAAACGCAGGCCGAGACGATTGTCCCTGTATATAATTACACAATTCCCGAATTCACGATCACAGCCGCTTCCGATGAAAAGACATATGACGGCACGCCCCTGACCAACAGCGGGTGGAACACCGATGAAACGATCTTTCCGCTGTACAACGAGGACGGCGTGTGGACCCTGAACGTGACTGTCGAGGGCAGCGTCACCGAACCGGGTGACAATCCGACGGCGAACGTGATCCAATCGTTCACGCTGGGATATGACCCTGAAACTGAGGGTCTGGAGCCGCTGACATTCTCGTATGCAGACGGAATGATGGACGACGCGCTTGTCGGCAAAGTCGGCATTGTAAACGGGACGCTGACCGTCGAACCGCGCACCGTCACCGTCACACCCGTGTCGGGCAACGTGGAAACCCACGGTGAGATGGTGACAGCGGCCGAGGCGAACATCGCTGGGTACCCGAACGGCTGGACGCAGAGCGGCCTGGTGGAGGGTCAGACCCTGGTGGGCGTGACCGTCGAAGGCAGCGGAACGGAAAGCTTTGACACCAGCGTCAACGCAGCCAACGCGCGCGTCGTCAGGCTCGATGAAAACGGCAGTGAAATTGCGGATCTGACGCGCTGTTACGAAGTAACGGCCGCCGAACACGGGCGCATCGAAATCACCAACCTGACGCCGCCGTCGACGGCACCGGAGGAGACGACATCACCGTCCACAACGCCGGAAGAGTCGACACCGCCGTCCACAACGCCGGAGGAGACGACACCGCCCTCAACGCAGCCAGAGGAGACAGTACCACCGACAACGCAGCCGGAGGAGATCGTAACGCCGACGACAGAGCCGACACCGACTCCAACCCCGACGCCGACTCCAACGCCCACTCCGACCCCGACGCCGACAGCCTATAACCTGAGCATTACGACAGAGTCACAGACCTGGATTTATGACGGACAGCTGCACAATGCCGATCAGTACCGGTGCATCGGTCTGGCAGAGGGCGACAGGGTCATCCGGGTTGTCTTTGATCCGCTGTCAGCGATCAC
>ONAS01000055.1 GCA_900315815.1 uncultured Eubacteriales bacterium
TTCTGCTTTGATTTTTCCTTTCTTGGGCATAACAAAAGCTCCCTTCATGTTTGACAGTGTTTTTTCATTTCACTGTCTTCCATAAAGGGAGCATACCATACAGCGGCGGTTTTCTTCAGGTTACGGATTCTATATCCTATGCTGACGCGGGACCGTGTGCCCCGCGAAACAAACTATTCTTCGCGTGAGTCACGCTCTCCCTCTCAGGCGGACTTATCCAGCTCATGCATCAGGCGTACCTTGAGGTAATCGCCCTCTACGATGATGTCAACCGCCGAAATGTGCTTATCGGGGTGAGCCTTCACCAGCTCTGCCACATACATGCTGACGATCTTATCCGAAACGTGTTCTCCCTTTACATTGACTTTCATTCGTTCATCTCCGTTCTTCTTCACCGGACCCGAACAGGATTCGGGTCGAACTATTGTTTTATTTCCTTACAATACTATTTTAACAGAGAAAATGCAAGAATTCCAGTTACAGCTTGACTATTTTCATATCAGTTTTTTAATGTTTAATTCAGCAGGGGATAAAAACAAGTCAACTTTGTAATAGTTAATTCTTTATCGGATAAAAAAGAGAGCAGGCACTATATTTAGTGCCTGCTCACAAATCAGCTACAATATGTATGATTATCCGAAAATATGGACATTCACGACAAGCGCCGCGAATACGATGGATACCATCGAGAGGAGCTTGATGAGAATGTTGATGGAAGGACCGGATGTATCCTTGAAGGGATCGCCGACGGTGTCGCCGACAACAGCCGCCTTGTGCTGTTCGCTGCCCTTGCCGCCGTGGTTGCCCGCCTCGATATATTTCTTGGCGTTATCCCACGCGCCGCCGGAGTTGCTCATGAAGATGGCGAGCAGGAAGCCCGAGGCTGTTGCGCCCGCAAGCATACCGACAACGCCGTAGAAGCCGAGCACCAGGCCGACAACAACGGGAACGACGATCGCGATGACGGTCGGGAGGATCATTTCCTTCAAAGAGGAGCGCGAGCACATGTCAACGCACTTCGCATAGTCGGGATCGGCCTTGCCCTCCATCAGACCCTTGATCTTCTTGAACTGGTTGCGGACCTCGATCACAACGCTCTGCGCGGCTCTGCCGACAGCGTCCATGGTGAGCGCCGCGAATACGAACGGCAGGCAGGCGCCGATGAACAGACCGATCAGAACCAGCGGATTCATCACGCTGAAGCTGTCATAGCCGACCTCGCCGGCATTCGGCATGCTCTTGACCTTGTCGATATAGGAAGCGATCAGCGCGAGCGCGGTCAGCGCCGCGGAACCGATCGCGAAGCCCTTGCCGGTAGCCGCAGTAGTGTTGCCCAGAGAATCCAGCGCGTCGGTACGCTCGCGTACCTCGGGCTCCAGACCGCTCATTTCGGCGATACCGCCGGCGTTATCGGCAACAGGACCGTAAGCGTCGGTCGCAAGAGTGATGCCCAGCGTGGACAGCATACCTACCGCCGCCAGCGCGATACCGTACAGACCGATCTGCGGACTGTCGATGGTGCCGCCGGAAACGAAGAAGGAAACCAGGACCGCGATGCCGACGATGATGATCGGAACAGCGGTGGAAAGCATACCGAGACCCAGACCGCCGATGATGATGGTGGCGGAGCCTGTCTCGGATTTAGAAGCCAGCTTTTTGGTGGGTTTATAGGAATCGGATGTGAAATACTCGGTGGATTTACCGATCAGCACACCGGCGATCAAGCCAGCGAGCACCGCAAAATACAGCGGATAATAGCTCTCGCCGAGGATGAACCAGATCAGCGGGAACGCTGCGGCCGCTATCAGGACAGCGGCGAGGTTGGTACCTCTGGACAGCGCCTTGAGCAGCAGCTTCTGTTCTGTTTTTTCGCCTGTGCGGACAAAGAAGGTGCCGATGATGGAGCAGATGATGCCCAGCGCCGCCATGATCATGGGGATCGCCATCGCTTTGAACTGCATTTCATTGTTGCCGGAGAACGCGGCTACGCCCAGCGCGGCACAGGAGATTACGGAGCCGACATAGCTCTCATACAGGTCGGCGCCCATACCGGCAACGTCGCCGACATTGTCGCCTACGTTATCGGCGATAACAGCGGGGTTGCGGGGGTCGTCCTCAGGGATGCCCGCCTCGACCTTACCGACGAGGTCGGCGCCGACGTCAGCCGCCTTGGTAAAGATACCGCCGCCGACACGCGCAAACAGGGCCATGGATGAAGCGCCCATACCGAAGGTCAGCATCGCGGAGGTGATGCCCGACGCGTCAAGGTTGAACACATATTTCAGCAGGGTGAACCAGATGGAGATGTCCAGAAGTCCGAGTCCGACAACGGTAAAGCCCATGACGGAGCCTGCGGAGAACGCGACTCTCAGACCCTTGTTCAGACCCGTGCGGCAGGCGTTAGCGGTACGCGCGTTCGCGGCGGTCGCTATCTTCATGCCGACAAAGCCCGACAGTCCCGAGAAAAATCCGCCCGTGACGAACGCGAACGGTACATACGGAGTCAGAAGACCCGCGAAAGCCATTGCGCCCAAAATCACAAACATCACCGCAAAGAAGATCAGGACGATCGTGTACTGTCTTTTGAGGTAGGCGTTGGCGCCCGAACGGATAGAAGCCGATATCTTCTTCATCTTATCGGTGCCCTCATCAAAGCTGAGAACGCGCTTTGCCATGATACCGGCAAAGGCGATCGCCAGCACTGCGCCTACGAAGATTGATATTACGAGAGATAATTCCATAATATTCTGCTCTCCTTTCTTAACGTAAATTACATTTTACAACATCAACGCGTTAAAGTCAATATTTTTCCTCACAGTTATCCCCCGGGAATCCGGTTGATTTTTATTTCTTTTCCATATGAAAAGGGCTTTCAGGCTGTATTTCCCGTTTGTTCTCACCGATACCCGACTGTCGGAAAAGCAACTGTTTCGTCGACGAAAATTTCGTTCACGAAGTAATTGACATTCATCGCGTGATATGCTATAATCGTTCGTGTACGAAATAAATGTCATTATCTGCATTGCAGAATCACGGAAATGAGGTGACAGGATGCCATCAGACATCAACCAGCGGCTGTTCACGGCATTCATCCACGCTGGCCGCTACATCCGCGCGGGCAGGCCTTCGGGCGCGATCCCGCACGGTCACGAAAAATGCTCTGCGCAGCAGAAGCACCGCTTCCGGCGCGAGACGATCCTCCCTCTGCTGCTGGACCGAGAGGACGGCATGCGCCAGAATCAGGTCGCGGAGGAGATCCACACCAGCCCCTCCACCCTGTCGGAGATGCTGACACGACTCGAAAACGACGGCTACATCGAGCGCAGTCCCGATCCGGACGACCGCCGCGCGACCATATTGACGCTCACGCAAAGCGGCGAAGCCCGCGCACGCGAGCTGAAAGCACAGGCGGAGCCGCTGTTCTCCCAGCTGTTCTCCAACCTCAGCGAGGACGAAAAAGCCGCGCTGATCGTGCTTTTGGAAAAGCTGTCCGCCGCCCCGCCGGCTTCGCAGAAGCCCTGACCAAAAAAGAGGTGAACCATGAAATCCTTAATCAAACACTTTAACAAACGCGACTGGATCGCCGTCGCGGGCGCTGTGGCGATGATCGGTCTGTCCGTCTGGCTCGAGCTGCTCATGCCTGAGTACATGAAGGACATCACTCAGCTGATCGTCATCCCCGGCGCAGAGATCTCCGATATCCTTCTTGCCGGCGGCAAAATGCTGCTGTGCGCTCTCGCGAGCGTGCTGGTCACCGTGCTGGTCACCGTGATCTCCGGCTACCTTGCGGCGGATTACTCCTTCACCGTCCGTGCAAAGCTCTATGATGCGGTCGAATCCTTCTCGATGGCAGAGATCAACCGCTTCTCCACCGCCTCGCTGATCACCCGCTCCACCAACGATATCACCCAGGTCCAGACGATGATCGTCATGGGCTTGATGGTGATCGTCCGCGCGCCGCTGATGGCAGTGTTCGCGATCACCAAGATCGCCGACAAAAGCGCCGAATGGACCTTCTCCGCAGGCGTGGCGGTCGTGCTGGTGATAATCGTTCTGGGCATCTGCTTCCTGTTTGCGCATCCGCGCTTCAAGAAGATCCAGATCCTGACGGACAACATCAACCGCATCACCCGCGAAAATCTCACCGGTCTGCGCGTGATCCGCGCCTACAACGCGGAGGATTACCAGAAAAAGAAATTTGAACAGGCCAACGATGAGATCACCAAAAACAGCATGACCGCCCACCGGATCATGGCGATCATGATGCCGTCGATGATGCTGATCATGAACGGCATCTCCGTCGTCGTCTACTGGATCGGCGCGTACCTGATCGACGGCGCGCCGCTTGCCGGCAAGGCAGAGCTGTTCCTCGACATGGCAGTCTTTTCCCAGTACGCCCTGATGGTCATCATCGCGTTCATGATGCTGAACATGATATTCATCCTCGGACCGCGCGCGATGGTCGCCGCAAAGCGCATCAACGAGGTCATCGACACCAAATCCTCCGTCACCGACGGCAAGGGCGTTGACCATACCGACAAAACGGGCGAGATCGAATTCCGCAGCGTCGGCTTCCGTTATCCCGATGCCGCCGAATCCGTACTGGAAAACATCAGCTTCACCGCGAAAAAGGGCGAGACCGTCGCGATCATCGGCTCCACCGGCAGCGGCAAAAGCACCCTGATCAACCTGATCCCGCGTTTTTACGACTGTACTGAGGGCGAGGTACTGGTCGACGGCGAAAACGTCCGCGACTACACCCTCGAGCAGCTCCACAATAAGATCGGCTATGTTCCCCAGCGTGCCGTGCTGTTCTCCGGCGACATCAATACCAACGTCGCCTACGGCAAGGGAAACAAAGCGGAATACACCCAGGAGGACGTCAGCCGCGCCGTCCGCATCGCGCAGGCGCAGGAATTCGTCGAATCGTGCGAGGACGGCTATGAGCATCCCGTCGCACAGGGCGGCTCCAACCTCAGCGGCGGTCAGAAGCAGCGTTTATGTATCGCCCGCGCCGTGTGCCGCCGTCCGGAGATCCTGATCTTTGACGACAGCTTCTCCGCGCTGGACTACAAGACCGACCGCGAACTCCGCGACACCCTGAAAAAGGAGACCGCCGGCACGACGAATATCATCGTCGCCCAGCGCATCGGCACCATCATGGACGCGGACCGCATCATTGTCCTCAACGAGGGCAGGATCGCGGGGATCGGCAAACACCGCGACCTGCTGAAGACCTGCGAGATCTACAAGGAGATCGCCTTATCCCAGCTCAGTGAGGAGGAATTGAATCATGCCTGATAAGAAAATCACTCCCGCTGTCAAAACAGAAAACGCCTCCGTCGGCGTCAAGAAAAAAGAAGCGCTGATCGGCGTGAACGCCAAGCGTCCGACCGAACGCAGAGGCGGTCCCGGCGGTCACGGCGCAGTGGTCGTCGAAAAGCCGAAGAATTTCAAGGAGAGCTGGGGCAAGATGCTCCGCTACTCCCGTCCCGAAATGCCCGCGATCGTGATCGCGATGACCTGCGCGATCATCGGCACGATCATCTCGCTTGTCGGACCCGGTCAGATCCAGAAGATCACCGACCTGATCACACAGGGGATCATGGGCACCGTCGACCTCGACGCCGTCAGCGCGACCGCATCCTTCCTGCTGATCCTCTACGGTATCAGCTGGGTCATGAATTTTACGCAGCATTTCATCATGGCGACCGCGAGCCAGAAGATCTCTCAGCGTCTGAGGACGGATATCACCAACAAAACCAACCGCATGCCGCTGAAATACTTTGACTCCACGCCCTTCGGCGACATCCTCAGCCGCATCACCAACGACATCGACACCATCGGCATGACGCTCAACCTGAGCATCGCCCAGCTGATCACCTCGGTCGCGCTGTTCCTTGGATCGGCGCTGATGATGTTCATCACCAACGCGATCCTCGCGCTCACGGCGATCGGCGCATCGGTGCTGGGCTTCATCCTGATGTCCGTCATCATGAGCAAGTCCCAGAAGCACTTCAACCGCCAGCAGCGTCATCTCGGCGCGATCAACGGTCACGTCGAGGAGATCTACTCCGGTCACAATATCGTCAAGGTGTACAACGCGGAAGTCTCCTCCAAAGAGGAATTCACCCGCATCAACCGCCATCTGCGCGATTCTGTCTTCAAGGCGACCTCCCTGTCGGGGCTGATGCAGCCGCTGATGACCTTCATCGGCAACCTCGGGTTTGTCGCGGTATTCATCGTCGGCGCGCTTCTCGCGCGTAACGGCGTGATCACCTACGGCGTCATCATCGAGTTCACCATCTATGTCCGCCTGTTTACCCAGCCGCTGTCCCAGCTTGCCCAGAGCATGAGCAGCATGCAGAGCACCGCCGCCGCCAGCGAACGCTTATTCGAGTATCTGGAGGAAGAGGAGCTTGCCGACGAAAGCCAAAAGACCCGCAGACTCGATACCGTCAGGGGCGACGTCCGCTTCGAACACGTGCGCTTCGGCTATGATCCCGAAAAGGTCATCATCAAGGATTTTTCCATCGATATCAAGGCGGGTCAGAAGGTCGCGATCGTCGGACCTACCGGCGCGGGAAAGACCACGATCGTCAATCTGCTGATGCGCTTCTACGAGGTCAACTCCGGCAGGATCTTCATCGACGGCGTCCCGATCAGCGAGCTGACCCGCGAGAACGTCCACGATCTGTTCTGTATGGTATTGCAGGACACCTGGCTTTTTGAGGGGACCGTGCGCGAAAACCTCGTCTACTCCAAGAAAAACGTCACCGACGAGGAGCTGGTCAAGGCATGCAAGGCAGTCGGCATCCACCACTTTATCCGCACCCTGCCCAAGGGCTACGACACGGTACTGGACGACAAGGCGAGCCTGTCGGCAGGTCAGAAGCAGCAGCTGACCATCGCCCGCGCGATGATCGAGAACGCGCCGCTGCTGATCCTCGATGAGGCGACCTCCTCCGTCGATACCCGCACCGAGCGCATCATCCAGAGAGCGATGGACAGCCTGACAGAGGGACGCACCTCGTTCGTGATCGCGCACCGTCTGTCGACCATCAAGAACTCCGATCTCATCCTCGTGCTCAAGGACGGCGATATCATCGGCTCCGGCACCCACGACGAGCTCCTTGCGGAAGGCGGCTTCTATGCTGAGCTGTACAACAGCCAGTTTGAGCCGACCGCATAAAACGATTGACAGCGGACAATTGACATTGTAAAATGAAGGGGGCAGACGGCGTCTGCCCCCGATCGACTGAAAAAGAGGTTCAAGGTATGAATATCTGTGTATACGGAGCGGCGTCCGACAGCATCGCCGACGTTTATAAGAAAGCGGGCGAACAGCTCGGAGAGGAACTGGCACGGCGCGGTCACGGACTGGTGTTCGGCTGCGGCGCTTCCGGCATGATGGGCGCTTCCGCACGCGGTGCAAGCCGCGGCGGCGGTCATATCATCGGCGTGGCGCCGTCGTTCTTCAATGTTGACGGCGTACTCTATCCCGAGTGCGACGAATATGTCTTTACCGAGACCATGCGCGAGCGCAAGCAGCAGCTCGAGGATCTGAGCGACTGCTTTATCATCAGCCCGGGCGGCGTCGGCACCTTTGACGAATTTTTTGAGATCCTGACGCTCCGCCAGCTCAACCGTCACGAAAAGCCCATCGCGATCCTCAACACCGAGGGCTACTACGACCATATGCTCAGCATGATGCGCTATGCCGCCGACGAGCATTTCATGACGCCCGTGAATTTCGAGCTGTTTTTTGTCAGCGACAAAATCGACGCGGTGCTGGATTACCTCGAGAATCCCGGAGAGCTCCATCACGGGATCTCCGAGCTGCGCGACATCAAAATCAAATGATACAGACAAAAGACCTCCGGACGTCAGTGAACTGGTGCGGTTCAAACTTGACATTCGGAGGTCATATTCATTTCAGACTGTTCAGATAATCGATCAAAACCGGATAGTTTCCCCGGCGGAAGCGGTTGTACGGCAGGTTATGCGTGATCATGTGATCGGTGACCAGAAAGGTCGCGATCCCCAGCCGCTCACACGGCTCCATATCCTCGCGCACGTCGTTGCCGATCATCAGCGCCTCATCGGGCTTCACCCCGAAATCGTCCAGTATCTCGGCGTAATAGCGCGGATCAGGCTTGCAGTAGGAGCTGTAATCGCAGGTCGTCACCAGATCGAACATCCGCGCCTTCAGTCCGACCCACCGCATACGGCGGTCGCACGCCTCCAGCGGGAACATCGGCATCGTGGCGATCACCGCGTAATCCGCTTTTTCGCGCATCAGCCGGGCGATCTGCACCGCGTACGGATTCTTCCGCGCGATCTCGCGTACAGTCTCAAAGGCGGAGCTGTAATAATCGTCCAGCACCGGCGCGATCACATCGCGCGGATAGCCGGACAGCTCGCACGCCACATCGTAAAAGACTTCGATATTCGGCTTTTTCCCGTCGTTGAAGATCATCGCGCGGCATCCGTCGTTCATGGCGTTGATCGCCTTGGCGGGGTCGAGCCCGTGCTCGCGGAATTTTCTCGCGACGTCGCGGAACCAGATCTCGACGAATTTTTCCTGTGTGTATAAGGGCAGCAGCGTGTTGTCCAGATCACACATAATCAGCTTGAGCATATTTATTCACCGTTCCTCATTTTACATCATTTTCCGCTTTTTCACAATAGGAACTTGTAAGTGTTACAATTTTGTGTTATTCTTGATACATGAAAAAACTCACGTTCCGGAGGTCATCTATGAAACACTTCACACCCGCAGACATCCTGCTTCCCAAGAAGGATTTTGAAACATGGTCGGTCGTCGCCTGCGACCAGTATACCAGCGAGCCGGACTACTGGCATGACGTCGAGGCGATCGTCGGCGACAAGCCGTCCGCGCTGAACATCATCCTGCCGGAGATCTATCTCTCCTCTGACAACAGCCCGCGGATCGAGAAAATCAACGCCACCATGCAGGAATATCTGGATAACGGCGTATTCGAAACCTATGAAAACAGCATGATCTATGTCGAGCGCGCATCCAACAACACCGTCCGCAGAGGCGTGGTCGGTCTGATCGATCTCGAGGACTATGACTACCACAAGGGCAGCACCGCGCTGATCCGCGCGACCGAGGCGACCGTGCTGGAGCGCATCCCTCCGCGTGTGCAGATCCGCAAGGACGCCCCGCTGGAGATGCCGCACATCCTGCTGCTGATCGACGATCCCGCCCTCTCCGTCATCGAACCGCTCAGCGGCAAAAAAGGCGATTTCAAGCCCGCCTACAGCTTTGACCTGATGAAAAACGGCGGTCACATCGACGGCTTCTTCCTGCCCGAAGCAGCGCAGGAGGCGGTGCAGAACGCTCTCGAGGCACTGATCGCGGACAAGGACGACAAGCTGCTTTTTGCTGTCGGAGACGGCAACCACAGCCTCGCCACCGCCAAGGAATGCTACAACGCGTCCAAGAATCCCCTCGCCCGCTATGCGCTGGTCGAGATCGTCAACATCCACGACAAGAGCATCGAATTCGAGCCGATCTACCGCGTGCTGTTCGATATCGACAAGGAGGATTTCCTGTCGAAGTTCATCGCTCACACCGAGGCGCTCGGCGCCGACAGCACCCAGCACTTTGAGGTCATCGACAAAAACGGCTCCGCGGAGCTGGACGTCAAGGCGACCGCCAAGCTGCCGGTCGGCACGCTCCAGAGCTTCATCGACGAATACATGAAGGACAACCCCGACGTGCGCATCGACTATATCCACGGCACGGACGTCACCCGCAGCCTTTGTCAGAAGGACAACACCCTCGGCTTTATCTTTGAGGGCATGGGCAAGGACGAGCTCTTCCCCGCGATCGTCGCGGACGGCTCTCTCCCCCGCAAGACCTTCTCGATGGGTCACGCTGAGGACAAGCGCTACTACATCGAAGCGAGAAAAATCAAATAACCCCGTCCATACAACAGCAGCAGGGATCGCTCCCTGCTGCTGTTTTCTGCAAAACAGCGGTACTGCTCACATGAACAGTACCGCTTTTGTATTACGGGTTCCAGTTTTCGCTGCCGTATTTCTTGTTCTTCGGCTTTTTGACAAAGTGATAGATGATAAAAAACATGACGAGGAACGCAATTCCGTTGCCGATGAACACCTCAGGCATGTTCCAATCCCACGGAACCAGCGTCATCACCGAGTTCTGGTACCATATCGTCAGCGCGATGACAATGCCGAGCAGAACACAGGTGATCCCGAACGAGATCAACACCGCCTTCCACTGGATCCTTCTCTCTTTCTTTTCTTTTTTCTCACTCATTGCAATACCTTCTTATCCTGAATTCAGCACACATCATATCACATCCAAAAGCCAAATGCAACCAACAAATTGTGAATATTATGTGTTGAACATGCTGAACATCCTGCCGAAGTTCTCGAACGCCGCCTCGGATCCGCCGACGTAATTGCCGGGATAGTAGTAGGAATAGACCAGTCCCATGTTGATAAACACACAGGCGAACATCGCGATCAGCAGCAGATGCTCGTAGATCTTCTTGGATTCGTCGTGCTTGAGGCTGCGGTAGAACAGGAACATCACAAAGAACGCGCAGACAAGCATCTCCCACGCAAAGTCCATCATATATCTCACGCCGTAGCCGGACTCCCAGATCGAGGCGATGATGATGAACGGAGCGGCAAAGGCAACTGCGCCGAACAGCACGGCAGTGCGGACGCGGTTCTCTTTTTTCACATATTTCAGAGCGAACGGCGCGCCGAACAGGAAGAACATCGGCAGACAGCGGAACAGAAGTCCGCAGCCGTTGTTGGTCGCGACAAAGTAATAGCCGTTCACACCGAGCTTCGACAGCGTCGTCTGGACATAGGGGAACTCGCCCGAGAATGACGGCGGCGCGAAGAGATAGTCAAAGAAGCCGATCGCTGAAAGCTGGGTATGGAATTCGGTATGGGTAAAGTCGTTGATGGTCAGCGAGTAGGCGATGCCGAAATCGGTGAACGAGCCGAACCGCGCGTGGTTATACAGCATCTGGGCGCCGCCGATCACGATGAACGGCACCAGCGCGCACAGCAGATATTTGATATACGCGGATCTGTCACTCTTTGCGCGTCTGAGCCTGAATACGCCGGCGACGATGAACGCCACGGCGACCACACACCACACGGCGGTCGTCGGACGGCAGGTCACCGCGATCGCGAGGAACAGCGAGGAAAGCGCCGCCATGACCGGACGGATCCGCTCTTCCTCCCCGCCGATCACATTGGACGATACGAGGAAATACGCGCCCAGCACCGTAAAGCAGAAGCCAGAGCTTTGGGCGATCTCATAGAAGTTCGCCATTACCGTGCAGTACCACATACCGCATGCGGCATAGATCATGATCAGCGCCGCCGTATACATCGACAGCGGGATGTCCCCGAACAGCTTCTTCATCAGCTTGTAGAAGGTCATGCCGAGGAAGATCAGGGCGATGGTATTGAACAGCAGTACGCCGACCAGACTCTCCAGATAATGTCCCGTGATCAGATGATAGGGCATATACAGCAGGATGACGGGTCCGATGCCGTAGTAGGAATAGTATTTGCCGTCATACAGAACATGGTCCCACTTGGCGCTGACGTTCTGCTCCGTGCGCGCCGACCAGTCATACGGATTCTCCATATCGAGAAGCTGCTGTGTCGGCTTGTCCTTCAGCTCGACCTTGCCGCTCTCGAGAGCGTCGACCAGCTCCTGTGTGATCTGGTTGCCGGAATCCTTACTGAAATCGGTTTGGGGATGCAGGTTGACCGACGACAAAACGAACGATAGGATCACAACGGCAACGATGATCACCGCGGTGACCGCCTTGGTGATCGATTGCTGCTCACGCAGCGGCTTGCGGAAATTGACCGACCGCTTGAACACCCATACAAAGGCGATCCCCAGCAGTATCATGAAAAACCGCATATAGGAGAAGTGGGTCGGATAATCGGTATTGAGCGACACGCCGTTGAGGGTGACGTGATTATCGGACAGACCGCTGAGGTTGATGCGGATCTTGCCGACCTTGCCGGAAAAATCGCAGACGATGTACTTTGTCGCCTCGATCTTATTGAACACCGAGCCGCTGACCAGACCGGAGCGCATATAGTAGGAGGCGTTGGTCTCGTCGGTGAAATCGACGGTGTAATCCGTCTTGTACTGCGTCCCGGTGACGTCCAGTCTGATGATGCCGATCTTCTTGTTCAGACCGGTGAACTCGATCGACGCGCCTTCCGCGGAGCTGACCCATCTGTCGCCGTCCTTTGTCATTCCGGTGACGACGGCGTTGTCAAGGTTCAGCGCTGTTTCCTCATAGCCGCCCTTCCACAGGTGGTAGCTGTCAAAGTTGAAGCAGACCGCCTCGATCAGCAGGACGATCAGCATCGCCTTTGCCGTAAACGCGGCGAATTTGGAAAAGCCCTCGCCTTTGATATGCTCTGCGGCGATCGACAGTCCCAGACTTACGGCGGCAAATATCGCGACGCCGACGCCCAGCGACAGCAGATAATGCTCCATGATCCCCGCCGCCAGCGAGAAAATGACCGTCGCGCCGCATGACGCGTATCGGACAAGCCGGGAGTTTTTGCGCTCCTTTAAGATGCTCGCGGCCGCGAACACCAAGAGCGACACAATCGATATAATGAAAAGAATATTCATAACGTCCTCCTTGTTGAACGTTGATTACATAAACAGCTCGGGATGCATCCGCGCATAGTGGAAGATGTACTGCTGGGCGATCCCCGCGTATTCGCCGAACGCGTGCGGGTCCATCCCGCCGAACAGGGTTTCCATCGCGCGCTTCATCCATACATCCAGCGGAAAGCTCTCCAGCCGGTGAAGCCCGTACAGCAGTACACAGTCAGCGACCTTCACGCCGACGCCGGTGATCTGCATCAGCGCCGCCTTTGCCTCGTCATACGGCAACTGCCGCAGCCGTTCCGGCTCCACCGTTCCGTCGGCGATCTTCCGTGCCGCGTCGATGATATACCGATGGCGGAAGCCCGCCCGTATCGGCGCCAGCTCCTCCGGCGACAAGGCGGCAAGCCGCACGGCGGTCGGAAACGCATAGCTTTCGCCGACGCTTTCGCCGAAATGCCTGCACAGCCGGTCGACGATGCCCGTGATCCGCTTGATGTTGTTGTTCTGTGAGATGATGAAGCAGATGAGCGCTTCGAACGGCTCCTGCCGCAGGATCCGGATCCCCGGAGCATACCGCGCCGCCTGCGCCATCACGGGATGGATCGCGGCAAGACGCTCTCTGACGGCGGCATAGTCAAAGTCAAGGTCAAAGTATTCCGCCCACAGTGCGCGGTCGCGATCCTCTGCGCCGTCGATCACAAGACGCTCGCCGTCCATCCGTACCGTCGCCGTCCGCCCGCGGACAACACCGCGATAACCGCCGTCCTCCGTTTCCTTCCACCGGAAGCACTGACCGCAGTCCAGCGTATCTCTCAGCGACAGGTCGCGGATGTTTTCAAAAATCAGTTTGCCCATCGTCATCCCTCAAAAAAATCTGAAAACAGTATACCATATCCGCCGGCAATATGCTATAATTATTTAAAAAAAATAGGCGGGGACAAAATCCCCTCGGATCTATCCGCAAATAACTGACACGGAGGTTAATTATGAAGCCCAACATCTGTACCATCCCGATCACGGATCTGTTCACCGATACCGACGGCTGTCCGATCTGCCGCATGTACCGCATGCTGGAGGAGCAGTACGTCGAATACATCACGGGCGCGGCGATGATGGCGCCCGACGTGCGCGTGATCACCAACAAGACCGGCTTTTGCCACCGCCATTTTTCGATGATGGTCAACACCGGTCCGCGTCTGTCCAACGCCCTGCTGCTGCAGACACATATCGACGAACAGCGCAAGCTGGTCTTTCCGAAGAAAATGAACGAGCCGGCCTCCAAGCAGAATATCCAGGCGATCGCCGAGCTGCAGAAGACCTGCTATGTATGCGGCCGCATCGAGCACGACGTGCTCCATCTTCTGCGCACCGTTTACACCCAGTTCGGTCAGGATCCCGATTTCCGCAAGCAGTTCAGAGCGCAGGACTTCATCTGCCTGAACCACTACTCCCTGATCATGACCGCCTCCAACGCTCATAAAAAGGCGATGGTTAAAAAGAAGTGGAGCGAATTCTATGAGGCGGTCAACACCCTGTCCAAAAAATACATGGACACCCTCTACGACGACGTCACCCACTTCACCACGATGTATGACTACCGCAATCAGGGCGGCGACTACAAGAATTCCAAGGACAGCATCGAGCGCGCCGTGAGATTCATCACCTCTTACCCCGTTGACGAAAATCTCAGATAGACCCGCGCCGTTTTGGCTTACCTTCGGTACGATTCCCGCATTATCCACAAAATATCCGATGGCAGTTGACAAAAATTAACAAATATGCTACTATCATGATAGCAGAGTATCTCTGTGTCACTATCATCAAGGAGGCAGAAAAATGGGCAAATTTGTAATGAAGGAAATC
>ONAS01000040.1 GCA_900315815.1 uncultured Eubacteriales bacterium
CTTTGTTGTCGTCCTTACTAGGCGCCAGCCTAGCGGCGTCCTTCGCCTTGTCTTGCGAAAACCATCCTCAATAATAATTGTCTTCTTTCTATTGAAAACCAGTATCAGACAGGGAAGCGGCGATCAGCTCATAAGCGGTGATGCGACAGCATCAGCGGTAATCGTATAAAAAGCAGAGGATTTTTCTGCACATCTGCGGGTCGGCACTGCTGCAAGAATTACCGGTAATCCGGTAATCCTGTCCGTACCGCCCGACGCTGTTTTGTCAATGAGATTTTCACATAAATATGCGTGATTTTCCTTTACACCCTGTCGGATTTGTTGTATAATCAAGGTAACATCGAAAGGAACGGAGTGACGTCTATGAAGAATAAACTGTTATGTCTGGCGCTGGTGGTCTGTATGCTGCTGACCTGCCTGACCGTGACCGGCTTCTCCGCTGCCGCCGCGGATGAGGAACTCCTGAGTGAGGTCGCCGCCTCTGCGGATTACGGACTTGCCTCGCGGATCGAGGACGGCAACATCCTGCACTGCTTCAACTGGACGCTCAATCAGATCAAGGAAGAACTGCCCAACATCGCAAAGGCGGGCTTTACGTCTGTCCAGACCTCGCCCCTGCAAAAGCATGACGGCAACAGCGCGTGGTACTGGCTGTACCAGCCGACGGGCTTCACACTCGGCAACGAGATCGGCTCCCTGAACGATCTGAAGTCGCTCTGCTCCGAGGCGGACAAGTACGGCATCAAGGTCATCGTGGACGTCGTCGCCAACCATCTTGCAGGCAGCAAGAGCGGCACATGGGCGTCCTCCATCGAGTCCGATATGCGCAACTCCGACTACTTCCACAACGAAGGAGCCTGCACCGACAACAACAACCGCTACGACCTGACCCACAAGAACATCGGCATGCCCGACCTTAAATCCGAGAATACCACTGTGCAGAACAAGGTCATCAGCTATGTCAACACCCTCAAAAACGCGGGCGTGGACGGCATCCGCTGGGACGCGGCAAAGCACATCAGCCTGCCCTCCGAGAGCTGTTCCTTCTGGTCACGGGTGACGGACAACGGTCTGTATAACTACGGCGAGATCCTCGACAGACCCGCCGGCAACAGCGCTGCGGCGATCAACGTCGCGCTTATGCAGGAATACGTGGAATATCTCGGCGTCACCGACGAGCCGTTCAGCGGCATGATCACCGGCGCGGTCAGAGATAAAAAGGTCATCAAGAGCAACGGCAACTGGCTGAGGGAGGGCATCCCCGCCGAAAAGCTCGTCCTCTGGGGCGAGAGCCACGATACCTTCAGCAATACGGACGGCTGGACAAAGAACCTGACCCAGAACCAGATCGACAGAGCCTATGCCGTCGTCGGCGCACGCGCAGGCTCTCAGGCGCTGTATCTCTCCAGACCCTCCAGCAATAACTTCTACTCCATCTACGCCGCCCGCAAGGGCAGCACCCACTACACCTCCAAGGAGGTCGCGGCGGTCAACCGCTTCCATAACGCGATGATCGGCTCCGCGGAAAAGACCGGCTCCGGCGGCGGATGCTTCGTCATCTGGCGCGGCGGCGGCGCGGTGATCGTATCTCCGGCAGGCTCCGATATCGACGTGACGGTCGGCAACAGCGGCGGCATGGTTCCCGAGGGCACCTATAAGGATGAGGTATCCGGCTCCACATGGACGGTCACCTCCACCTCCATCAGCGGTCATATCGGCAGCTCCGGCATCGTCGTCATCTACAAGGAGCTCACCCCGGTCACGCCTACGACAGCGCCCACGACAGCCCCCGCGACACAGTGCGAGACGATCCGTGTGACCGAAGCCCCCTATATCATCGGCGACGCCGATGCGGACAAGACCATCACGATCCTCGACGCGACCGCGATCCAGCGGCATCTGGCAAGCATCCTGGCGCTCAAGGGCACGGCGCTCTCGGCGGCGGACGCTGACCGCGACAAATCGGTCACGATCCTCGACGCGACCCTCATCCAGCGATTCCTCGCGGGAATGGCGGAGGATTCGGACGTCTCGAAGCCTGCGGGCTGACCCGCTTTTGACAACAGAAAATCACCCACGGCGGACGGCAGAGATGCTGTCCGCTTTTTTGTCCCTTTCATAAGTATACGCGCGGCGGATGGTTACCCGCGATACATCCGGAGCGCCGATCGCACGCCGAAAAAAAGGCAGATGACAAGCGGCTCGGCGCGTTCTACAAACACTACAAAAAGTGATGTGACGTGCAGAGAAATGTGTTGACTTTTACCCTTTACAGAATCGTAACTATTTACTATAATATAACATAGGGAAAAGAACGATTAACATGAAACAGGAGTGAGAGTTATGAACAAAAAACTGACAAGCATTTTGCTTGTACTGTGCATGATTCTTTCATGCGTCACCGCAGCCGCCGTCACCGCATCGGCGGCACAAACCGCCGTCAGCGAGATCGCCGCGAACGCTCAGCTCGCGTCCACCGCGTCAAGCTACGGACTCGCCTCGAAGATCGAGGACGGCAACATCCTGCACTGCTTCAACTGGACGCTCAACCAGATCAAGGCCGAGCTGCCCAACATCGCGTCCGCAGGCTTCACCAGCGTACAGACCTCTCCGCTGCAGCCCCACAACGCCGACGGCGCGTGGTACTGGCTGTATCAGCCGACAGATTCCACCATCGGCAACGAACTGGGCTCCTATGACGATCTGAAAGCCCTCTGCTCCGAAGCGGACAAATACGGCATCAAGGTCATCGTGGACGTCGTCGCCAACCACCTTGCCGGCTGGAACAGCGGCGAATGGAGCGATAAGATCGCGTCAAACTGGAGAAACAGCGACTACTTCCACAACGAGGGCGAGTGCAAAAACTGGGACAACCGCCACGACGTCACCCATAAGAACATCGGTATGCCCGACCTGAACTCCGAGAATTCGGACGTCCAAAACAAGTTCGTGCAGATGGTCAGCGGTCTGAAGAGCGCCGGAGTCGACGGTGTTCGCTGGGACGCGGCAAAGCACATCGGCCTGCCCTCCGAGAGCTGCGCCTTCTGGTCAAAGATCGCCGCGCAGGGCATGTACAACTACGGCGAGATCCTTGACAACCCTGCCGGCAGCAGCGGCGACTCCTACAACAGCTCCCTGATGCAGGAATACGCCAAATATATCGGCATCACCGATTCCAGCTACAGCGGCCATGTCACCGGCTGTGTCCGTGACGGACGCGCCGACGGTCAGAACGGCAACTGGGCAAACCGCGGCGTTTCCTCCGACAGGATCGTCTACTGGGCGGAGAGCCACGATACCTACTGCAACAACGGCTGGACAAACAGCCTTGACGAGCGCATCATCGACCGCTCCTATGCGGTGCTCGCCGCCAGAGCGAATTCTCAGACGCTGTACCTGTCCAGACCCTTTGAGAAAAACCACGACAGCATCCAATACGCCCGCAAGGGCAGCACCCACTTCACCGCCAAGGAGATCGCGGCGGTCAACCACTTCCACAACGCCATGGTCGGCACCAAGGAATACTTCCTCGCCGACAACGGCTGCTTCGTCATCTGCCGCGGCGGCGGCGCGGTCATCGTATCGCCGTCCGGCTCCAACTTCGACATCACCGTCCAGAACGGCGGCGGTCTCGTACCCGCAGGCTCCTACACCGACGAGGTCTCCGGCAGCAGATGGACCGTCACCGGCAGCAGCATCAGCGGTCACATCGGCGACTCCGGCATCGCGGTCATCTATGACCAGCCCGCCGCCGGCCCGACCGTCTACGCGACCCCCGGCTCCTCTACCTTCAAGACCGACACCATCAGCGTCACACTGGGCTACAGCAACGCGACCTCCGGCTCCTATTCCATCGACGGCAGCTCCTTTAAAAACTTCACCAACGGTCAGACCATCACCATCGGCTCCGGCGTGAGCTACGGCTCCAAGACCGTCCTGACCGTCAAGGCGACCAACGGCTCCGCCACCGATCAGGCGACCTATACCTATACCAAGGTTGACACGAGCGCGACCCAGACGGTCTACATGAACAACAACTACTATCACTGGTCTCAGGTGTACTGCTACATCTATGCCGACAACAACGGCAGCGTCATCAGCAACGGCTCATGGCCCGGCGAAAAGATGACAGAGGGCGCTAACGGCATCTGGTACTATGACGTCCCGCTCGGTCTGGAGAACGGCAGAGCGATCTTTACCGAGGACGCCGACGCCGGCGATCACCGCTATCCCGGCAACAACGACCCCGGTCTCGACCTGAATTACCAGTCAATGATCTTCGGTGAGAACCGCTCATGGACCGTTTACAGCGACAATCCCATCCAGCCCGCCACGACGGCTCCCGTGACGCCCACCACTCCCGTTGTTCAGCCCACCGCTCCCGCGGGCAAGATCCTGCTGGGCGACACCGACGGGGACAAAACGGTCACCATCTTCGACGCGACCTTGATCCAGCGCCATCTTGCCGGTCTGAAAACGCTGTCCGCTTCCGTGCAGAACGCGGGCGACGTCGACCGCGACGGTCAGCTGACCATCTTTGACGCGACCTCCATCCAGCGCTTCCTCGCGGATCTGCATACCAGCTCCAAGGTCGGTCAGTACCTCGACGGCACTTCTCCCGTCACGCCGACGACTCCCTACACGCCCACGACAGCTCCCACGACCGCCCCGATCACCGGCAGCGGTGTCACGCTGAACGCCTCCGCCACCAGCACCGAGCCCGAGGCTTGGTACGCGTGGACCTGGGGCAGCGGCGAGGGAAGATGGGTCAAGGGCAGCGGCAGCGCTTCCTGTGTCGTATTCACCGACGTGGATTCCAACATCATCTTCGTCCGCGCGAACCCCGAAATGGAGATCGGCTGGGAGAACTGCTCTGTATGGAACCAGACCGACGACCTGACCACCCAGCTCGGCGGTACCTTCACCACCAGCGGATGGAATGCCAGCCGTATGCTCGGCTCGTGGTGATCCGACAGCATGAATAAAACTGCATAACAGCTTCCATGAGGCGCGGACGTTTCTGTCCGCGCTTCTTCTGTTGCGGAAAGATGCCGCGGGCAGGCAGGAAGATAATGGGAACAGGACAAAGACATGGACAGGATAATAACGGGAAACAGGTCAGAGGCGCGGACACGGCGTAAAGCAAACGCGGCGGAAAGCAGACGGGGCAGAGGACAGAGAAAAGCGCGGCGGCATATGCGGAAAGCAGGGCAGGGGAGAGGCGGTTTTTCTTCATAATCCTTCAGAAAATTCGCTGATTTGTTAAATAATTTCAACGTATTCCACCCCTGTTCCGTAAACGTGTACAAACATCGGAAAAGATATTGACAAATCGGGTACGGACAATGTAATATTATCTTAGAATGTAGTAATTTGTCGAATCCCGATACAGGGATCGCGTCGTTCAAGGATAGAAGGGTTGCTATGTTAAAGATATGGATTTTAGGCATCCTGCTGTGTTTGACGCTGATCTGCACGACGGCGGCGTTCACCGGATGCGGCGATAATAACAATACGGAAACCGAGGCTCCCACATCGGCGGCGACCGAGATCGCGACCGAGGCGGCGACCCAGCCACAGGAGAATACCCAGCCCGCCGAGACCACCGTGAAAAACGGCATCATCGGCAGCGAGGAAGAGGGCTATTACTATGCCGGTGAGAACGGCGAGATCGATTACGGCTACTGTGACGGCGTGACGGTCGACGGCGAGGATTGGGTCGTCTGCGAGGGACATGCCTACAAGGTATATACCGACGCCGGCAGGACGTGGTTCTACGCGGCTCAGGCGATCGGAAAATGCACCGAATCCTCCATGTCCAGAGAGGAAAAGCTGCGCGCGGCGTTCGATTATATCAAGACGTCCTATCTCGAGGGCGTTCCCCATGATCCGCCCTATCGCGAGCTCGACTGGCCCGTTGTCTGCGCCAACGACCTCTTTGTCTACGGCAAGGGCGACTGCTTCAGCTACGGCGCGGCGTTCGCATATATGGCAAAGGCGATCGGCTATGAGGACGTCTATGCCTGCAACAGCGGCGGCCACGGCTGGGCGGAGATCGAGGGTAAATACTATGATCCCGAGTGGGATATGCACCACAATGAATACAATCACTTCGGCGTAGCGCCGGGGGATGAATGCGACGTCAAATACGCCGCCAGCCTGATGGACGGCGTTGAATGGATGCGCATGGCAGTATAACGGAGGTAATCAACATGAAAAAATCAGTGAAATTATTGGCCGCGTCGATCCTGACAGCGGCGATGATGCTGTCCTTCGCGGGCTGCGGCTCGGATAAGGCAGACTCGAAGAAGCAGGATGATTCCAAGCAGACCGCCGCAACCGAGGCACAGTCCGGTACGATCGCGGCACAGGACCTTATCTTCACCTACAACGGCGTGTCCGTTGAACTGAACTCCGACGCCGCTCAGGCTGTCGCGGCGCTCGGCGAGGCGAAGGAAGTCAAGTCCCAGCTCAGCTGTCACGGCGAGGGCGACGACAAGACCTACACCTACGACGGCTTCGTGCTGAACACCTATCCGCTCGATGGCAATGACCGCGTGCTGGAGGTCGTCATCAACACCGCCGGCATCCCCACCTCCAAGGGCGTCCAGGTCGGCGATCCCGTATCCGCGGTGACCGACGCCTACGGCAAGGATTGCCGTGAGGTAGGTATGTACTACGCCTATGAGGACGGCGCGGGCAAGTCCCTGCAGTTCTTCATCCAGAACGACGCCGTGCAGGAAATCAGCTATTACTACGACGTATAATATCTTATTACAGAAATACAGAGAAAGGGCGCGCTAGGCGTCCTTGCTTTGTATCGGGGCATCTGATCATATGAAACGACACCTTTTCAGAATCATCAAGCTGCTGTGCCTGATTCTCGCGATCGGGCTGACGGTGGGCGTTCTGCAGGAATATGTGTTCTGTCACGCCGACCACAACCGCCAGCGGCTCAAGGGCTTTTATGAGGAAGAGCCGCAGTCGCTGGATATCGTCTATCTGGGCGCGAGCGAGGTGTATTCCGACATCGCTCCCGGCTACGCGTACGCGCACAGCGGCGTGACCGGCTATCTCTTCGCGACACAGGCGAACTCTATCCTCAACTATAAAAGCCAGCTCAAAAACGTCCTCAGCCGACAGGACCCCGCCCTGATCGTGATCGAGCTGAACGGCGCCCTGTACGGCGACGAAAAAGAGGTGCATAAGGAGGCCAACCTCCGCAACTACGCGGACAATGTCCCGCTGGACTTCACCAAGCTGGAGTGGATCTCCCGCAACGCCCGCGAGAATTTCGCGGAGTACCTGTTCCCGTTCATCAAGTACCACGGCGTCTGGGGCGACGACTCCGACCCCGACCGTCACAAGTATCTGAAAACCATCATCGGCGATCAGCTGCGCGGCTACAACTACCTCAAGGGCATCCTGAACGAGACCGCGATGTTCCGCAATACCCAGCGCTCGATGAACGAATCGCTGCCCAAATCCGTCCGCAGCAAAAAGCCGCTCACCCCCGCCGAGGAGCACGGTCTGCGCGATCTGCTCCAGTTCTGCAAGGACAACGATCTGCACAACGTCGTGTTCGCACGGTTCCCGCATATCGTCGTGCGGCGTACCTTCTCGCGCTTTGAACGCAGCAATACCGTCGGCGATATCGTCGCGGAATACGGCTACGATTATCTGAACTTTGAGCGGGATTTTGCCCTCACCGGTCTGGATGAGGAAAAGGACTTCTACAACCTCGACCACCTCAACGTTTACGGTCAGAAGAAATTCACCGCCTTCCTGACGGATTATCTGACAAAGCGCTACGGCGTCACCCCGCGTGAGCAGAGCGCAAAATGCCGCAGGGAATGGGACACCTGCGCGGATTACTATGATGCTTACTTCGCGTACAGCGACAGCCTGATCAAAAAGGGCGAGCGGCGCGAGCTGAGCGAGGACTGTGAACTGATCGAGACCCTGAACGATTACCTGCCGCGTCACAGCGGAGGATGACCCGTGCCTTTCCGGCGTGACGAAATTTTTTCAAAATGTTTTTCCCCGATGGTTGAAATGTTCACAATTGCTGTGCTATAATACATGCTATCTTAGAAAAAAGAGGTATGATACGAGATGAAAAGGATTCTGATTCTGATCATGGCGGCGCTGGTCATGACGGCGAGCCTTGCCGCCTGCGGCTCCGACAGTGACGACAAAAATACCGAAGAGACCGCAAAAGCGACCGAGAAGATCTCGGCGACCCAAAGCGCGACGCAGAATGCCGATCCCACCGAGGCAGACAAGACGGACGGCGAAAAGTCAAAGGCAAAGGTCAAGGCGTCCGAAGCCGCTCCCGGAGAGGATGACGGCGAGCTGCCTCTCATGCCCGCCGACTACGACAGCGGCAACAGCGGCGGCAATAACAGCGGCGGTAACAACAGCGGCAGCGGAAATAGCGGCGGCAGTCAGTCCGGCGGTTCCTCGTCCAAGCCCGGCGACGCTGTTTCCAAGCCCGCGGATCCCGATCAGCCGACGCTCCCCGAGGAGATCAGACAGTACGCAGAGGACGAGGACGAGCTCCCGTTCGTTCCTGCATGACAGAGGTGATACGATGAAACGATTGATTGCAGTCCTGCTGACCGTCTGCGCCTTGCTTGCGCTGACGATCCCCGTGATGCTGCCCGCTTTTGCGGCAGAAGACAGCTATTTGCGCGGCGACGCGGATAACGACGGCATCGTGTCCGTGCTTGACGCGACCGCGATCCAGAGAAAGCTGGCGGAGTTTTCGGTCAGATCCTTCAACGAGGCGGCTGCCGACGTTGACGGAGACGGTCTGAATATCCTCGACGCTACCGCGATCCAGCGCTATCTGGCAGGCTTTGAGAACATCTACGGCATCGACGAGCGTGTCGACGTCACCCTGCCGGCGACAGAAGCTGAGACAGACGCATCCACCGCCGCTCCGACGGAAGCCGTGACAGACGCGCCCACCGAGGAGATGACGCAGGCTCCGACGCAGGCGCCGACGCAGCCGCCGACCCAGAAGCCCACCCGCGATCCCGATGAGCTTCCGTTCGTCCCGGCAAGATGATATCCGACGGCGCCGCTGCATAAAACCGCGGCGTCCGTGCTGACAAAAACCGTAATGAGGAGGCATACCCCGTATGCTTCCTCTTTTTCTTTTGATATTGACACGTATTTTGTCGGATGATATAATAGTATATTAGATTAGTATGGGGTATCGTATACCTTTGCCCCGCCTGTCCGACCCTCATATAACCGTTTCATATGGAGGACGCTATGTATTGTTATCACTGCATGAATAATAAGGGCAGCGAGTCTGTCTGTCCGTATTGTCATAAAACGCACGACGCCCCCGTCGCGGCGCATCAGCTGCGCCCCGGTACCGTGCTCAACAGGAAATACCTTGTCGGCTACGTGATCGGCGAGGGCGGCTTCGGCATCACTTATATCGGTCGGGACACCACGCTTGACGTGCGTGTTGCGATCAAGGAGTTCTATCCCGCCGGCTACACCAACCGCAACAGCTCCAAGGAGAATTCCGTCACCGTCGGTTCGGATAAACAGCGCTCGGTTTTTGAAAAGGGAAAAGAACGGTTCCTGTTCGAAGCGCGCAGCGTCGCCAAGTTTTCCAAGGAAGAGGGTATCGTCGACGTCCGCGATTACTTCGAGGCGAACGGCACGGCGTATATCATCATGGAGTACCTCGACGGTATGGATCTCGGCAAATATCTGGATAAATACGGGGTGATCCCCGCCGACAAGGCGTTCGACCTGATGCTCCCCGTGATGCGCGCGCTGGAAAAGATCAACGCCGCGGGCATCATCCACCGCGATATCAGCCCCGATAATATCATGTATCTCAAGGAGGGCGGTCTTTCGCTGATGGACTTCGGCTCCGCGAGATACTTTACCAATGAAGAGAAAAGGATGTCGATCATGCTCAAGCAGGGCTATGCCCCCGAGGAGCAGTATCGTCAGAACGGCCATCAGGGCCCGTGGACGGACGTCTACGGTCTGTGCGCGACCATCTACCGCTGTATCACCGGCGTGGTCCCGGAGGCGGGGCTCGACCGTTCGCGCGTGGATACGCTCCTGCCGCCGTCCAAGCTGGGCGTGAAGATCTCGCCGTCGCTGGAATCGGTGCTGATGTACGGTCTGGCGGTGTATCAGGAGGTCCGCTGTCAAAACATGACGGAGCTGATCGACCTCGTCATCAAGGCGCGCTCCGGCGTCAGGGTGAACATCACGCCCTCCGGCGGCACGGTGCTGAAATCCTACGCCTCCGACAGCAGCTACAGAGATCAGATCTACGGTCAGGACCGTCATAACCTGACCTGCGGCGACAGCTACGGCGGCACGCCGGGAACGCCCGGCTCCCGCACCAAGGATTATTATCCCGGGGACGGCCGTCAGCAGAACCGCCGCCCGCAGGATCCGCCGCCCAAGCAGCGGCAGTCCTCTGTGGTGCCGATCGCCGTGATCTGTGTGATCGCGCTGCTGCTGATCGCCGGCATCATCGTGCTGTTCGCGTTCGGCGACAAGATCTTCGGCACCTCATCCCCTCAGCCTACCGAGCCTGCCCCGACCTACGCGACCATGGCGCCGACCGAGCCTCCTACCGAGGAGATCCCGATCTCCATCCCCGACGTCACCGGCAAGAAGCTGACCGAGGCAAAGGAGATCCTCGAGAACGAAGGGCTTTCGTGGGATGTGGACACCATCCAGAGCGAGATGACCCAGAATTATGTCGTCAAGCAGATCCCCGAGGCGGGTTCTGAGGTCAAGCCGGGCACCAAGGTCACGCTCCTGATCCCCGACGAGCGTCCCACCGAGGAGCCGACCGATCCGCCGACCGAGGCTCCCACCGCCGATCCCGACATCTATTACAACTTCGCCAGATACAGCGTTTTTCTGCACAAAAATCCCTCCCGCACCTCCGGCTACTATCTCGAGATCCCCAACGGCGCGTCCGTGAAGTTCATCGAGAAGGAGGGGGAGTTCTATAAGGTGCGCTACAATTTCTATTCGGGCTATGTCCTGTCAAAATTCTTCTCGAAGTCGATCGAACCCGACTTCAACTACGACGAGGAATACCTGCGCCCGATGGTCTGCAAGGACAAGGTCACCGCGTATTATAATCCGACCGTCAACTCCGTCTCGTTCGAGCTCAACAGCGGCGACCCCGTCACGGTGGTCGGCTATCTCAGCGACGAGAAGTTCTATGAGATCGTGTACAAGGATACCCTCTGCTACATCATCAAGACCGATCTCGACGAACATTTTCAGGATGAATAACGACATTTCTGCGGAAATACAGCAATAGGAGTGAAATCATGGAGGAGAACAGAAATCAGTTTTATGAGAACCGGAGCGATCCCGCCGCGGCAAAGACTGCCTCGCTGCTGCTGATCGACGCGCGCAGAAGTCCGATGATGGTGACGCTCAGCGGCAATATGACCATCGGCAGAGACCGTCCCGGCGCGTCCGTCGCCCTGCGGGTGGTCTCCGATATCGCCAGCTCCCGCCACGGTGAGTTTTTCTACGACGAGGCGACCGACAGCTTCTACTACCTCAATTACAGCGAGACCAACGGCACCTATATCAACGGCAAACGGCTGATCTCGGCAGGCGGAAAGAATCCCGAGGCGTACCGTCTCGCGGACGGCGACGTCCTGCGCATCGACCGCAAAACGCTCAACGAGCCGCATCCTCAGGCGGTGCTGATGGTATTCAGCCGCAGCTTCACCGCCGATGAGAGATGGCAGAGCGCGGATCTGAACGCCGCGGCGCAGATCACCATCGGCCGTTCCAAAAACAATATCATCCGCATCAAGGACATGACCGCCTCCCGCGAGCACGCGGTGATCGCACGCACCGATCAGGGACTGGCGGTGTTCGATAAAAACAGCCAGAACGGCGTGTATGTGAACGCGCAGAGGATCAGCGGCTCCGCGATGCTGTACAACCACGACGTCATCCGCGTCGCCGGCACCACGCTGATCGTCCTTGACAATATCATCCTCTACAACAACCCCGGCGAAAGCGCCGGCGCGCTGACGGTCAATATCCGCAGCGTGACCGTCGACAACGGCAAGCGCGCTTTGCTGCGCGACGTGAGCTTTACCGTCGACAACAACGACTTCGTGCTGATCCTGGGCGGCTCCGGCGCGGGCAAGACCACCCTGATCAACGCGATCCTCGGAAAAATGGATTCCGATTCCGACATCCTTCTGGACGGTCAGGACCTCAAGCAGGATCCCGGCTATATGCACGCGATGATCGGCCTTGTGCCGCAGTTCATCGACCTGCGTCTGGAGGATAAGGTCTACAATACCCTGCGCGACCTTGCCGATATCAAGCTCGACAGCCGCTACTATGACAAGCAGGAAAAGGACCAGCGCGTCTACGACGTGATGGAGAAGGTCGGCATCACCGCCCTCAAGGATCACTACCTCAAGCAGCTCTCCGGCGGTCAGAAGAAAAAGACCTCCGTCGCCGCCCAGCTGATCGGCTTCCAGCGCGTGTTCATCTGCGACGAGCCGGACTCCGGTCTGGACGCCGCCTCCCGCGAACAGCAGATGAGCATCTTCAAGGGCATCACCGAGCATATCGGCGAGATGGCGAACAGCAGCAAGATCGTCATGGTCATCTCTCACGAGCCCGACGACGCGATCAACCCCGAGACCCACCAGACGCTCTTCACCAAGGTGCTGGTCATCGCCAAGTCCACCCGCGACGGCAGCGGTCATCTGGCATTCTTCGGCACCCCGCAGGCGGCGCTCAGATACTTCAACGTCACCCGTCTGCAGGATATCATGAAGGAGATCAACCCCCAGCACGAGGGCGGCAAGGGCCTTGCCGATTACTATATCGAAAGACAGTACGCAGAAGGAGGCCGCCATGTACAGTAGTGTTCCCATCACCCAGCAGATCCCGGTATACTTCAAAAAATTCGCCAGGATCAATATCCGCGAGAGCGCGTGGAAATTCGCTCTTTTTGCCGGCATCATCGCGGTGATCATCGGCGCGATCGTCGGTCAGCTGAACCACAGCGGCGTCTTTGTCACCGTTTCCGGCTGTATTTGGCTGGGCATTTTCAATACCATCCAGAGCGTCTGCAAGGAGCATGACATCATCAATTCCGAGTACCGTCAGGGAATGAATATCGGCGCGTATGTCATCGCGCAGGTGCTCTGGCAGGCAGTGCTGTGCTTCGTTCAGGCATTCATCCTCTTCGTCTGCCTGCTTCCGTTCGGCTTCTATCACGGACTCAACGGCGGCGACGTCTTCCTTTCGCTGATCACCTTCTTCGTGCTGATCTTCGGCGCGTCGATCCTCGGTCTGATGGTTTCCTGTATCGCCGGCACCCCGACGACTGCGATGACCATCATGCCCTTTGTGCTGATCGTTCAGCTTCTCATGTGCGACGACAGGGTGATGTTCGAGCTCAACGGCGTGGGCGATGTGTTCAGCTGTATGACCTTCAGCCGCTGGGGCATGCACGCCCTCGGCTCTATCGCGGGTCTCCAGCGCACCGCGTTCGCCGATTCCAACGCCTACGGCGACAGCTTCGGCTATATCGGCGGATCCTTCCTGATCTGCCTTCTGATCAGTGTGGTGTTCGCGGTGATCGCCTATGTCGCGCTGGTCATCAGAAACAAAAAATCCTGACGGATCCTGTCACATCGGAGCAACGAATGAGCATTTACAGAAATCATACACAGTCGCCCGGGAATCTGCCCGACGCGAGTGCGATCCCGCAGCATTATCATATCAGCGCCTGCACCCACGAGGGAAAGGTGAGGACCGTCAATGAGGATAATTTCACCGTCAACGGCATCATCGGTCTGGAGGAGGGCCAGCGCAGAAGTCTGCGCGGCAGAGGGATGCGCGCCCCGCTGGTATGCGCCGTATTCGACGGTACGGGCGGTGCGGCGGCAGGCGTCGGAGCGGCGAGGCTGGCGGCTGAGTACGCGACATGGCTGTACAGCAGCTACGTGAAAAGCCCCTCCGACCGCGAACGGCTGATCAACCGCTATGTCGGCGAGTGCAACGCCGGCATCCTGAGCAGATACTATTCCTGTCAGGGGAGCCGCGGCGCGACGACCTTTGCCATGGCGATGCTCAACGGCGGCAGACTGCACGTGTATTCGCTGGGCGACAGCCGTCTGTATCTCTGCACCGGCGGCAGGCTGTATCTGGTCACCAACGATCACACCGTCGCGATGGAGCGGTTCCGCAGCGGCGTCTATACCCGCGAGCAGGCCCAGCACAGCGCCGACCGCCACAAGCTGACGGGCTTTTTCGGCATGGAGCCGGCTGACGCCGCCCGCGCGGAGAAATACGACACGATCCATACGGTAACGGGCGACAGCCTTCTGCTGTGTACCGACGGTCTGTACAGCATGCTGTCGGACAGTGAGATCGCCGACGTCCTGTTGAGCGGCTCCGCGGATAAGGCGCGCGAGCTGATCGACCTCGCGGTGATGCGCGGCGGTCGGGATAACGTTACCTGCGTGGTCATCGACTGCGCTGAATAAGGAAATGACCCATCCCCGGGGATGGGTTTGTTCTTGAATAATACCATGCAATCGCGATCGTCCGGATCGCGGGAATCGAGGCAAAAAATGAAGTATTGCAAGAATTGTCATGCAGAAACCGGTACGGGCAAATTCTGCCCCCGATGCGGCGGTCCGCTTATCGACGCACAGCCCCCGGCGAATCCCGCCGGCGTCCCTCAGCCACAGGGTCCCGTCAACAGCGGTCGTGCGCCGCAGGGTCCCGCCAGCGGCGGCTATGTGCCGCAGGAGCCGGTCATCCATAATAAGAAGCCCGCGATCATCGCGGTCATCATCGCGGCGGTCATCCTGATCGCATCGGGCGTCATCATCGCCGTGATCCTGACGTCGCAGAGCGATTCCCGGCCCCTCAGCCGCACACAGGCGTCCGAAAGCACGCAGGCAGCGGCCCTGACCGAGGCAGTCACCGAAAAGGCGACCGCGGCTGTGACCGAGAAGGTAACGGAGGCTGTCACCGAAAAGCCGTCCGAAAAGCCGTCCGAAGCCCCGACCGTCGAGCCGACAGAGGCCGCCACCTCAGCCGCGCATGAGGAATACGAGGCCGCGCCTGCCGCGGAATACTTCTCCGACGCTTCCGCCACCTCCACGCTGGGCGACCAGAAAGACGCAAGCGGTGTGATCCACAGCTATCATCCGAGAAACGTGCTGTCCGACGACGACTCCTGCTGGAGCACGTCCGGCTCCGGCGTCGGCGAGAGCATCACGCTGTCGCTGTCAGGCGAACAGCAGGTCAGCGGTCTGACAGTCGTCAACGGCTATGCCGGTACCGAAAAGCAGTATCGCGAAAACAGCAAGCCTGTCCAGATCAAGTGCGCCTTCTCCGACGGCACGACGGAGACCTGTGAGCTGTCGGTCTATTCGTCGGAAAACAGATACAATAAGCAGACGATCACCTTCTCCACGCCGCACGATACCGACTACGTGAGGATCACGATCCTGTCCGTCAAGGACGGCTCGGAGTATCAGGACACCTGCATCACCTATATCAAGCCGTTTTAACGCCGCAAGCCCATGATGAAACACAGATCTCTGCACAGCCCTTCCGCTGCACGGCTGAGTGCATTTGACAGATCCGCACGGTCGGCACGCCGCTTCTCACTGCGGCTGTTGATCTGCGTACTGCTGTGCGCGGCGGCGCTCCTGTCATCCTGCGCGTCGGACGGAGAGCATCCGAATCCTCCCCGCACCGCGGCGACCGAAAGCGCCCCGACTCAGCCCGTGACCGAGGCGCCCACAGAAAAGCCCACAGAAAAGCCCACAGAAAAGCCGACCGAGCCTCCCACAGAGCCGCCGACCCAGCCGTTCAGTGCGATCGTCATCGACGATGTGCGTTCCGATCCGTACGACGCCTACGACGCGTCGGGCTTTGTGTCGCTGACGGATGTGATCGAAAACGTGAAGCTCGATCTCCGCTATTATTCCGATCACAATTTTGTCGGCGAGCGCATCAACGGCTACGAGGAGCCGATCGCTCTGGTGTCCAAGCAGGCGGCGAAGGCCCTTCAGGGCGCGGCGGATGGCCTGCGCGGAATGGGCTATGGGATCGTGGTATACGACGCGTACCGTCCCCAGAGGGCCGTCGATCACTTTGCCGCGTGGGCCGGCGACTACGCCGATACGCGGATGAAGGCGGAATTCTACCCCGATCTCGACAAATCGGTGCTGTTCGATTACGGATACATCGCTTATCGCTCAGGTCACAGCAGAGGCAGTACCGTCGATATCTCGCTGTACGATCTGGACTCCGGCGAGGAGCTGGACATGGGCGGGAGCTTCGACCTCTTCTCCGCGGTCTCGCATCCCGACTACGGCGGCGTCACCGAACAGCAGTACGAAAACCGCATGACCCTGCGGTCGGCGATGATCTCCAACGGTTTCAGTCCCCTAAGCACGGAGTGGTGGCATTTTACGCTGGACGGCGAGCCGTACCCCGATACCTATTTTGATTTCCCCGTCAGCAGCGCTTCGCTGACGAAAAACTGAGCATGAAAAGCCGCCGTTTTTCGGCGGTTTTTTCTGTGATGAAATATTTTTCTACAAATTTGTAACGCGACTTGCCAACAGAATAACCGTGTGCTATAATATATTCGATTATGGAATCATGACACAGCCTACTGTGCTGAGATCCATGGTTTAATACTTATAATGGAGGTAATCCAAATGAAATTCTGTCAGATTTGCGGCAGACCTCTGCAGGACAACGAGGTCTGTAACTGTCAGGCACAGCGTCAGGCAGCGCAGGATGAACAGCGCACTGTTGCGGCGAATCAAGCGTATCAGCAGCCCGCGGCTCCTCAGCCTCAGCCTCAGCGTCCTGTCGCTCCTCAGCCTCAGCCCCAGCCCCAGCGTCCCGTCATGCCGCAGCAGCCGTATGCTCAGCCCGCACCCGTTGCGAAGGCTCCCGACGGCAAGTTCGTGAGATCGCTCAAGAACATCCCCGTCATCTTCAAGAGCTACTGGACCAACAGCGACAAGCTGGAAGCCGCCGCCAAAAAGGGCAAGGACTGGATCCTGCCGCTGTTGTTCATCTGCATTCTGTTCTTCATCAACCTGATCCTCGGCATCTGCTACTTCGCGAGAATGACCGGCAACGGTTATGTGTCCGGTCTGGGCATGTTCCAGATGACCTTCTTCGCGACAGCTCCGTTCAAGTTCGGATTTGTTCTGCTCGGCGCGCTGATCATCACTGTTTTCGCCGCCTGCATCTACATCAACTTCCGTTTCCTCAGCTCGCTGATCCTCTCCAAGAAAAAGCCCGCTGACGCGTTCATGGATGCTCTGGTCGAGTTTGGCCTCCACTCCATGCCCGTTTCTATCTGGCTGTTCCTCGGCTCCCTGCTGTCCCTCGCGACCTGCTGGCTGACCGTTCCGTTCATCGGTATGGCGATGGCTTACTATGTCGTCATCGGCGTTTCCAACACGATCAAGGAATGCGGCGAGACCAAGAACGTATTCATCCGCAACCTCATCATCGCCGGCTTCGTCATGGTCGCGATCGGTCTGATCACCTGGATGTTCTTCCTGATCTGCCAGATGAACTGCGGCGGTACCATCAGCGCTTCCTCTGCGATGCAGATGGCGAGCCTGTACGGTATCTGATATTAATAGCTGAAAGCACCGGTTTTCCGGATGGGTCCCGATTCAATGAGTCGGGACCTTTTTGCGTACAAAAAAAGCGCCTCCGACGGATGTTGAACCGCACCCCGTCAAGAGGACAGAGAAATAATTAAAAGAATATTTACAATGTAATAGTTTAGAAGTACCGCAAATTTTGGCTGGACAAGGGAAAT
>ONAS01000056.1 GCA_900315815.1 uncultured Eubacteriales bacterium
CCTGCGTCAGAAATATCTGGACAGCGGTCTGTTAGATCCGAAGATGCTCGCCACCGACGCGAACGCCCTGATCTATCAGGTCCCCGGCGGCATGCTCTCCAACCTTCTTTCTCAGCTCAAGCAGGCAGGCAAGGAGGAGAAGCTCACCGAGGTACTGCAGGAGGTTCCGCGTGTCCGCAGCGACGCCGGTTATCCGCCTCTTGTCACCCCGACCTCTCAGATCGTCGGTACACAGGCGGTGTTCAACGTCATCACCGGCGAGCGCTACAAGATGTGCACCAACGAGTTCAAGGATCTGGTCGCAGGCAAATACGGTACAACGCCGCTGCCGATCGACCCCGATTTCCGCAAGCGCATCATCGGCGATATGAAGCCGGTCGACTGCCGTCCCGCTGATCTGCTCGATCCCGAGCTGGAGAAGCTCCGCTCTGAGATCCCGCAGTACATCGAGCAGGAGGAGGACGTACTCAGCTACGCCCAGTTCCCGAAGGTCGCGATCGACTTCTTCAAAAAGCGCCGCAACACCGAGCTCGGCATCAACTCCGATCTGGTCGATACCGAAAACAAGGTCCATCCCGTCTGATCGGCTCACAGCCGCATACGGATCACAATGATAAAGCAATCCCGCAGTCGCTTTGATTGCGGGATTTTTTCTGCGTTTCGGGGTTGTATTCTGTCGGTTAGCGTTGTATAATTCTATTAGCAATCGCCTACTGTAAGCGGAAGATTTGGAATGGTAGTATGACACTGAATGAATTGAAGATCGGTCAGTCCGCCATGATCAATAAGGTCGGCGGCGAGGGACGGCTCAGACAGCATTTCCTCGATATGGGCGTGATCCCCGGGGCAGAGGTGACCTTTGTCAAGCTGGCTCCCATGGGCGACCCGATGCAGCTGCGCATCCACGGCTACGAGCTGACCCTGCGTATCGACGATGCGAAGAAGATCGACGTATCGCTGATCAACGCCGAAACACGGCAGAAAAGCAGCAAGACGCACCACAGCCATCATCACCCCGGCTTTGGTGAAGAGGGCAAATATCACCCTAAGGGCAGCGGTGATCCGCTCCCCGACGATGCGATACTGAGCTATGCGCTGGTCGGCAACCAGAATTGCGGCAAGACGACGCTGTTCAATCAGCTGACCGGCTCCAACCAGCATGTCGGCAATTTTCCCGGCGTGACCGTCGACCGCAAGGACGGCGCGATCAAAGGCTATCCGAACACCCTGATCACCGATCTGCCCGGCATCTATTCGATGTCGCCGTACAGCAGTGAGGAGATCGTGTCGCGCAGCTTTGTGCTGGACGAAAAGCCGACCGCGATCATCAACATCGTGGACGCGACCAACATCGAGCGCAACCTGTACCTGACGATGCAGCTGCTGGAGATGAACATCCCGATGGTGGTCGCGCTGAATATCATGGATGAGGTCAAGGCGAACGGCGGTTCGATCGATATCAATACGCTGGAGCTGATGCTCGGCGTACCGGTCGTCCCGATCTCCGCGGCAAAGAACCAGGGCGTTGACGAGCTGGTGCGTCACGCGATCCATATCGCGCATTATCAGGAGCGTCCCGGACGGCAGGACTTCTGCGATCCGAACGACTTCGGCGGCGCTGTACACCGCTGTCTGCACGCGGTGATCCACCTGATCGAGGATAAAGCGAAGGCGCAGGGGCTCCCGAAGCGCTTTGCAGCGTCCAAGCTGATCGAGGGCGATAAGCTCATCGAGGAAAAGCTGTGTCTGGACGACGGCGAAAAGCAAATGATCGAGACCGTCATTCAGCGCATGGAGCATGAACGCGGTCTGGACCGCAACGCCGCGATCGCCGATATGCGGTTTGCGTTCATCAAAAAGGTCTGCGCCCAGACGGTCGTGAAGCCTGCCGAGAGCAAGGAGCATATCCGCAGCGCGAAGATGGATAAGATCCTGACCGGAAAATTCACCGCGATCCCGGTATTCATCCTGATCATGGCGCTGATCTTCTGGCTGACCTTCGATCTGATCGGCGGCAACCTGCAAAAGCTGCTGGAAGAAGGCATCGGCAGTCTGACCGAGGCGGTGCGTACCGCGCTGGAGGGCGCTAACGTCAACGCTGTCATCACCGGACTGATAACGGACGGCATCTTTGCGGGCGTCGGCAGTGTGCTGAGCTTTCTGCCGATCATCGTCACGCTGTTCTTCTTCCTCTCGATCCTGGAGGACAGCGGCTATCTGGCGCGTGTGGCGTTCTTTATGGATAAGCTGCTGCGCCGTATCGGACTTTCGGGACGCAGTATCGTGCCGATGCTGATCGGCTTCGGCTGTACCGTCCCCGCAGTGATGGCGACGAGGACCCTCCCCAGTACGCGCGACAGAAAAATGACCATCCTGCTGACCCCGTTCATGAGCTGTTCGGCTAAGCTGCCGATCTACGCGTTTTTTGTCAATGCGTTTTTCCGGGATTACGCGTGGATGGTGATGACGGGACTGTACCTGCTCGGTATCCTGATCGGCATCCTCAGCGCCTTTTTATACAAGAAGACCATCTTCAGGGGCGAGGCGGTCCCCTTTGTCATGGAACTGCCGAACTATCGTCTGCCGGGCGTGAAAAACGTGATGATGCTGTTGTGGGACAAGGCGAAGGACTTCTTACAGCGTGCGTTCACGGTCATCTTCGTCACCACGATCATCGTGTGGTTCTTACAGCACTTCGACACCGGCTTCAATATGGTCACCGACTCGCAGGACAGCATCCTCGCCATGATCGCCGGATGGATCGCACCCGTATTCGCGCCGATCGGTCTGGGCGACTGGAAGCTCGTTACCTCGCTGATCACCGGTGTGATGGCAAAGGAGAGCGTCGTATCCACCCTCGGCATCCTCTACGGAGAAACCGTTGCGATCAGCACGGTCGCGGCGGCGTCTCTGCTGGTATTCAGCCTGCTCTACAGCCCGTGCGTCGCGGCGATCGCCTCTGTCAGGCGTGAGCTGGGCAGAAAATGGGCGGCAGGCGTCGTGGTATGGCAGACGGTTTTGGCGTGGGTCGCGGCGTTCGTGACCTTCACCGTTGGCGGATTGTTTATGTAGAGGTGCGGTATGAGTCCATTGGAGATCATCCTGACGGCAGTGATCGCGGCGGCAGTGCTTGCCGTGGTTATCGTCATGGTCAGAAATAAAAGGAAGGGCAAATGCTCCTGCGGCTGTTCCGGCTGTTCGGCGAGCGACTGCCCGCACAGAAAATAAGCATCTATCAAAAAGCGGACAGGCGTTGTACCTGTCCGTTTTTATGTGCGTGTATGCTGTTGATAACACTTACAGCTTGATAACTCCGTGCGAGAACTCGTTGAGCGAGGTCTTGCGGGCGATGTTCATCGCCTCAGCCGCCTTGAGATCGATGTTGGATATTTCTTTAGAAGAATAATGCAGCTCCTCATAGCCGCGCTTTACATCGATGATTAGCGGCAGCTCAGATGATTGCAGCAGGTCCGCGCTGTCCCGCCTGAATCCGAGGATACGGGCATAGGGGACGGGCATTTCCTGCAGACGCTTGGTGATATCCAGCAGGGAGCAGACCAGGATCCTGCGCAGCCGCGCGTGGGTGTAGCGCTTGGTTTTGATTTGCTCGGTTATTTCTTCTAAAGAATGATAACGGATCGCGACCTCGTAAATGCGGTTTTCCAATCCCTCGCCGACGCCCGGAAGCTGGGCAATCTCATCCTTGTCCATGGTTTTCAGCTTGAACAGGATCACCGGCTCCAGGGTGCTCAGAACGGCAGGCTTTTCGATCACCATCGGCGTGTAGCGGTCATACGCTTCGCCGCCGCAGATCAGCTCGCGGATCCTTGACGCTGAGGCGTATTCTCCCGCGACCTGCGTATCGTCATGGCCAACCCCCATCCTCGGGATCGCGATCGGGGTCAGCCCGTACCTTTCACACGCCGTGAGGTATTCCAAAGCGAGGATGTTGTTGGGCTTTTTGATGATCTGTGCGTCCTGCCCGCCGAGCGCGTCCGACAGCGCCTTCGGATAGTAACTGCCGGCTTTCATCTCTTCGGCGACCCTTTGCTGTGTCTGAGGGCTTCTGCAGGCGTCCGATACGCGCTTGAGATTGGTCAGCGGATCCTCCGTGCCGAAGCACAGCATCTCACAGCCGAGCGCTTTGGCGAGCCTTGCGCCGTTGTCGGCAAACACATGCGCAGGCGCGGCAGCGTACACGGTCGGCAGCTCTGCCACCATATCCGCGCCGTGTTCGAGCGCCGCTTGGGTGCGCGCATATTTATCGGTGATCGCGATATCGCCGCGCTGGACAAAATTGCCGCTCATGATGCAAACGATGCTGTCGGCATATTCCTGCTTTATTTTCTCCAAAAGAAATTTATGACCGTTATGAAAGGGATTGAATTCGCATATCACGGCGGCTTTGCGCATTTTGGCACCTCTTTTCGGAAAACACTTGAAAATCCTTACAAAATGTACTATCATAGTATATGTCAAATTCTGAACTTTTTCAATAGGGAGGACATTATTATGAAAATATTAGTTATCAACGCGGGCAGCTCCAGCCTGAAATATCAGCTGATCGATATGGATACCGAGCAGATGATCGCAAAGGGCAACTGCGAGCGTATCGGTCAGGAAGGCTCCTTCATCGGTCACAAGACCGCGGACGGCAGAGCGTTCACCAAGGAACTGCCCATGCCCGACCATGCTAAGGCATTTCTGGCAGTTTCCGACGCACTGCTTTCTGAGGAATTCGGCGTTATCAAGAACCTTGACGAGGTCGCCGCGATCGGTCACCGTATCGTCCAGGGCGGCGCTCTGTTCAGCGATCCCGAGCTGGTCACCGACGAGGTCATCGCCGGCATCGAGAGCCTGATCCCGCTGGCTCCTCTGCACAACGCCGGCCATGTTCAGGCGATCCGCGGCTGTAAAGAGGTCTTCGGCGACAGCGTCCCGATGGTCGTCGTATTCGATACCGCGTTCCATTCCACCATGCCCGAGAAGGCGTATATGTACGCTGTTCCGTATGAATACTATGAGAAGTATGCTGTCCGCCGTTACGGCGCTCACGGCACCTCTCACCGCTTTGTATCCGGCGCGATGGCTGATCTGATGGGCAAGGACATCAAGGATCTCAAGCTCATCACCTGCCATATCGGCAACGGCTCGTCCATCACCGCCGTCCAGTACGGCAAGGTCATCGACACCTCTATGGGTCTGACCCCGCTCGACGGTATCCTGATGGGTACCCGCTCCGGCTGTCTGGATCCGTCCGTCGTCACCTTTATCGCAGAGAAGGACAATCTCTCTCCGCAGGAGATGAACACCCTGCTCAATAAGAAATCCGGTCTTCTGGGCATTTCCGGCGTTTCTTCCGACGACCGCGACGTCACAAAGGCTGAGGAAGAGGGCAACCACCGCGCTCACCTCGTTCACGAGATGCTGTACTATCAGATCGCGAAGTATATCGGTCAGTATTGGGTCGCTATGGGCGGCTGTGACGGTATCGTCTTTACCGCAGGTCTGGGCGAGAATCAGCCCGCTCTGCGCGAGGCGGTCATCAACTACCTGGGCTTTGCCGGCGTCAAGGTCGACAAGGATGTCAATAACGCCACCAAGGGCAAGACCGCGTTCATCAGCGCCGCTGATTCTTCCATCCCCGTTGCCGTCATCGCGACCAACGAGGAGCTGGCGATCGCAAGAGATACCAAGGCGATCGTTGAGAAGCTGTAATCTCTCAAGACAAAAAATGACCGCTCTCAGTTTTTACGCTGAGGGCGGTTTTTCTGTGTGTGGGTGTAATGCAACATCCCTATTCCTTTATTCCGCTGAGCATATCCAGCCCGTGTCCGAGGTGGGGGAGGATGAAGCCGAGATTCTCGCCTGCGCCCTTAGGAGAGCCGGGCAGGTTGATGATCAGACTGCGCCCGCAGATGCCCGCGACGCCTCTGGACAGCATCGCCCGCGGGGTGATCGCGGCGGATCTCATGCGCATGTATTCGGCGATCCCCGGCGCTTCCCGTTCGATGACCTCAAGGGTCGCTTCGGGCGTCACATCGCGCTCGGCAAAGCCGGTGCCGCCTGTGGTGATGATCAGATCCACGCCGTTTTCGCATTCGGCGCGCAGGGTATCGATGATTTTATTTTTCTCATCGGGAATAATATGGACGCTGACGATCTCATAGCCCGCCTTATCCAGCATAGAACAGACGGCGGGGCCGCTTTGATCGATGTATACGCGCTGAAAAGCGCGGTCGCTGACAGTGATGACGGATGCGGTGTACATGGAATCTTCCTCTCTATTTGCCGAACGGACAATGCGGATAGGTGCAGACCTGGCAGCCCAGGCAGAGTCCGCCCTCGCCGTATCTGACAAAATCAGCCTTGTTCAGCGTGATCCCCGCGGCGATGCGCGGCATCACCAGATCGAATATGGTCGCCTTGGCGTACATCACACAGCCGGGCAGCCCCAATATCGGCGTTGAGTCGTCAAAGTACCCGAGCAGGAACATTGCACCGGGCAGGACGGGCGCACCGTAGGTGACGATATGAGCGCCGCTTTGTTTGATCGCGCCGGGGGTGTTGTCATCGGGATCGACGCTCATGCCGCCGGTGCAGAGGATGATATCTGCCGTGCCGCGCACCTCTGCGATCGCCGATGCAATATTGTCCAACCCGTCGTCAACGGTGATGTGTTTGGAAACTGTGATGCCGTATGCTTTGAGCTTTTCTGTCAGCACGGGCGTGAACTGATCCTTGATCCTGCCGTGAAATACCTCGCTGCCGGTGGTGATGATCGCGGCGGTTTTCAGCTTGAAGGGGACGACGTTCATCAGCGGAACGCCGTTCATGACTGCGGTCGCCTCGGTCAGCTTGTCCTGATCGATGACCAGCGGGATCACGCGTGTACCGGCGAGCTTATCGCCCGCGTGAACGGCGGTATTGCCCCTGCGGGTCGCGATCATGATCTCATCGATGCCGTTGATGCGGTCCAGCCGCTCGGTATCCAGCGTAAAGCATCCGTCGACGGACGCTGTCAGCTCGATCTTGCCTTCTTTTACCTCGGAGCGGTCGATATTCTCGCCCTTGCAGATCCCGCACAAAACCTCTGCGGCGTCGTTCTCATGCACCTTTCCCGCACTCAGCTCAAAGATGTACAGGTTTTCCTTGCCCATGCTCAGCAGGACGGGGATGTCCTCCTCGGTGACGATGTGTCCCTTGCGGAATCGCGCTCCCTTGTACGGCCCGGGAATGATCTGGGTCAGGTCATGGCAGAGAACATGACCGACCGCCTCGGTCGTTTTAATCAGCTTCATGGTGATTTCCTCTTATGGTAATGGTATCTCCGGGACGGATCTCGCCGCTCTCCAGCACCTTGGCGAATACGCCGTCGGTGGGCATGACGCAGCGTCCCGTGAGTCTGCGTATCTCACAATCGTTGTGGCACTCTTTGCCGATCTGGGTGATCTCCAGAACGGCGCTGCCAATCTCCAGCACCGTGCCGACGGGGAGCATTTTCAGCGCGATCCCTTCGGTCAGGATGTTTTCGGCAAAGTCGCCGGGCTTCAATCCGGGGATCACGGCGCGCATGGTATCGACGCTCTCTTTGGGAAGGAGGCTCACCTGGCGGTGCCATTTGCCGGCATGGGCGTCCCCGAGGATCCCATAGTCTTTTTCCAGTGTCAGAGAGGGGACAGGGTGCTTTCTGGTACCCTTTTTCTCACTGATACACACAGCCGTTACTTTCATCGTCTGAACTCCCCGCTCTTTCCGCCGTCCTTATGCAGCAGCATGATGTCCGTGATCGTGATGTCCCGCTGGACCGCCTTGCACATGTCGTAGACGGTCAGCGCCGCGGTGGAAGCCGCGGTGAGCGCCTCCATCTCCACGCCGGTGGTACCCTTGCATCTGACGGTCGCTTCGATCCTCAGCTGTGTGTCGGTCATCTCAAAGCGGATGTCGACTGATGTCAGCATCAGCGGGTGACACATCGGGATCAGATCGGCGGTTTTCTTTGCCGCCATGATGCCCGCGACCTGAGCGACGGAAAGAACGTCGCCCTTTTTGATGCCGCCGGTGCGGATGATCTCCATCGTGGCGGGACTGACGTTCACGATCGCGGACGCTGTCGCCGTGCGGCAGGTCACGTCCTTGTCGGTCACGTCCACCATACGCGCCCTGCCCTCATCGTTGATATGGCTCAGTTCCATGTCTATCCTCCGATCTCGTTCATACTGCGTGTGCCGGTGCTTGTTGCTTCATTCAGATGGTGACACATCGGCTTGTTCTGGATCCCCTGAGAAATGGCTTCCTTGAGCGCTTCGCCGTGAAGTCCTCTCAGATCGATCTCCTCATCGGAATGCAGGCACGGCTTGAGCTTTCCGTCCGGAGTGACGCGGATCTTGTTGCAGCGGTCACAGAAGCTTTGGCTCAACGGACTGATGATGCCGACAGTGCCGACAAAGCCCTGTGGTCTATACAGACGCGCCACGCCGTCAAAGCCGACCAGATCGGTGCTTCGCAGATGGCGCTCGACCACCTCTGCGGTGACAAAGCGGGACTTGTCCCAGCATGCGGTGATGTGCATCGGCATCAGCTCGATGAACCGCACGCTGACGTCGCTGTCCTTTGCCAGCCGCATTATGTCAAAAATATCGTTATCATTCACGCCGCCGATCAGGACGGTGTTGATTTTTGTATGCGCAAAGCCTGCGCTGCCTGCCGCCTTGATGCCTTCCAGCACACGGCCGATCTCTCCGCAGCGGGTGATCGAGCGGTAGGTATCGGGGTCAAGGGTGTCCAGACTGATATTCAGACGGTCGACGCCAGCCTCCTTCAGTTCCTGCGCGCATTCGCTCAGCAAGGAACCGTTCGTGGTCATGTCGAGCTCGATCGCAGGATCGATCGCCTTGATGTTCCTGCACAGGGGCAGAATGCCCTTGCGAACCAGCGGCTCGCCGCCGGTCAGCCGTATCTTGCGGATGCCGAGATCGTACGACGCCGCGGCGATCTCCGTCAATTCCTCGATCGACAGGATATCTCCGTGACGCAGCTTGCACACGCCGTCCTCCGCCATACAGTAAATGCATCTGAGATTGCAGCGGTCGGTCACCGACAGCCGCAGGTATTCGATTTTTCTTCCGAAACGGTCTTTCATTTCCTGTTCCCTTGGATCAGCCGCACATCGATGTGCGCGGACTGAAATCTTTCATTGATTTGCGCGGAGAAGGTATCGATATCGACGGCAGGCGCGGTCACTCCGTCAGAGATCACCGACACGCTGCCGCACAGACTCAGCACCTCGTCTACGCTGTGTGATACCATGATACTGCATCCGGAGAAGGATTGCAAGGTTTCTTTGAAATACGGTATCAGCTCCCACTTGAGAAAGGTGTCCAGCGACGAGAACGGCTCGTCCAGCAGCAGTACCTCCGGCTCTGCGGCGAAGATCCGCGCCAGCGCCACACGCTGACGCTCGCCTCCGGAAAGGCGTGCGGGCTTTTGATCGGCGAGTGCGGAGATGCGGAAACGCTCCATCATCTCATCCGCTTTCTTATTGCGCTGTCTGCGCGGAAGCCGATGCAGTGCCGCCTTGATGTTGCCCCTGACGGTCATGTCGGGGAAGAGGGCGAACTCCTGGAACAGATAGCCGACATGCCGCTTCTGCGGGGAAAGATCGATGTGCTTTTCGCTGTCGAACAGCACCTTGTCGCCGAGACGGATCACGCCCCTGTCGGGCTTTTCAATGCCCGCGATACATTTGAGCGTCATGCTTTTGCCCGCTCCCGATGCGCCGAACAGTGAGAATATGCCTTTTTCATGCTCGATATGCACCTTGAGGGTGTACAAATCGAGCCGCTTTTCAAAATCAGCGTACAGCATCAGCGCGCCCTCCTTTTGTACGGCTTCTCCACCAGATTGATGCACAGCAGTACCACCGCGGAGATAGCGATGTTGATCAGCACCCATTTCAGGGCGAGCGCGTCGTTGCCGGTACGCCACAGGTTGTAGACGGCGGTCGATACCGTAGCAGTCTTGCCGGGGGTGTAGCCCGCGATCATCGAGGTCGCGCCGTATTCGCCCAGCGCACGCGCGAATGAGAGCACAACGCCCGCGATGATGCCCTGCTTACAGGCGGGGATGCGGATGCGCCAGAAGATGTAGGTGTTGCTCAGACCGAGCGTCCGCCCGGCAGAGGCTAAGTTTTCATCGAAGTTTTCAAAGGCTCCCCGCGCCGTGCGGTACATCAGCGGAAAGACGATCACGGTCACGGCAAAGATCGCCGACCACCACTGCATGGTCAGCTTCACGTCAAAGTTCTCAAGGAAGAACGCGCCGACGGGGCGCTTCGGCCCCAGCACCAGCAAAAGGAGATACCCCACCACGGTAGGGGGCAGTACCAGCGGCAGGGTGAATATGACGTCGAGTATTCCTTTGATGATCCTCGGACATTTGGCGATGTAATACGCCGCGGCGATCCCGATGAAGAAGACGACCGCGGCAGAGATCGCCGCTATCCTGAGGGAGTTGGTCAATGGGTAAAGATCCATAGCGTTTACTTGCGGGGGAGGGGATCCTCCCGCTTTTCTATCGGTGTGATTTCTGATTATTTGACAGGCGTAAAGCCGACCTCGGAGAACACATCGTTCGCCTTGTCGGATCGCAGGTACTCCAGAAATGCTTTGGCGGCTTCCTTATTCTTGCTGTTTTTGAGAACGGCGGCGGGGTAGATGACCTGTCCGCACATCTCCTCGGTCGCGGTATCGACGATGGTCAGCTTGGCGCTGTAGGCGTCTGTCTGATAGATGACGCCGCAGTCGACCGCCGCCTCAGCCACCTGCGTGGTGACCTCCTTGACATTGGAGCCGTACGTCAGCTTGCCCGCGGCGGCGAGCGCTTCCTCGTCCAGCCCGTAATAGGCAAAGATCTTTTGGGTATACTGACCGACCGGGACGTCGCTGTTGCCCATCGCCATCAGGATTTCGCTGTCCTTCAGCGCCTTCGCCATATCGTCATAGGAATTGATCCCCTTGGGATTGCCCTCGGGAACACACAGCGCGACCTTGTTTTCCAGCAGATTGATGCGGGTGTCGGAGTCGATATAGTCCAGACCGTCGGGGTCCTTTTCCTGATCCTGCGCCGCGTCCAGCTCGTTCATCTGCTTTTGCGCGGCGGAAATGAAGAGATCGCAGTCGGCTCCCTCTGTGATCTGGGTCTTCAGAGCGCCTGATGAGTCAAAGTTGAAGGTAAGGGTGATCTCCGGATGCTCGTCTTTGAAGCTCTCCGCGAGTGTGTTCAGCGTTTCCGTCATGCTCGCCGCGGCAAATACGATGACCTCGGTCTTTTCCGCGGTTTTGCTGTCAGTCTTGCCGCCGTCCTTTTTCTCTGTCTGAGAGCATGCGGTCAGCACGCTGACGGATAACAATACTGCCATCAATAATGCAATGATCCTTTTCATGTTCAAACACCTCCGTGAATGGTATTATTGTAGCATTTTCCGCGTTTTCCGACAATCAGAACGTTCTGTAATACAAAATAATTGTTCTGTAATACTGAATTTCTATTGATTTCATTTTTGCAATGCAGTACAATAAACAAGAGGTGAGTGAAATGTCACAGGAGGAAACAAAGGTCAAATCCCTGAACAAGGCGATCACACTGCTGGACATACTGTCGTCGGAGGACGGCGGCATGAAGCTTTCACAGCTGTCACAGCGTTCGGGATATCCGAAGAGCACCGTCCACGCGCTGCTGTCCACGATGCGCGACCGCGGTCTGGTCAGTCAGACGGACAGCGGAACGTATACGCTCGGCATCAAGCTGTTTGAATACGGCGCGGCGGTATCGCGCGGGTTTGATATCAGCGCGCTGGCAAAGCCCTATCTGGAGCGGCTCAGCGCGACCACGGCGTCTACGGCGGTGATCTCGATGATGGATAATCGCGGCGTGGTTTCGTTCGACTACGCTTTCCCCGCAGGCGGCGTGCGGATCATGCCGGAGATCGGCGTCCGACTGCCGCTGCACGCGACCTCGCAGGGCAAGCTGATGCTGGCGTACCTGCCCAAGCGCACGTCGGATTCCCTTCTGAAAACAGCCGTCCTGATCCCGTATACCCCGCATACGGTGACGGATACTGACAGCCTCAGGCACGGTCTTGCCGCTGTCAGGGAGAACGGCTACGCGGTGGAGGACGGCGAATACAAGATCGGTCTGCGGTCGGTATCGGCACCCGTATTTGACAACGAGGGAGCGGTGCGTTACGCGCTGACGACGGTCGGCTTTTTCCGCCGCGCTGTCAGCGAGGATTTCCTGTCAGCGGTCAGGGATACCGTCGCGCAGGCAAGGAAGCTGTCCGCCGCCTTGGGCTACGTTGAAAAATCATAATACAGCATAAGTAAAAAGCTGCCGAGTCGACTGACAGGGCAGCTTGTTTTCTTATGTCGCGCTTGTACGGTAGTTGCTGTCGTGATTGTTGCCCGCCTCGGTTGTATCGCGGAACAACAGCGAGATGCACCACAGCGCCGACAGACCGACGATGACATAGATGATGCGGCTGATGATGCCCGACTGACCTCCCGCAAGGAAGGCTACGATGTCAAATTGGAACAGACCGACGCTGCCCCAGTTGATGCCGCCGACGATCAGCAGCGTCAATGCGATTTTATCCAGCATGTGAAAACCTCCTAAAATCCGTATTTCAACAGTCTGCGGATATACAAGACTGTAAAACTAGTTTTCACTGCGGGAGCGGGAATATTCACACCACCCGGATAATTCCGAATATTAACACGACGATCCCGAGCGCAAGAACGACGCAGGCGATGATCCTCGTGATAAAGAGCGCTTTTTTCAGCTTTTGCTTTGCAACAAAAATATCGGGCGGGAACGGCAGGAACAGGTACATCACGCCCAGTATCGTCAGACTGGAGCCGGCGCCGAGCAATCCGACCTCCGGCATAAAGGAATACAGGAAGATGCAGATGCCGATCGCGAGGACGAAGATACCGTTGATGACCGAAAAGAATTTCTGGAATTTTTCGCGCTTATCATAAAAGGCAAAGGTTTTGTCGCGGCATTCGTCGGAGCAGTACATCTCGTGATAAGAGATCTCCTTTGCGCAGTAGTCGCACTTTTTCATAGTATATCACCCAAAGGGTATTTTATCACCGTTGGAAGGTATTTGCAACATAAATATGCGTATAGGTATTATGTTGAAATTCAGTCTCAATATTTGTAGAAAAAGTGAATTGAATCAGATAGGCATTTTTGCTATACTAAAGTGTGAGGAAAACTCAAAAATCGGGTACTGAAAGGCACCCGAAAAACTTAGGAGGATCACTATGAAACCGAAACGTTTATTAAGCGTTCTGCTGGCTGTTCTGCTGGTCGTATCCTGCATAGCTGTCACGTCGTCCGTTGTCGCTACCGGTGCGGACACGGATATCGCGGCAACCTCCGCATATCAGGATATGCTGGCGCAGACGTCTGCGGACAACGGCTACGGACTGTCCGAAACCATCAACGACGGTACCATCCTTCAGGCATGGACATGGTCGTTCAAGAATATCGAGGCTAATCTGCAAACCATCGCCGAGCAGGGCTTTACCACCATCCAGGTTTCGCCTCCTAACGAGATCAAGGCCGCTACCAAGGGCGCAAAATTCGACCAGAGCGACAACGGCTGGTGGATGTTCTATCAGCCCGCCGGCTTCCAGCTCAATGAATCCGCCGACAACGCCCTCGGCACCAAGGCGGAATTTCAATCGATGTGCGAAAAGGCACACGAACTGGGCCTCAAGATCGTCGTCGATACCGTTATCAACCATATGGGTACCAACGGCTATGAGAAAGATGATCAGGGCAGCGACTTTGACAAAAACCCGATCAATCACGTAACCGACAGAGCGAAGCAGTTCGAGCCGGAGATCTATAACAACAACCTCTTCCACTATCCCTACAAGAACATGCAGTATCTGGAGAACGGCGTGTCTCAGTACGATTCGACCTATGACCTGACCCGCAACTGTACTTCTCATCTGCCCGACCTGAAAACCGAGGACAGCCGCGTACAGAAGGCGATCTACGAGTATATGGACGAGCTGCTGACAGCCGGCGCCGACGGCTTCCGTTTTGACGCGGCAAAGCACATCGAGACTCCCGATGATATCAGCTCTCTGCGTTCCGATTTCTGGAAGAACA
>ONAS01000059.1 GCA_900315815.1 uncultured Eubacteriales bacterium
ATCGCGACGGGGCTCCACATCTGGTGGGGGACGTTCCCGAAGACCATCGACGTCATCTTCTATAACGACTACAACGATTACTATATGGACAGAGATCGGATGGTGCTCGGAAAAGACAGCGATGATCAGGATATCACCGCTTTGTCGACAGAATACGGCACGACGATCCCGCTGAAGTATATCCCTGTTGACGACGACAGCGAGGAGAATCCGAGACCGAAGCTCAAGCCGATCGCGAAAGGCGCGTCCTTTGCGGGCTGGTATTATATCCGCAACCGTCTGCCCGTGCGCTTTGAGCCGGAGAACGTCCCCGTCACCGCGCTGAACGAGGAATCGACAGGCGATAACGGCAAGCTGAGGCTCTTTGCCGAATGGGTCACCAAGGACGTCGCCAAGTATCAGATCCGCTACGTCGAGAAGGATAACCCCGAGAAAGAAATTGCCGCTCCGACGGTCGGAAGAGCCTTTGTCTGGAAGACAAAAACCTTTAACGCCAAGAGCGCAAACGAGCTGTACGACGACTACAAGTGGACATCAGAGGGCACTGAGTCCGGCAAGAACTGGTGGCCGACCGCAAACTCGCACTCGATCGTCGTCAGGTCGAACGAGCAGGGCGAGGAGTTCAAGCCGAACACCTATACCTTTACGTATATCCAGAAGAAAAGCGTTCACTACAAGGTCCAGTATCTTGATGCTGCCACACGTTATCCGATCAATCCGGAGCAGGGCGATATCGAAAAGGAATCCACGCGCGCTTCTGTCAAGGAGGACGCGCAGATCATCCCCGGCTATGTCGCGCGCAGCGCTTCTCAGACACTTGTCCTGACCGCGTCGGTCAAATCCGGCGAGGAAGCGCGCAGCGAGGAGCTTGAGAATAACGTCGTCACCTTCCTGTATGATAAGAACGATACCGAATATCTGTATGAGGTCGAGTATTATACGAAGGACCTCAGCTCAGACAGCTATTCGCTCTATCATAATGAGACACTGACGGTCAATATCGCCGATGAAGGCGATACTGTTGTTACGGTCGCCGATCTGTACAGCAGATCGATCCCCATGCTGCTGACCGAAAACGGCTTCACCCGTGTTCCGAACGCGACGACCTATACGAAAACCGATGCAAGCGGCACGAGCGAGCCTGAATCGGTTGCCGATAACGGCACTGTGAAGCTGATTGCGTCGGACAAGAGAACGATCAGAATCTATTTTGACCGCAAATCCTATTCGTACTCTTACCGCTATATCGACCATACGCAGGAAAAGATCTATCACGATAAGCTTGCGAACAATGAAAGCGTGGAGGGCGTTTGGGACGGTGTGATCGCCGAATTCCCCAATGCCGGTACCGGTGTGACGGATGAAGAGATCGTTATCTCTCCCGATGAGAAATACACCTACACCGATCCGAGTACCTCGGTCAAAACGGATTATGTCCGGATCAGCGCAAGCGAGGTCAGCCTGACTGTACAGCCTGACGAGAACAATCAAGACGTTAACCTCGTCAAGATCTACTACCGAAAAGACATTGAACGAGAGCTGCAGTATAAGATGGTCTGCGTCAACGCGGGTACGATCGGATATGAACACGACTCCGATCCCGTTACCGAGGATCCGCTGTTCGGCCGCCTGACGTTCAATATGCAGACGGTACAGAGCTATGACGACATCCAGGACATCCGGTTCATCGAAACCAATGATGAGATCGCGGAGGTCGTGGGTGATAAGGTGACCTATCTGCATGACCACCATTATACCTTCCTCGGCTGGTATTCGACGCCGACGTATGATCCCGAGCATCCCGAGGTCGGCCGTTTGACAGCGCCTGAGGTCAAAACGCTCACCAAGGAGCTGCTGAATACCGACGGAAAGCTGCCCGAAAAGGATACCACCTACTACGCGCTTGTCAGCCAGGATATGGTAAAGGCAAACGTGGAGTTCCGCTATCTGGACGATTACATTACCGCTTCGTTCAGAGCGCTTTCCGACGCTGATGCGACCACCGCGGTCGCCGGGGCGGCGACTGACGCCGACGGTGCGCATGTCGGTGCGAAGGTGGTCTACAATACCCCCAGCCAATATGTGAACAATTCTCCCGTTGCATGGCACAGATCTGACGGTTATGCGCTGCAGCTCGATCCGATCGACGGCCGTGTGTATAAGTATGAATTCGCCGAGTGGTGGGAGATGGAGGATGATAATCAAGGCAACCTGATCCGTAAAACGAACTGGAACAGCAGTGATGAATGGTATGCCACCTCCTTGAAGGACGTTATCTCCAGAACAAAGGATCAGCACCTCATCGCGGTGTATACCCGCCGTGCTGTCGAGGAGATGCCTTATACCGTCAACTATACCTTTACCACCCGCACACAGGGCGTGAAGACCTTTGTTGTCAGCGGCGTTCTCAAAGCAGATCAGCTCAACGGCGACAATGTACAGGTCACCGAGTCAGGCTGCTTTGAGCTGACGGACAGCTTCATCCTTACGCACGCACCGTATGAAAGCAACCACGGCGAAAGACTCGTATGGAGCGCCGATCCCGAATATGTCAGGAAGGATTCGATCAGGGGCGACGGAAAAGCCTCTGTTGACCGCATCGTGACCGACGTCACCGCGATCCAGACAAAGCAGGAGGTCGTTGCGAATTACCGCACCGTGCCCGAAGGAGGATACACGGCTATTTCCGGAACGATCGGCGATAATTGTGAGATGAATGAGGAAATGCTGAAGATCAAGGCGGAGGATGAATACAACGGCCTCGGCTTCAGTCACTGGGAGGTCAGAAAATCGGAGAGCGACTCCGCTCCCGTTGTCGCAAAGAGCTACGATACGCTCTTTGACCTGTGCCTGTTAGGCAACTACTGGATCAGCCCTGTCTACGGCGGCTCCGGCGATAAGACCGTTGTGCTGAATGCCTCTGCGCTCGCTGAGGGCAACGAGGACTGGCTGGCGTGGACATGGAGCGAAGGACAGGGCGGCGAGCTGGTACGTCCGACAAACGGACTGACCTTCCGCAACCTCGGCGATAAGGTCGTCTTTATCCGGATCGCAAAGGGTCAGGTGCCGGATGCGGAATGGAAGAACGTCTGGAACAAGACCGACGATCTCGATGTGACCGACAACGGTACATTCACGCTGAACGCATGGAGAGAGAATACCAACATCATGGAAGGCACGTGGTCTGAGGGCATGTCGTCCGCACCTACCGTCGTGCTGACACATCTGGATTACTCCCGCAACCATTGGACCGACCCCGAGATCCCGGAGGCCTCCGGCGGTACAGATCTGCTGTATACCGACTTTGAGATCGCTTTTGAAGACGGTACAGGCAGGATCGGCGTGTCCGATGAATATCAGGCAGGCGTGGTATTTGAGCTGTGCGGAAAGCTGGACGGCGATTTCGATCCCGAGAAGGATTACGGCTATAAGTCCGATCCCGCTATGCTGAAAAATGCCGTCAAAGCGGCTGTCAATGCCGGCAAAGCATCCGGTAAATACAACTATGATCCCTCCGATACCGCGTTGAAGCGCAGTATCCAGCTGACCAATATTCCCGTGAGCGGTCTGACGATCCGCGATCGCGTGAATTTTGCGAAGAGCTACAAGAACGCTTATAAGGTGGCAGAGGGGACCGGCGCGATCACCTATACCAACGCCAATTATCTGATGAAGGTGACCGCGTACCTCAAGAAGGGCGACGAAGTCACCCTCAGCAATTCCATGTATATCAGTCTGAAGGACGTTGCCTTTAAGGACAACGTCCTGACCTGCGATCCCCTTGCAACTTCAGCGGCTGCAGGAGAGTAACGCAGTACATCGACCTCAAGGAAAGGGGTAGATAACAATGAGAAAAGAATATGTTCGCCCCGGTCTTGATCTGATACACTTTACCCTGCGCGACGCGATCTGCAGCAGTCCCGAAACACTCAAGTCGGTCGTCGACGACGGCGGAGACTGGGGTGACGATGATGAGGACAACTTATTAGGATAAGGAGATATCGAATGAAGGCTATGAAAAAAATCACGGCGGTACTGGCGGCACTTCTGTTGATGTGTTCGTCAGCGCTGTCTGTATCAGCCGCAGAGACCTATCTTTTGATTGACGGCTTTTACTTTGACGTCAATAACGACGGCAACGCTGTCATCCACAAATATGACGACCGTTCGCTTGATGTGCAGATCCCCGATCAGCTGTTGTCATACCCGGTGAGCGAGATCGGTAATTACGCATTCTTCAATCATGCGGCGATCAGCTCGGTAGATTTTTCACAGGCGACAGGTTTGAAGCGTATCGGCGACAATGCCTTTTACGGTTGCACCGGACTGAAGGAAGTGACCCTGTGCGCGACGCTGGAGGAGCTGGGCTTCGGCGCTTTCCAGAGCTGTACGGCGCTGGAATCTCTGGTGATCGAAAACGGTCTGCAGGAGATCCCCGGGCAGGCTTTCTACGGATGCGGCGCTCTGAGTGAGATCGCGCTTCCGGAATCGGTGACGACCATCGGAGAGAGAGCGTTTGAGAATTGCGCGGGTCTTGTGAAGATCGGGATCCCCGCTTCCGTCGAGTCGATCGCGGACAACGCCTTCAAAGGCTGTGATGATCTTTGCATCTACTGTACCAAGGACAGCTATGCGCTCTCGTACGCGGTCGAAAACGACATCCGTTATGTGATCACCGATCCGGATCCCGTGACGTTCCTGCTCGGAGACGCGGACGGTGACGGCTCTGTCACGATCCTCGACGCGACTACGGTCCAGCGGCTGCTTGCCGGTCTGATCACGGATGAGGACGGAATGATCGAGTTGAGAAGCGACATCCTCGGCGACGGTCTCGATATCCTTGACGCGACCAAGATCCAGCGCTTCCTGGCGGAGTACGAGACCCCCGAGCCCATCGGTGAAACGGTGTCGAGGATCCCGACCGTCAAGGGATAACAAGACAGACGAATAATGATCCGGCGGCGGTGAGCGATGAACTCCCGCCGCTGTTTTTTGCGCCCTGAGATCGGGAGAAGATTCTTTGAAAATCAGTGCAGAACGATTGCATTTCATGCATAAAAATGATATAATACGGGTACGGTTCGATGATTTGTGAGAAGGAGTGGGACTATGAGATTCCCCGGTGCAAAAAAAGGCGTCAGCAAGGTGTTTATCGCGGAGATCCTGTCGCTGATCGCGATGGTGCTGGTCAGCGTGCCCCTTGTGATCTTTGAGGCGATAGGGCTCAGCGCCTTCGGCTCTGAGAGCATGGCGGTCGTGATGCTGGTGATGATGGGCGCAGGCGCTGTGTCGGCGATCCTGACGCTGCTGCTGAAGATCTTCGGCGTCGTGCAGGCTTCAAAGGACGAAGCGTCCTTCAAGGGCGTGATCTATGCATTGGTCGTCGATCTGGTCGTGACGGTGTTTCCCCTGATCTTTTCCTCCAATCGTACCCTGACAAACTTTGCCGAAGCTATTTCCGATATGATGAACGGCGTCATCATGGTGCTGATCATCGTGGGCATCTGTAATCTGGCAAATCAGCTGGGCGATACTGAGATGGTGCACAAAGGCGGCAAGGTATTCCGCATCGTCATCGTGCTGGCGGTCGCGGCGCTGGTGATGAAGATCGTGATGTATTTCTTCCCGTCCGATATGGGCAGCGCGGACACGGCAGCAAAGGTGATCGTTCTGATCCTCGGCGTGCTGACGATCGTGTTCAGCATCGTTCAGTATGTGCTGTATCTGTCTTTCCTCAGCAAGGCGCGGAAAATGCTGGAGCAGTGACAGGATAATACACGTATGATATTGACCGTCCCCGATCGAGTGCGCAAAGCCTCGGTCAGGGGCGGATTTTCGTTATCGATCGGGTCAAAGCGTCCCGGGTATGTGCGAAAGATCGGCGATACGCGGCAGAGCGGGAGCCTTCCGGACGGCGTCGGCAGGACAGGCTGAGAGGTGTTCAGGGAATTATCGGAAACAGAGAAAAAACTCTTGACACACCAAAGCGTTAGTGCTATAATACGGTAAACCGTTGAAGCGGAGATAAAGGCGATTATGCTTTCACAGAGAACCTGCGATGCTGAGAATCAGGTAAAACACAGATCGTTTTATCGGCAGAGCCTGTCGGTATTAAATGGACCGCTGAGGGCGCATTCAAATGAAAACCTTATTTTCAGAGTATGATGCGACGGAACGCACCGTTACATGCGAGGGATATGCAGTATCCTCAAAGCGCACGAGACATCGTGAATCAAGGTGGCACCGCGGATTTATTCGTCCTTGACAGAACTCTGTCAAGGGCTTTTCTTTTGCCTTTGACGATGATGAAAGGTTGATAGATATGAACATTCGCCCGACGATCGAAGAGGTCAGAAAGCTCGGTGAAGAGGGCAGATATGACGTCGTCCCCGTTTCCGCGGAGATCCTCTCCGATATCTGCACGCCGATTGAGGCGATACGCAAGCTCAAGGCGGTCTCCGACCATGCCTATATGCTGGAAAGCGTTGAGGATAAGGAAAACTGGGGCCGCTACACCTTTATGGGCTTTGACCCGAAATTTGAGGTCACCTGTATTGACGGCGAGCTGACCTGTGAGGGGGAGAATTTCCGCGTCAAGGATCCGTCGGGCTTCCTGAGAGAGCTGATGGAGGGCTACCGCAGTCCGCGCTTTTCCTATCTTCCTCCGTTTACCGGCGGTCTGGTCGGTTATTTTTCCTATGATTACCTTGCCTACAGCGAGCCTGAGGTCAAGCGTGAGACCGAGGACGAGGAGCGCTTCCGTGACTGCGACATGATGATGTTCGACAAGGTGATCGCCTTTGACAACTTCCGCCAGAAGATCGTGCTGATCGTCAATATGAAGCTCAACGATCTCGAATACCAGTACGAAAAAGCGGTCAGGGATCTGGAAGCGCTCAGAACGCTTTTGACAAAGGGCGAGGCGAAGTCCTTCCCCGGCAGACTGCTCGGCGAGGTGCGGCCGCTGTTCGACGAGACTTCTTACTGCGATATGGTTGAACGCGCAAAGCACCACATCCGTGAAGGGGATATTTTCCAGATCGTACTGTCCAACCGCCTTTCGGCGCCCTTTGAGGGCAGTCTGCTGAACACCTATCGGATCCTGAGGACCCTCAACCCCTCGCCGTATATGTTCTACTTTTCCGGAACTGACGTCGAGGTAGCGGGCGCTTCTCCCGAAACGCTGGTCAAGCTGGAGAACGGGATCCTACACACCTTCCCGCTGGCGGGAACACGGCCGAGAGGGAAGACCCCCGAGGAGGACAAGGCGCTTGAGGAGGAGCTGCTGCGGGATGAAAAGGAGCTTGCCGAGCATAATATGCTGGTCGATCTCGGACGCAACGACCTCGGCAAGATCAGCAAATTCGGTACGGTCGAGGTGGAGAAGCTGCATTCGATCGAACGGTACTCGCACGTCATGCACATCGGCTCCACCGTGCGCGGTGAGATCAAGCCGCCTCACGACGCGTTCGACGCGATCGAAGCGGTGCTTCCCGCGGGGACGCTCTCCGGCGCGCCGAAGATCCGTGCCTGTCAGCTGATCGCGGAGCTGGAAAACAACAAGCGCGGTATTTACGGCGGTGCGATCGGATATATCGACTTTACCGGCAATATGGACACCTGTATCGCTATCCGTCTTGCCTATAAGAAAAACGGCAAGGTGTTTGTCCGCAGCGGCGCGGGCATCGTCGCGGATTCTGTCCCCGAAAAGGAATACCGCGAGTGCATCAACAAAGCACAGGCGGTCGTATCGGCGCTCAAGGCCGCGCAGGAGGAAGAGATATGATTCTGCTGATAGATAATTATGACAGCTTTTCCTATAACCTATACCAGTACGTCGGCGAGATCGATCCCGACGTCAGGGTGATCCGCAACGACGAGCTGACCGTCGATGAGATCAAAGCTCTTTCGCCCGACAGGATCATCCTGTCACCGGGACCGGGCAGACCCGAAGATGCGGGCGTCATCATCGAGCTGGTGCAAAGACTCGGCGGGGAGATACCGATCCTCGGCGTGTGCCTGGGACATCAGGCGATCTGCGCCGCCTACGGCGCGGCGATCACCTACGCCAAACAGCTCATGCACGGCAAACAGAGCATCGCCGAATTGGACACGGACAGCCTGCTGTTCAAGGGCTGTCAAAAGCAAAGCAAGGTCGCGCGGTACCATTCCCTCGCGGCGGATCCGGATACACTGCCGGACGAATTGAAGATCATCGCGCAGGCGGACGGAGAAGTGATGGCGGTTCAGCATGTCAGCCATCCCGTTTACGGCGTTCAGTTCCATCCCGAGTCGATCATGACTCCGGACGGAAAGCAGATGCTGAGAAACTTTATCGGCTGTGTACAGGAATAACATCAGATATTATGAGGTGATAATATGATCAAGGAAGCCATTGTCAAAATCGTTAATAAAGAGGACCTGACCTATGACGAGGCGTATGCCGTCATGAATGAGATCATGTCGGGAGAGACCTCTCCGACCCAGAACTCCGCCTTTCTCGCGGCGCTGTCCACAAAGAGCGCCCGCGCAGAGACCGGTGACGAGATCGCGGGCTGTGCGGCCGCGATGCGCGATCACGCGATCAAATGCGATACCGATCTCGATCTGTTTGAGATCGTCGGCACGGGCGGCGACAACGCCCACAGCTTCAATATTTCTACTACCTCCGCGCTGGTCGCGGCGGCAGGCGGCATGAAGGTCGCAAAGCACGGCAACCGCGCCGCATCCTCCAAATCCGGCACCGCCGACTGTCTGGAGGCGCTGGGTGTGAACATCCGTCAGGATCCCGCGCTGTGCCGCTATCTGCTGGATGAGGTCGGTATGTGCTTCTTCTTCGCACAGCAGTACCATACCTCGATGAAATACGTCGGCGCGATCCGCAGAGAGCTGGGCTTCCGCACTGTCTTCAATATTCTCGGACCGCTGACCAACCCCGGTTCGCCGAAAATGCAGCTGCTGGGCGTCTACGACGAGTATCTGATCGAGCCGCTGGCGCAGGTGCTGATGAGCCTCGGCGTCAAGCGCGGCATGGTCGTCTACGGAACGGATAAGTTGGACGAGATATCCACATCCGCGCCGACAAAGATCTGCGAATTCCAGAACGGCTGGTTCAAAAGCTACACCGTTACCCCGGAGGATTTCTCTCTGCCGATGTCCCAAAAATCCGAGCTCGTCGGCGGCACCCCGGAGGAGAACGCCGAGATCACCCGCAATATCCTCAAGGGGATCGAGCGCGGCGCCAAGCGCAACGCCGTCCTGATGAACGCGGGAGCGTCGCTGTATATCGGCGGCAAGGCGGAGACCTTTGCGGACGGCATCGAGCTTGCGGCGGAGCTGATCGACTCCGGCAAGGCATACAAGACGCTGGAGCGGTTCATTGAGCTGAGCAACAGCGAGATCTGAGGAGCATGCTATGACGATCCTTGACCGACTGGCGGAGCACGCGCGTGAGCGTGTCGCCGCAAGCAAAAACACGATCCCCCTCAAGGCGATGCAGGCGCAGGCGCTGTCGCTTCCGAAGGGTGATCTCCGTTTTGAAAAAGCGCTGAAAGGGGACGGCGTTTCCTTTATCTGCGAGTGCAAGAAGGCGTCGCCCTCCAAGGGTGTGATCGCCGGACACTACCCTTACGCGGAGATCGCGAAGGCATATGAAAAAGCCGGCGCGGACTGTATCTCCGTGCTGACCGAACCGAAATGGTTCCTCGGCAGTGCCGATCATCTCAAAGAGATCGCCGCTTCGGTCGGCATTCCGGTACTGCGCAAGGACTTCACCGTCGATCCCTATATGATCTTTGAGGCGAAAACGCTCGGCGCGTCAGCCGTCCTGCTGATCTGCGCGATCCTGGAGCGGCAGGAAATGGAGGAGTATCTCGCGATCTGCGATGAACTCGGTCTGTCCGCGCTGGTGGAAGCCCACGATGAACACGAGATAGAGACCGCGCTGAGGATCAACGCCCGCGTCATCGGCGTGAACAACCGCAATCTCAGGGATTTTTCGATGGATTTTTCCAATTCGGCGAACCTGAGAAGCATGGTGCCGGACGAGGTCGCGTTCGTTTCCGAAAGCGGCGTCAAAACCCGCGGGGATGTAGTCGGACTTGAGCGGATCGGCGTCGACGCGGTGCTGGTCGGAGAAACACTGATGCGCGCTGCGGATAAGACCGCTATGCTGCGCGAATTGAGATACGGTAAGTGAGATGACTAGGATCAAATTCTGCGGACTGCGCCGCGCAGAGGATATCGGATATGCCAACGAACTGCGTCCCGATTACATCGGCTTTGTGTTCTGGGAGAATAGCAGGCGTTATGTGACTGAGAAAACCGCCGCAGACCTGAAGCTGCGGCTCGACCCGTCAGTCAAGGCAGTCGGCGTGTTTGTGGACGAGGACGTCGATACGGTCGCCGATCTGTGTGATCGCGGCGTCATCGATATCGCTCAGCTGCACGGCAATGAGGATGAAGCATATATCGCCGCACTGAGAGAAAAAACCGACGCGCCGATCATCAAGGCGTTCAAGATCAGATCTGCCGCAGATATCGCAGCGGCGGCGTCCAGCACTGCCGATCATGTCCTGCTGGATTCCGGGTACGGGACAGGCAAGCCGTTCGACTGGAGCCTGTTCTCCGCGCTCGACCGTCCCTTTTTCCTTGCGGGCGGCATCTCGGCGGAGAATCTTGCGGAGGCGATCGGACGCTTCCGCCCCTACGCTGTCGACCTCAGCTCGGCGATCGAGACCGACGGGTTCAAGGACAAGCGAAAAATGACGGAAATCATGCGTATCCTGCGTGATTATCGATAAAAGGAAGGTAACTATGAACGAGAGCAAAGGCCGATTCGGCATCCACGGCGGTCAGTATATCCCCGAAACGCTGATGAACGCGGTGGCGGAGCTGGAGGAAGCCTACAACTACTACAAAAACGATGAACAGTTCAACCGTGAGCTGACGGAGCTGTTCAACAACTATGCCGGCAGACCCTCGCGGCTGTATTACGCAAAGCGTATGACCGAGGATCTGGGCGGGGCGAAAATCTATCTCAAGCGCGAGGATCTCAACCATACCGGCGCGCATAAGATCAATAACGTGCTGGGGCAGGCGCTCCTTGCCAAAAAGATGGGGAAGACCCGCCTGATCGCTGAGACCGGCGCAGGTCAGCACGGCGTCGCGACCGCTACCGCCGCGACCTTGTTCGGCATGGAGTGCGTCGTCTTTATGGGCGAGGAGGACACCGTCCGCCAGGCGCTGAACGTCTACCGCATGAAGCTGCTGGGCGCTCAGGTCATCCCCGTCAAGTCGGGCACCGCGACGCTGAAGGACGCGGTCTCCGAAGCGATGCGCGAGTGGACCTCACGCATCAGCGATACCCACTATTGCCTCGGCTCCGTGATGGGTCCCCATCCGTTCCCGACGATCGTCCGCGATTTTCAGGCGGTCATCTCCAAGGAGATCAAGGAACAGCTGATGGAGAAGGAGGGCAGACTGCCCGACGCAGTGCTTGCGTGTGTCGGCGGCGGCTCCAACGCGATCGGCGCGTTTTATCACTTCATCGACGACGAAGGCGTGCGGCTGATCGGCTGTGAGGCGGCGGGTCGCGGTATCGACACCTTTGAGACCGCCGCTACCGTGAACGTCGGCTCGCTCGGTATTTTCCACGGCATGAAGTCCTATTTTTGCCAGGATGAATACGGTCAGATCGCGCCGGTGTATTCTATCTCGGCGGGTCTGGACTATCCCGGCATCGGTCCCGAGCATGCCTATCTGCACGATATCGGTCGCGCCGAGTATGTCCCCGTGACCGATGAAGAGGCGGTCTGCGCCTTTGAATATCTGTCAAAAACCGAGGGGATCATCCCCGCAATCGAGTCCGCGCACGCTGTCGCGCATGCTATGAAGCTCGCCCCGACCATGGACAAGGACAAGATCATCGTCATCAATATTTCCGGACGCGGCGATAAGGACGTCGCCGCCATCGCGCGGTACAGAGGGGAGGATCTGCATGAATAAGATCGCAAATGCCTTTGCAAACGGCAAGGCGTTCATCCCGTTTATCACCGTCGGCGATCCCGATATCGAAACGACCAAAAAGGCGGTCCTCGCGATGGTCAGAAGCGGCGCCGATCTGATCGAGCTCGGCATTCCGTTTTCCGATCCCACCGCGGAAGGTCCCGTGATCCAGGGCGCGAATATCCGCGCGCTTTCGGGCGGCGTGACGACCGACAGGGTGTTCGACTTTGTCCGCGATATCCGCAGGGATACCGACGTGCCGATGGTGTTCATGACCTATGCCAATGTGGTCTTTTCCTACGGCGCGGAGCGGTTCATCTCCGCGTGTCGGGAGATCGGGATCGACGGACTGATCCTGCCTGATCTGCCCTATGAGGAGAAGGGGGAGTTCCTGCCGGTCTGCCGCAGGTACGGCGTGGATCTGATCTCGCTGATCGCACCGACCTCCGAAAAGCGCATCGCGAAGATCGCGCGGGACGCAGAGGGCTTTCTGTACATCGTGTCCTCTCTCGGCGTGACGGGAACGCGCTCAGAGATCACCACCGACCTCGGCTCTATCGTCAAGGTGGTCAGAGAGAATACCGACATCCCCTGCGCCATCGGCTTCGGCATCTCAACGCCCGAGCAGGCTAAGAAGATGGCGGGGATCTCCGACGGCGCGATCGTCGGATCGGCGATCATCAAGCTGCTTGAAAAGCACGGAAAAGACGCGCCGGGATATATCGGTGAATACGTAAAGTCAATGAAGGACGCGGTATCGGAAGGCTGAGCCGCATCAAAATGATCGATTTCTACTCCGTTTTCGCATAAGCAAAACGACCCGTTCGTATTGAACGGGCCGTTTTGGTATAACAGGGAACTTTTTATCGGGACTGAGCCGCTTAGCGGTTTTTGATTCAGCTTTCTCTGTTCAGTCTGAATTCTACCGAGCGCTTGAGATAATCCAGATAATCGGCGTCGCGGCACATGGACTTCTCGGGGTTGTCGGAGAGCTTTGCGACGGGTCTGCCGTTGACATACTGCAGCTTGATCACGATATTCAGCGCGTTGACGGCGGTATCGTTCGAACAGAAGGTGCCGATACCGAAGGATACCTTGCACTTGTCCTTGAAATAATCATAGAGCGCCTGCGCGCGGTCAAAATCGAGGCTGTCGGAGAACAGGAGCAGCTTGGTGCGCGGGTCGACGCCGTAGCTTTTGTAGTGGGCGATGATCTTCTCGCCCCATTCGTACGGATCGCCGGAGTCGTGGCGCACGCCGGTGTAGTTGTTGACCATCGAACGGTTGAAGTCCATCAGGAACAGGTCGGTGGTGATCGTGTCGGTCAGAGCGGTACCGTTATCGCCCTGATACTCGTCGTACCAGTCGCGCATCGCATAGTGATTGGTATAGGCAAGCGGGATCTTGTCGATGCCCTGATACATCTGTACATACTCGTGCGCGTAGGTGCCGATGGGCGTCAAATGATATTTCATCGCGAGATAGACGTTGGAGGTGCCGACGCACTTGTCCGTTTCGGACGCAA
>ONAS01000063.1 GCA_900315815.1 uncultured Eubacteriales bacterium
TTTGTCGGGGCCAATGGCTGCGGAACTAGGATTCGAACCCAGACATACAGAGTCAGAGTCTGCTGTGCTACCCTTACACAATTCCGCATTGCACTTTTATTATTATAGCAATTATTTTTGAATTGTCAAGCTATTTTTACAAATAAAAGCAACTTTTATTTTAATGTCGGGGTCGGATATCCTCTCCGATGAATTCCAGCCTGTCACAGGAGCCCATCATTCGGGATACAAACCGCTGAGAATACGTCGATAATAATTCATTCAGGGTCAGATTGGTACTCATGATGATCGGTTTTCCGGACAGGATCCTGGAATTGAAAATATTGTACACGGTCGACACGGTGAATGTCGTGACGAATTCCGTACCCAGATCGTCGACGATCAATAAATCGCAGTCCATCAACGACCGGAACGTATTCTCCTCGTCCGTATACTGGTGAGCAAAATGCTCGCGTTCCAGCTTTGTCAGGATATCCGGAGCCGATACGTATACGACCGACATCCCCTTGCGGATAACCTCGTTCGCGATTGCCAGACTCAGGTGGGTTTTTCCCAGCCCCGTAGCGCCGCGCATCAGCAGACTGCGGGATTTCATACTGAAGGTATCTGCGTAATTGCGGCAGTAATTCAGGATGTTCGACATTCTGTTGAACGGGACTGCGCCGCTTGCGTCAGGCTTATCGCTGTAATAATCCAGCTTGAAGGACTCGAATGTACATGATTCCAGCGGGAGATTCGCGTTCAGCTTTTCGCAGGCGATATCCGACATCAGTTTTTTCATGCAGTCGCAGACAACCGTACGGTTATTCTGTTCTATATAACCGGTATCCTGACATCTTTCGCAAAAATATTTCGGTTCCAGATCTTCGGATTTCATCCCGAATTGATCTAAGATCGAGTCGATCTCACTCTGCAGCGCAAGACTGCGCTCGGCGAGCTGACGCATGCTGAAGGAAGGGTCATCCTTTTTCAGAACGGCTTTTGCGGTGTCGATCCCGATCTGCGCCAGCTCACGGTCGATTTCCCTTAATCTGGGTGCACGGTCATACAGCTGCTCCCGCCTGTGTTCTGCCGCTCTGACAGCGGACATGCGGCGTTCGGCCAGTTTATCTTTTGCTTGTACATATACATCGTTGGAATACGGCATGATAACACCTTCGGTAAAACAGATTATTCGTCGTCAAACAGGCTTTGCTTTTCATATTTTGAGAGATCAAAGGACGCGCTGTCGGCAGAGAATACGGAGCCTTTCGCGGACGGCTTCGATTTAGCGGCTTTCTTTGAAGCACTTTCAGCCTTATTGAGATCGTCAAGTGAGAAGATCCTCTTTTCATACCATTTTTTGAGGATAGCATTGATATATTTGATGTTATATACACCCTTGGTATCGACGCATCGCTCGTATGCCTCGACGATCATTTCATCATTGAAATTCCACGTGACTGTCCAGCAGTAGGCATAGTCCTGCTGTGCCTTTGTCGGCTTTCCGACATTGGGGATCCCGAGCAGCTTGGATACTCTTTTCCAAGCTGTATTCGACGCGGTCATACGCTCGATCTCCGCCTCTGCCGCTTTGACGGTATTGATGCCTCTGTCAGACCACGCGATACCCATCTTTTCCACCGCGCGGATACTTCCGGATGGCGTCGATGCAATATAGTTGATCAGCAGAGCCAGGACAGCGCACGGCAGGCCAAAGGTGCTGTACAGCATCACAAGGGCGGCGGTGTCACCCGGTGAAAGCGGCTTTCCGAAAGCCGTCTGTGCTTCGTCCAGCATGCCGATAAGATTCGGATCCTCTTGTATTGCCTTGGCAACAAATGTACTATCGGGGCGAACAGCGCGTGATACGGGGGTGTGCTTCTGAGGCGTTTTGGTTTCCCGGACGGCAGGCTTGACGTGGGAGTCAGCTCTTCCCCGCTCTGTGCCAGAAGTCTGCGCTCTACCCAGAAATCCATGGCGTTTTTGACTTCCTGTACGGATATCGAGAGCGCGTCCGACAAGCTCTGTTCGGAGAGGACCTCTCCGCTGTGACGCAGCAGATACAGTATTACCTTGAGCTGCGCTTCGGTGGCAAGCTTGATATGCTTATCAACCAATGCGGCGGGGACCGCAAATACGCTATTCCATTGTCCGAGATTGATTTGATAAGACATAGTACCCATCCTGATAAAAATCGTGATTGGAAACAGTATAACACAAAAATCGCTGAAGTTCTACTGTTTTTAGAAAAATGCGCAGATATTTTGCCGCCTCGCTTGACTTAGCTGATTTTTTATACTATACTATGGACAACGATGCGGATGTAGTTCAATGGTAGAGCGCAACCTTCCCAAGGTTGATGTTGCGGGTTCGAGCCCCGTTATCCGCTCCAACAGCCTGCATACAGCAGGCTGTTTCTGCTCTATATGGTTCAGATAGGATAAGGAGAAGGAATATGAAATACACTTATGTCCCCCGCGGTGTATGCTCGCGGATGATCGAGCTGGAAATCGAGAACGATATCATCAAGAACGTCCGCTTTATGGGCGGCTGTCACGGAAACCTGCAAGGCATCAGCGCACTGGTCAAAGGTATGGCTGTCGATGAGGCAATCGAAAAGCTGGAGGGCATCGATTGCAGCGGCCGCGGCACCTCTTGTCCCGATCAGCTTGCAAAAGCGCTGAAAGCGGCGCAAAACTCATGATCAGAAATGTAACGCGGATCATTCTCGCTATCGTTTCAACCATCTTTTTGGCGTGGTTCATTGCTCCCTCTTTTTGGGGGATCTGGCATATCGGGTGTATTATCGGGATCCTGATGTGTCTGGGAGTATTGTTCCGAACCGCCTTTCATAACATTTATCTCCGTCTGAAGATCGCGCTTCTCAGAAACAAGATCACTACGATCCTGTTCAGGATCGCTCAACTCGCCGGAGCATTGGTCATCGTTTACTGTGTTGCCGTTTCATCATTCATGGTTTATGCTATGGTACCGTGGAACAACAATGAACCGAAAACCGCCATTGTGTTGGGCGCTCAGGTATCATCCTCCGGACCTACCGTGATCCTTTGGCAGCGGATCGACGCCGCGGAGAAGTTCCTGAACGAGCATCCGGACGCTGTGGCGATCGTGACCGGCGGTCAAGGCGATAACGAGCCAATCAGTGAAGCGCAGTCCATGTATGAGAACATGGTAAAGGACGGTATCGATCCGGAACGGATCATTCGTGAGGATCAGGCAAAGAATACGGATGAAAACATCAGATTCTCGCTGAAGATCATTGAAGACAAAAAGCTGAGCAAGGACGCCGCGATCGTATCCGACAGCTATCACCAGCTGCGCGCCGCGCTCATCACCCGAAAAAACGACAAGGATGTACGGATAACGCCGGTCAATACCGCAAATAATACCCTTGTGGCGATCGCGGCTTATCCATCCTACTTTGTACGCGAATGGCTGGCCATTCCGATTGAAATCTTCAAATAACGACTAACGACGAAAAATCAGCCTCCCCGACGGGAGGCTGAATCTATATCACAGCGTATTATTTTGTTTCCAGTTCGCCCAGCGAAAGCGCTTTGAGATAAGCGTTGATAAAACCGTCGATATCGCCGTCCATGACCGCATTGATATTTCCGGTCTCATAAGAGGTACGGTGATCCTTTACCAGCGTGTACGGCATAAAGACGTAGGAACGGATCTGGGAGCCCCATGTGATCTCCTTCTGGACGCCCTTGATATCCTCGATCTTTTCCAGATGCTCGCGCTCTTTGATCTCCATCAGCTTGGAAACCAGCATCTTCATCGCGACGTCGCGGTTCTGATACTGGGAACGCTCGACCTGTGAGGCGACTACGATTCCGGTCGGGATATGTGTCAGACGAACGGCGGAAGAGGTCTTGTTGACCTTCTGACCGCCTGCGCCGGATGCTCGGTAAACATCCATCTTGATCTCTTCCGGCGGGATCTCCACCTTGATATCATCATTGATTTCGGGCATGACCTCCAGCGAAGAGAAGCTGGTATGACGTCTGCCAAAGGACAGCGCTTTTGAGTCCGGCCTCGTCGCCGTCAAGGTAGTCGATCTCCTTGACATTAAAGCCGTGCGCCGCCGCCCAGCGGGTATACATGCGGTAAAGCATCTCCGCCCAATCCTGAGCCTCGGTTCCGCCGGAGCCGGCATGGAAGGTCAGGATCGCGTTGTTTTTATCATATTCACCCGTCAGAAGCGTTTCCAGACGCTGGCGGTCGATATCCGCTCTGATCGCGTCAATCTCGGTCTGCGCTTCCTCTAACAGCGACAGATCCTCTGCCTCATCCCCCAACTCGATCAGCGCAAGCGCGTCCTCGTAACGGGCGACGAGCTTTTCGTATTTCTCTACCTTGTTTTTCAGATTGGATGTCCGCTGGAGAATCTTCTGCGAGTTTTCCATATCATCCCAGAAGCCCGGCTCTGCCGCACGATTCTCCAGCTGTTGGATCTCGCTTCTCATCTGGGAAAGTCCCAGAGCGGACGCAAGATCGTCCAGCTCGGGCTTCATTCCCTCAAGCTTCAGTTTCAGTTCTTCAAATTGCAGCATTTTTATCCCTCACTACAGTTTTTCCATATGGCTTTCCGTTTCCCTTGATAAGGGCGAAAACATCAGTTGTTACCTTAGCATTATAATATAATTCCCTCTCTTTGTAAAGAGTATAATAATATTCAAAAATTCAGTTGCAGAAGCGGGAATTATTTGGTATAATATATCAGATATGAATAATTAGGAGTACAATATATGGATTTTATCGGAAATAAATGTCCTGTTTGTCAAAACAATTTCCACGCGGACGACGATGTTGTCGTTTGTCCCGAATGCGGTACGCCTCATCACCGGGATTGCTACGAATCACTGGGACATTGTGCAAACGAAGAATTGCACAAGGACGGCTATGATTTCTCTCAGGATGAAGAGCAGAATGGAAACGCCGATGTTGTGATTTGTAAAAGCTGCGGGAAAGAAAATGACAAATATCAGTTTTTCTGCAAATACTGCGCGGCGCCTCTCCAGCCCGAGGAGCGGAACAAAACCGACAACAATACTGATCAGCAGCAACAGCCGTTCGGCAGTGCCGCAGGCGGCGCTCCGTTTGCGATGCCGTTCATGGATCCGTTGGGAGGCGTCCCTGCCGATACGGATTTCGGCGATGATATCACCGCCGGCGAGACAGCTAAATACGTCAAGCAGAATACCCCCTATTTTATCCGCATTTTCAGCAATATCAAGCAGTTCAACCGCTCAAAATTCAATTTTGCGGCGGCGCTCTTCTCCGGCGGATATCTGCTTTATCGCAAGATGTACAAGCTGGGCGCCGTGATATTCGGCTTAGAGGTCGCTCTGTATGCCGCGATGATGTACACCGTTCTTGCCAACAGGAGTCTGTATGAGCGCTTTATGAGCGCGTACTCGAGCGGTATGGGCAAAAGCGCCGAGTTTCTGTCGAGTCTCAACACTTCAGATTCATTGAAGCTCTATATCCCCGCGGCGTTTTACATCCTGCTGATCGTCGCGATGATCGTCATCGGCGCCAACTTCAACCGATGGTATATGAAGCACTGCAAGGTTGAGATCACAAAAATCAAGCTCAATGCCAAGGAAGACGAGAATCCGGATACCTTGCTTCAGACCAAGGGAGGCGTCAATACGCCGCTCGCGATCTCTTTGCTGATTACCGCAATCATTATCAGATATATACCGACGATCATTGTCGGGATTCTATGAGGTGAATACGATGAAAATTACAAAAGCAGTCATCCCTGCCGCGGGACTGGGGACCAGAGTTCTTCCCGCAACCAAAGCAATGCCCAAGGAGATGCTCCCTATCGTTGATAAGCCCGCGATCCAATACATCGTGGAAGAAGCTGTCGCCGCCGGTATCATGGATATTCTGATTATCACCAACCGCGGCAAGGGCGTCATCGAAGATCACTTCGACCGCAGTCTGACGCTGGAAGGCGTTCTGACCAACGCCGATAAAACAGCTCAGCTGGAAACGATCAAGGATCTCCATAAGCTGGCGAATATCCACTATATCCGCCAGATCGAGACAAAAGGACTCGGACATGCCGTATCCAAAGCAAAAACCTTTGTCGGAAACGATCCCTTCCTCGTCATGTACGGCGACGATGTGATCCTCGGGGACATCCCCGCTTCCAAGGAGCTGATCGACGCCTACGGTACATTCGGCAAGGGTGTTCTCGGTATCAAGCCGGTTTCAGAGGACGCGATCAGGAAATACAGCTCTCTGAAAGTGGAAAAAATCAAGGACAATGTTTTCAAATGCACCGATATGGTGGAAAAGCCTCAGACCAAGGAAGAGATCCTGTCCCTCTATTCCATCCTTGGCAGATGCGTTCTTCCGCCCGAGATATTTGATATCCTTGAGCACACCGAACCCGGCGCCGGCGGTGAGATCCAGCTGACCGACGCAATGAAGGAGCTTGCGCGCACCATCGGCATGACAGCAGTTGAATTCTCCGGAAAGCGTTATGATATGGGCAATAAGCTCGGCATCTTACAGGCAAATATCGATGTCGGTCTGAAGCATCCCGAAACCGCCGAAGGGCTGAGAGAATACATCAAAGCGCTTGCCGCGACCTTATAAACGACTCAACCGCAGGAGCAGAAAACATCTGCTCCTGTTTTCCGGAGAAAAGCAAAACATACGGAGGTATATATGAAAGCAGTAATAACCGTTATCGGAAAAGACAGCGTCGGCATTCTCAGCAAGGTCTCCACAGCCTGCGCAGAGGTCGGAGCCAACATCATCGAGGTTACCCAGAGCGTTCTGCAGGATATGTTCGCAATGATCATGCTGGCTGAGATCGGCAATACAAGCGTCCCCTTTGATGAATTATCCGCAAAGCTGGACAAGCTCGGCGAGGATAACAATCTGAAAATCCATGTGATGCACGAAGATATCTTCAACAGCATGCATAGAATCTGAGGTAGCCTATGCTGGAAACAAAAGACATTCTGGAAACGATCAATATGATAGACAACGAGAACCTCGATGTAAGGACCATTACGATGGGGATCTCGCTGATCGACTGTATTGACAGCGATATCGACAGAGCGTGCGACAAGATCTATGATAAAATCTGCCTTTACGCGAAGGATCTGGTGAAAACCGGAGAGGATATCACCCGTGAATACGGCATTCCGATCATCAACAAGCGCATTTCCGTCACCCCTATCGCCATCGTTGCAGGCGTTTGTCAGACGCAGAAGATCCTGAAATTCGCAAAGGCGCTCGACAGAGCGGCTGATACCTTAGGCGTCAACTTCATCGGCGGCTATTCCGCGCTTGTCGAAAAAGGCTTTGCGGCAGGCGATTATGCCCTGATCGAGAGCATCCCCGAGGCGCTCGCCGTTACCGAGCGCGTCTGCAGCTCCGTCAATATCGGTTCGACAAAAGCCGGCATCAATATGGATGCGGTACGCATGATGGGCAAAGCGGTCGTTGATACCGCAAAGCTGACTGCCGACAATAACTGTATTGGCGCCGCGAAGCTGGTGACCTTCTGCAACGCGGTCCAGGACAATCCCTTTATGGCAGGCGCGTTCCACGGCGTCGGAGAAGCGGATTGCGTGATCAATGTCGGCGTATCCGGTCCGGGTGTTGTCAGAGCCGCATTGGAAAAAGCGGATTGTAAAAACATCACCGAGGTCGCCGATCTTGTCAAAAAGACCGCCTTCAAGATCACCCGCATGGGTCAGCTGGTCGCAAAGCAGGCGTCGGAGCGTCTGTCCGTTCCGTTCGGAATCGTTGACCTCTCCCTCGCTCCCACTCCCGCTGTCGGTGACTCTGTCGCGCATATCCTGGAGGAAATGGGTCTGGAGATCTGCGGCTGTCACGGCACCACGGCGGCGCTCGCTCTGCTGAACGATGCCGTCAAAAAGGGCGGCGTGATGGCGTCATCCCACGTCGGCGGTTTGTCCGGCGCGTTTATTCCGGTAACTGAGGATCAGGGTATGATCAACGCCGTCAATCAGGGTGCGCTGGATATCACCAAGCTGGAGGCGATGACCGCGGTCTGCTCTGTCGGTCTGGATATGCTGGTCATCCCCGGCGACGTCACTCCGGAGACCGTTTCCGCGATCATTGCCGATGAAGCGGCGATCGGTATGGTGAATTCAAAAACCACCGCTGTGCGCGTGATCCCCGCGATCGGCAGAAAAGCCGGTGATGAGCTGAACTTCGGCGGATTGCTCGGAAAGGGTCCCGTCATGGAATTGAGAAAAGGAAATCCCGAAAGGTTTGTCAACCTCGGCGGCAGGATCCCGGCGCCTCTGCAATCCCTCAAAAACTGATATACATACAACGAATCCCCCGGAGAATCTCTCCGAGGGATTTTTTGTGAGATCAGGCGTTTGCCTCCGGCAGAGAAACCGTTTCTTCGGAATCGGTTTTCTTGCCGATTTTTTTCTTTTTGATGACGGCTTTCAGCTTGCCGGAAAGCTCTGTCAGATACGACACGCCGTCCACTGCCATCAGAATATAAAACGGGGTGAAATTGTAGAGGTAACGTGATCGTGTTTCCCAGATCAGCAGGAATAAAAACAGTGCGAACACGGACAGCTTTATCACGACCAATGGATCGACCTTCGGGCGGATGATCCCTTTGAAAATGGACAGCAGCATCAACAGCAGCAGTACCAGCTGGAAGGCGTTGGAGTAGCCGTAGTACGTATAATAATACTTTCCGTCCCTCAAAACGAAATCATGCAGGTAACTGCGCTTGACATAGTCCTTGATATGACCCGGGATAAAATAGGTACCGTCGCCCCATGTCCAGACCGCCTTTGTGACAAAATGCTCCGTCAGCTTGTGGTTCTTCAACAACGTTTCGACGCGCTGCTTTATCACTTTGAGATTGGCCTCCTGCTTTTCCGCCTTTGTTTCAAAGCTGTGCGTATAGTTGCTGTCTTTCAGGTTCCAGCCGCCTCTGCCGTATAAACCCATCATGACCCAATGCGTCAGGGGGTATTCATAGCGTTCGGCCTGCTCTTCGGTCACAAGTCCGATGGTATTGTAGCCGACCTTGTACATGACAGCAAAGGAGCCGAATCCCATGACCACCGCCAATGCGACGCAGGCAAATTCCTTGAGCTTGCATTTCAACAGCGCGTATACCAGCGCCGCGGCGAAAATCATGCCGATGCTTCCCTTGACCTTGAAGCCGACAAACAGCAGTGCTCCCGAGCAGGCGAGCATGACATATTTTCTGACTCTGAGGCTTTTATCGGTTTTCAGAGCCAGAATAAACAGATACATTCCGATGACGCCGAACGGCATGGACATCGTATCGGTATAATAGAAAGGTACGTACACATAGTAGGGTGCGAAAATAAACAGCAGGCAAAGCGTATAAACCGCCTTGCGTCTCCCCCACAGCTGTTTGGCAATCAGTACGGTGAACAGCAGCGACACATTCACTGCAAGGACGTTCAATGCGACAGGTGCGTACTGCGGAATATATCCGAAGATCAGATACGCGACTCTGTACAGCATCGCCAGGATCAGCATGATCGCAAAATTATTGGGATAACGCGCCATGTAGAATTTTTTGCCGGAAGAAATCAGATCACGTCCGCCCTGAAAGCTGCCGGTCTTCGCAAAGCTCTTTGCGTACACATCCACCTGATACAGGTCGGTCCGCGCGTGGATCTTCAGCTCTGCGCCGAAATAGAGCTGTATCAGCAGCATGATGCCGATACCGGTGAAAAGGATGATGCGGAACTTCTTTTCAGCAGACATCTTTTCCGATGACTGCAGCTTCCGGTAATCCTTTTTCGAAAAGTAATACAGCACACAGAACAGCACCGTCAGCAGGATAGCCGCACCGTAGATCAGAATATGCACCTTGGGACTGTACATGACCGTTTTGACATAGGCCTTGCCGTCTGCGTCGATCTCTTTTGTCCTGCTGTAAATATAGCCGGTGACCAGCGTTCCGATAAAGGTGACCGCCATACATACGAAAAAGCAGATATGGAATATTCTGTTTAGTACCCGGGCGCCTTTGTTTCCGTTCATTTAATCCTCTAAGAATTCTTCAACGATGAATCTCGGACGACGCTTCGTCTCAAGATAGATTTTTCCGATATACTCGCCGATGATACCGATAGCCAGCAGCTGCAGACCGCCTAACGCCCAGATCGAGCAAAGCGTGCTTGCCCAGCCGCTGACGGCGGTTCCTGCGATCCAGCTGATCAGCGAATAGATGATCATGATAAAGCTGATGACGAAGATGATGCCGCCCAGCCATGTGATCATTCTGATGGGCTGAATACTCAGCGAGGTGATGCCCTCCCACGCAAGCGCCAGCATCTTTTTCAGCGGATACTTGCTTTCGCCCGCAAGACGCTCAAAACGCTCATAGGTCACGATATCCGACTTATAGCCGACCAGCGGAACCATGCCGCGCAGGAAAATATTGGTTTCTTTATACTGCGAGAATGCCTCGAGCGCTCGTTTGCTCATCAAACGGAAATCAGCGTGATTGAAGATGACCTTTGCGCCCATTTTATTGAGGATCTTGTAAAATGCCTCAGCGGTAAAACGCTTGAAAAAGGTATCCGTCTCGCGTTTGGAGCGAACGCCGTACACCACGTCGCAGCCGTCTTCGTATTTTTCCAGCATTTCATCAAATGCGTTGATATCATCCTGCAGATCCGCGTCAATGGAAATCACCGCGTCGGCCTTGTCCTTCAAGGTCATCAGTCCGCACAGCAGTGCGTTCTGGTGTCCCCTGTTCCGGGTCAGCTTGATGCCCTGATACACCGGATTTTTTTCATGCAGTTCCTTGATGATCTCCCATGTTCTGTCTTTTGAGCCATCGTCGATGAATACGATTTTACTGTCTGCGGAGATCTTTCCGGTTTCCATCAAAGAGTTGTATTTATTCAGCAGCTTTCCGGCAGAGTCTCTGAGAACCTCCTCCTCGTTATAGCAAGGGATCGCCAGATAAAGTTTTGTCATATTTTGTACCTCACATCATCAAGATATTCCGTTGATATCCATATATAGGATATTTTAATACAAATTCAATATATTGTCAATTCAATATCGCTTTTCGCATCGTACAGAGTAAAGAATTTCGATAATTCTTCTTGCTTTCTGAAAAACATAATGCTATACTTTGCCTCGAAAGGATTTCCTTTCTGTTATTATGACTATTACGGAAAGAAGTGTTCAACATGAAAAGAATTGTATGTGTTCTGCTGACTCTTGCACTGGTCGCCTCACTTTGCATGGCAATGACTGCCTGCGGCGACAAGAAAGATGACAGTGAGAAAAAGATCTACACCACCGTTGCGACTCAACCTGCTACACAGGCTGCAACACAGGCAGCGCTCCGGAATCCGACGACCGCACCGCTGAATCCCGCCCTCGACGCACAACAGCCCGCGGCGACCCTTTCCGTTGACAGTGAGCAGTACGGCGGTCTTACATCCGGAGAAGCGACTCAGAACGTACTGCAATCTGCCGGCGAAGGCTCTTATTTGCTCGGCTATTATCAGGGAACCACTCCCGATGGAAATGACGCGTGGATCGTAACGGTCCAGACGCCTGCCGGCGAAGAGGCTGTCTATTATTCCGCATATGGCTTCTGCTATCCCGCATACGACGAGGAAAGTGATCAGGTGGAAGAAGGGCACGGCATCAATGACGCCTATTATGCCAATGTATCCGAACAGCAGGCAGGACAGATCGCGCTGAATAACATGGGCGATGACAACTGGATGATCATTGCTTCCTCTCAGGGCTCTTATGAGGGCGTTGATGCATGGGTGATCACGATCGAGAATCTGGAGACCGGCGCAACGAGACGCGCTTATGTTTCCGGAAACGACTGCTACTTCGGCTGATCTCATCACAATAGCATAGTTAATAACCGGAGAAATAAAAGACGAGCGTTCCGCACTATACGGAACGCTCGTTTCAGTCTTATGGTGACCCATCGGAGATTCGAACTCCGGACACCTTGATTAAAAGTCAAGTGCTCTGCCAACTGAGCTAATGAGTCATGTGGGGTGAGTAATGGGAGTCGAACCCATGCTCTCCAGAGCCACAATCTGGCGCTTTAACCAACTAAGCTATAACCACCATAAATGGCGCGCCAAAAGGGATTCGAACCCCTGACCTACTGCTTAGAAGGCAGTTGCTCTATCCAACTGAGCTATTGGCGCAAAAGGGCTGAAAAAATATCAGCCTAATTATTATATAGGACTAACCGCATTTTGTCAAGTGATTTTGACGAAATCTTTCAAATCTTTCAGGCGTTTATCATCGATTGATACGAATCGATATCAAGCCGTTATCAATGCATTGATTCTCTCCGCATAGCGGACGGTATCCATCGCATCTCTGCCGTATGCATCCGCTCCGATAGACGCGGCGTATTCCTCAGTCATCACCGCTCCGCCTACGATCACCTTTGCCCAAGGCGCTTTCTCTCTGAGCTGACGGATGGTTTCCTCCATGGAAGGCACGGTAGTGGTCATCAGTGCGGATAAGCCGACCAGAGGTGCATGCAGTCGGATCGTTTCCTCAACGATCGCCTCGGGAGGAACGTCCTTTCCGAGATCATGCACATCAAAGCCGTAGTTTTCCAGCAGCAGCTTGACGATGTTTTTACCGATATCATGGATATCACCCTTGACTGTGGCGATCACGAAGCTGCATTTGGCGTTTTCAGAGCTGCCGGTCACAAGCGTCTTTTTGATCTCCTCAAAGGCGGCTTTTGCGGATTCGGCGCTCATCAGCAGACCGGGCAGATAGACCTTTCCGCTCTCATAGCCCTTTCCGACAGTATCCAACGCGGGAATGATATGCTCACTCACGATTTTCATCGGTTCGGTTTCCTTCAGCATCGACGCGCAGATCCTTGCCGCCTGCTCCTTACGTCCCGAAACGATCGCAGACTGCAGATCTGCAGCAGACTCCGTGACGGCGGATTCGGTGCGATCAACGACCGTCATATCGTTTTCAACGGATTGAGCAAAGCGGATATAGGATTCGCAGTTCAGATCCAAGCCCCTGAGAACGCAATAGCTGTAATATGCCTTCATCATTTCCGCGGAAAACGGATTCATGATCGCCGCCGAAAGACCGTTTTGCAGGGCAAGGGTAAAGAACGCCGCGTTGACGATATCGCGCTTCGGCAAGCCGAAGGAGATGTTGGAAACACCGAGCGAGGTGTGCGCGCCCAGCTCAAAACGGATCCTGCGCAGGGCTTTCAGAGTGATATTCGCCGCCTGCGGATCGGCGCTGACCGCCATCGCGAGCGTATCAAATATCAGATCCTTTTTATCGATGCCGTAAGCGGCGGCAGTTTCGATGATCCTTTGCGCGACAGCGACCCTGCCCTCAGCCGTATCGGGAATGCCGTTTTCATCCAATGTCAGCGCGACAGCGACGCCGCCGTACTTCTTCATCAGCGGGAATATCGCATCCATGCTTTCCTGCTTGCCGTTGACAGAGTTGATCATCGCCTTGCCGTTATAGATCCTCAGTGCGCTTTCCATAGCGACAGGATCGGAGGTGTCGATCTGCAGCGGCAGATCGCAGATCGCCTGCAGTTCACCGACGACCTTTGTCAGCATCGCAGGCTCGTCCAGCTCGGGAAGTCCGACATTGACGTCAAGGATCTGAGCGCCCGCTTTCTGCTGGGCATTTCCTTCGTTGAGCAGGTAATCGATATCATTTGCCCTGAGCGCTTCCTTTAATCTCTTCTTGCCGGTAGGGTTGATCCTCTCCCCTATCAGGATCGGCGTTTCACCGAAAACGACCGCGTCTGTGTACGAGGACACGACCGTCCTGTCCTTTTTCTCAATGACAACCGGCTTTGTATCGCCGATATTCTTTACCAGCGCCTCAATATATGCGGGCGTCGTACCGCAGCAGCCGCCGGCGATCCTGACGCCTTCACGCACCAGCTGTCCGGTGATCGACGCAAAATCCTGTGCGGAGGTATTGTATACGGTTCTGCCGTCTACGCTTTTCGGTAATCCGGCGTTGGGCTTCAGCAGAAGCGGCACCGACGCGCATCGCAGATATTCGCGGATGATCGGAGCGAGCTTATCGGGACCGAACGAGCAGTTGACGCCGATAGCGTCCGCACCCATGCCCTCCAGCATAGCGACCATCGCTTCGGGTGACGCACCGGTCATCAGCTTGCCGTTTTCGCTGTAAGCATTAGATACAAAGATCGGGAGATCGCAGTTTTCCTTTGCCGCGAGAAGCGCCGCCTTTGTTTCATAGCTGTCGTTCATGGTTTCGATCATGATCAGATCCACGCCGCATTTTACGCCCAGCTTTACTACCTGCGCGAATACAGAGACAGCGTCTTCAAAGTCCAGATCGCCCATCGGCTTCAACAGCCTTCCGGTCGGTCCGATATCCAGCGCGATATATTTTTCCTGTGTGCCGACAGACAGCTCTCTTGCATTTTTCGCGTTATCGACAGCGGCAGTGATGATCGCTTCCAGCTCCTCATCAGAAAAATGCAGACGATTCGCGCCGAAGGTATTCGTGTTCACAACATTGGAGCCGCTGTCATAGTATGCCTGATGGATCGCCGTGATCTGCTCCGGATGGCTGAGGTTCCATCCCTCCGGCTGTTCGCCGGGCAGAAGCCCCCGCTCTTGTAAAAGCGTTCCCATACCGCCGTCAAGAATCAAGATATTCTGTTTCAAATAATCACGTAAATCCATAATATCCTCTTACTGTCTGTATACACAGTCCTTTTTGTCGCAGTCTGCGCATGCGGCGCCGCTGATATGCCGTGCCGCACCGATCCCCGCGACGGCTGTCACGGATTTCGACGGAGACATCAGCAGGCTCTCGTTGAGCGTCAGACCGATTTTTCTTTCACAATCCAATATACGAAACACGTCAAGCTGCATGTCGAGCGGAATATCCCCGTAACCCGGGCTGACGCGCGTTCTCAGAGATTTTCCGAGAGGCTCAAGCTGTGTGTTCATCCGTGCGCAAAACGCGTCGCACAGGCTTTCCACGCGTTCGGCGCCGACAGCCTGCAAAATCAGCGCCTTTGACGGTTCCAGACGGCTGTATTTTGTAATCAGCCTGTCAAACGGCGCGCCGACGGTCGCGGCAAACAGCACCAGCTTCTCACAGCCGTTCACTGCCTTTGCGATTACCGATGAATCGGATGAAATGCCGCAAAAGCTCAGCTTGCCGTCTTCTCTGAGAATATCGCTCACCGTGTAACAGACACGGTAGTCCAGCACCGCTTCCGCTTCCCCGATGCACTCGTCTATCAAAGCCGCTATCCTGGGATCGTCCGCGTCAGCTCTTGCATAGCGCGCAATTTCACGACGGTCCCACTCCGGCGCATCAAAGCTCTCTTTAACGATCATTTGCCGAGAATACTGCTGAGATTATGCTGGATCGCACCGGCGATCTCAGGTCTGTTCATCGTATACAAATGGACGTTCTTGATGCCGTTTGCGTACAGATCGATGATCTGGTCTGTCGCATAGGCGATACCCGCCTGCATCATCGTATCGTCGTCCGTGCCGAAATAGTCTACCAGTGTCTTGAATCGCTGAGGGATAAATGATCCCGATAGCTTGATCGCGCGCTCGAGCTGTACCGCTCTGGTGATCGGCATGATCCCGGGCAGGACCGGAACGGTGATGCCCGCCTCACGGATCTTATAGATGAAATTATACAGCAGATTATTGTCAAAAAACATCTGTGTCGTGATGAAGTCACAGCCCGCGTCGACCTTTTCCTTCAGATATTTGATATCCTCCGCCTGGTTTCTGCTTTCCGGATGCACCTCGGGATAGCAGGCACAGCCGATGCAGAAATCCGCGTCCGCTTCCTTCAGCTCACGCACCAGATCGATCGCGTGATGATATGCCCACTTGGAGCGGTCGGAATGCTCCAGCTCCGGCGTCAGATCTCCTCTGAGCGCCATCACATTGACGATCCCGGCTTCCTTTATCTCCTGGATCTTTGACGCGACGGTCTCTTTTGTGGATGAAACACACGTCAGATGCGCCATCGTCGGCACGTTGAATCGTTCCTTGATGTCCTTTGCGATATCCAGCGTATAGCTGCTTGTTCCGCCGCCCGCGCCGTAGGTAACGCTCATGAAGGACGGCCGCAGCCGCGCGATCACCTCCACCGCGGTTTTGACGGAATCGAACAGATCGGAACGCTTCGGAGGGAACACCTCAAAGGAAAGGGAGCATTGATTATTATTGATGATTTCAGTCAGTTTCATAGTCGTTCTCCGTCGATTTATTTTGATTATTATAGCATTATCGGGACGAATGCGCAAGTCATCCGTCAACGTCTTCGATCAGCACGGTCATACAGCCGCCGCAGACCATCCCGTTTTCCTCCGCGACCTCGCTGCTCATGTCAAAATCGATAACGGCGGTTTTTCCTGTTCCGATGATCCTGCGTGCCTTTGCGAGCGCTGCCGCTTCACTGCAGCCGCCGCCGATGGTACCGCAGGTCGTTGCGTCGGAATCGACCGCCATCATCGCGCCGCTTTCGACCGGCGTCGAGCCGTCGGACGATAACACCAATAGCATCGCGCGAGGCTTTGTTCCCGCGGCAAGCATTTCCAGAACGGATCTATCGGTATTCTTCGCAAACAGTACGTTATCCGCGTCGCCTTTTTCATATGTCCTGCGCTTCTCCCTGATCATTTCCGCGCAGATGGAAAGCGCGATTTCCGCAGGCGTCTGACCGCCGATCGGCAGACCGATGGGAGCGTAAAGCTGCTCTATGCGCTCTGCGGGATGACCTTCCTGTGTCAGATGTTCCTTTAATCCCGCGACCCGTCTGCGTGAGCCGATCATACCGAAATAATACGGCATTTCCCCTGCCAGAACCGTTTCCACACAGTATTGATCCCAGCGATGGCCTCTTGTCAGGACGCAAACATAATCCGTGCCGCAGATCTTCAAAGCGCGGATCGCGTTTTCAAAGCTGTCGCAGATCACTTGTGCCGCTTCGGGAAAACGTCCGGGATTGGCAAAGCTAGGTCGGTCGTCGAC
>ONAS01000064.1 GCA_900315815.1 uncultured Eubacteriales bacterium
TTCACCGCAATGGCGATAATGTCTTGTAATGAAGATACCAACAATATTGGCACCTCGCTTACAAAGAACACAGATCAGTTAAAGATAAATACAGGCATCTTCCAGGCGACATCGAGATCGGTGCTTGCTGATTCTGTATATGCACGTAATTTCGACTGTTATTTTGGCATGGTAAAAGATCCTGAGACGGACACCTATGTGAAGAACGAGTTTATGGCACAGTTCAATATGCTTGAGGGATTGGAAATGCCTAATAAAGAACAGATTTTAAGTTTGGATGACGAAGGAGAAATAATTGCAGACTCTTGTGAGATTTGGCTCTATTTTGACACAAACAAATGCTATGGCGATTCTCTTACCCCTATAAAGATGCGGGCGATGGAGTTAGAAAAAGCGATGGATAGTGAGGCGATTTACTACAGTAACTATGATCCTGAGGAAAAAGGATACATCAGACAAGATGGTCTGAAAAAAGATCTTGTTTTCACATTAGCAAACCTCACCTACCCCGATAGTTTGCGTAACACAAGTACATATGCAAACATCGCTCGTTTAACTTTTAATGACAAGTATAAGGACAAGAACGGTAAGATATTCTCAAACTACGGTACCTATATTCTTAGGAACTACTACGAACATCGCGAATTTTTCAAAAATTCATATACTTTTGTACAGAACCTTTGTCCTGGTTTCTATTTTAAATTTATTGACGGTCTGGGAGTGATGGCAAAGATGGATCGAATAGAGATGAACATCTTCTACAGATACAAGTCATATACTAGTGAAAAAATCCAGGAAGGTGAACTGACGATAGCATCAACTTCTGAGGTGTTACAGACCGTAAAAGTAACAAACGAAAAGGATGGATTAAAGAGATTGGTAAATGATAACAGTTGTACCTATCTGAAATCCCCTGCAGGTATCTTCACCGAAGTAACCCTTCCCGTGGATGAGATTCTAGAAAATCACTGGTATGACTATCTGCTCTCTGTCAATATAACTTTTCAGCGTTTGAACAGCAAAGAGCCTAACAACAAATATAATTTTGTACGTCCTGGTGACGAAAAATATATTGCTGTTACGGCGGGTGGTGGATCACCAGGAAGCAGCGCTCCTACTATTGCAGATCGTATAGCAGAACAAGCCGCCTCGGTCACGGGGCGGTTTTTTGGGACAGGCTGATACTGAACTCTGATTAAGCTGCAGCGGCAAATCCCGCATGGCTTCGGCGCCGTCCTTGCCGTGCGCCGCCTGCGTGAGATGATCGGGTGAGCGGGCGGGTTTGACAGGGGGTTTCAATGGTTAAATAAAAAAATTAACGAAAATCGTAAAAAAGGTATTGACAAACGTATTTCTCCGTGGTATTATCCAGTTAACGACAAACGTTAAATAATTAATTTTTCGGAGGTAATACCATGAACAATCAATTAGTCAGACGCATGAACACTGTCGGCAAGGTCGGCAGGATCATCACCATCATCGTTATCGTACTGGCGATCATCGCCTCTGTCGCGATGGCAGCCGCCGCGGTCGTCGTCACGGTCCTGCCGGAGGATACGATCTCGGTCAACGTTTCCGCACAGGCGGACGTCGTGCTGAGTGACAAGATATTCGGCGCTGTCAACGATACGATCGTCAAAGAGGTCAACAGCAGCGCTCCCAAGCAGATCGACGTCGGCATCGGCGGTGTGAAGGTGCAGGCGGAGAATGACAACGGAAACGCGGTGATCCACGCGGACGCGGAAAAATTCCACCTGGAATCCGGCATGCTGGCTCCTTATATCTGGATCGCCATGTTCAACTGTATCGCGTTCGTCGTATGCGCGTTCTTCTTCAACGGACTGATGAAGGAGCTTTCCGCTGCTCCGTCTCCGTTCACCGAGGGCGTTGTACGGAAGATGAAATTCTTTGCGATCGCGATCCTCGCTGCTTCCGTCGCGACGTCCCTTGTCAACTCGTTCATTCCGCTGCTGTTGACGTCCGGTCACATCTACACGCTCAGCTTCAACTTCATTTCCATCATCGCCGCCGTGATCATCTTCGTGCTGGCGACCGTATTCCGTTACGGCGCTCAGCTGCAGAAGGAATCCGACGAGACTTTATAAGCAGGTGAGAGTATGGGCAAGATCATCCTGCGGCTTGACCGCGTGATGGCGGACCGCAAGATCGGATTGAACGAACTGTCCGAGAAGGTCGGTATCGCCAATGTCAATTTATCCAAGCTGAAAAACGGCAGGATCAGCGCGGTGCGGTTTTCCACACTCAGCGCGATCTGCGAAACGCTCCACTGTCAGCCGGGCGATATCCTCGAGTATGACCCGGACGCTCAGGACAACTGAATCAACGGGATCGGGATGCGGATCGGTCATGATAGATGAATCGACTTCCGTTTTCCGTCCAAAGCGCAAAAATGCCCCGCCGCCTCGGTGTGTTCCGAAGCGGCGGGGTTTTATAGATTATGAATTATAGGATGTCGTTTTTTGAACGGTGACCTTACAGCCAGTGCATGGTATCTTCGTAAACGTTGATATAATCCTGTGCGCTGCGCTCCCAGCTGTTGTCGCTCATCATCGCGCGCCACATCAGCTGATGCCAGCCCTGGTCGTCATAGATGCCTGCGAGGGCACGCTTGACGGCGTTGCACATATCGGCGATATCATAGTTCTTGAAGGTGAAGCCGTTGCCGTAGTTATCGGCGCTGTCAAAGACGCTGTCCTTCAGACCGCCGACCTCACGGACGACCGGGATGGTGCCGTAACGCAGGGCGATCATCTGGGAGAGACCGCAGGGCTCCTGCTTGGAGGGCATCAGGAAGATATCGGCGCCGGAGTAGATCTTGCGGGCGAGCTCGGGAACGAAGCCGTGGCAGGTGCAGACGCGGCCCGGATAGAACCACTGCATGTCGCGGAAGAAGTTCTCGTACTCTTCGTCGCCGGAGCCGAGGATGACGAACTGCATCTTGTGGTTGTTCAGCAGATCCGGCAGACCGCCGCGGACGAGGTCAAGACCCTTGTGCTCTACCATACGGGTGACCATGGCGACGATCGGGGTATCCCAGCTCTGCTCAAGGCCCAGGCGCTCCTGCAGACGGCGTTTGCATTCGCCCTTGCCGCGCATGTCTTCCTTGGTGTAGTTGCAGTAGAGCTGATAGTCGGTGGCGGGGTCATAGCTGGCGTTGTCGATACCGTTGAGGATACCGCACAGCTTGTAGTGGTTGTTGATCAGCGCGTGATGAAGACCGTGGCTGTACCACGGGTCCTTGATCTCCAGCGCATAGCTGGGGGATACGGTGTTGACGCGAGTGGAGCAATAGATCGCGCCCTTCATCATGTTCAGCTTGCCGTCCATCTCGAGGATCTTTGTCTCTGTGGGCGGGATACCGACGCACTCGGTGTTGACTTCCCAGCCGTACTTGCCCTGATACTGGATGTTGTGGATGGTGAACAGCGACTTGATGTTGTGGTACCACGGGTTCTTGGAGTAGAACAGATAGTAGTAAACGGGTACCAGCGCTGTCTGCCAGTCGTTGGTGTGGATGAGGTCGGGATGGAAATCGATATAGGGGAGCATCTCCAGGATAGCGCGGGAGAAGAAAGCAGAGCGCTCGGCGTCATCATAGAAGCCGTACAGCTTGTCGCGCTTGAAGTAATACTCGTTATCGATGAAATAGTAGGTGCAGTCATTCCATCTTGCCCAGAACAGACCGCAGTACTGATGTCTCCATGCTACCGGTACGGTGAAGTTGGTGATGAAGTTCATCTGGCATTTCAGCTCATAGGGGATGGTTCCGTAAAGCGGCATGACGATCCTGCAGTCATGTCCTTTGCGGCATATGGTGTGGGGCAGAGAGCCTGCCACATCAGCGAGTCCGCCGCTGCCTGCGAAGGGGTTCGCTTCACTCGCGCAATAAAGAATTTTCATAGTGATACCTCCATAATATTAGACGATGGATTTCTTCGCGATGTACATCGGATAGTTCAGCGATCCCTGGAGCTTGGAGCCCTTGCTGACGCTGACGTCCTTGTCAACAACGATGTTGGTCAGCTCTACGCCCTCTGCGATGACGGTGTCCTGCATGATGATGCAGTCACGGATCACGGCGCCTTCGCCGATATGTACACCCTTGGAAATGATCGAGTTTTCAACCGTGCCGTTGATGACACAGCCCTGAGCGATCAGAGAACTGCGGACGCAGCTGTTCAGACCGTAGCGAGAGGGAGCGTCGTCGCGGACCTTGGTGTAGATCGGACGCTTGTAGTCGAACAGGCGATAGCGGGTATCTCTGTCCATGAGCTTCATGTTCGCGTCATAGTATTCCTTGACGGAGCCGATGATCTCACAGTAGCCGGTCAGCTCATAGGCGAACATTCTGTATCTGTCCAGAGCCTTCTGCAGCACGTCGCGGACAAAGCTGTACTTGGATTCGGACATCGCCTGACGGATCAGTCCCATGAGGACGTTCTTGCGGATCAGGATGATGCCCATGTTCAGCGCGCATACGCGGTCGTCGACCGGCGACGCCATGATGCGGGAGACCTTGCCCGCGTCGTCTACATCGAGGATGCAGCGGAAGTCGTCGGTGATCGCCTTGACGGGACGCTTGACATAGACAAAGGTGATGTCGGCGTAATTCTTTTCGGCAAACGCCAGCACCTTTGAATAATCCATATTGTAAACGCAGTCGGACGGGGAGATCAGGACATATTCCTCGTCGCCGTGCTCAATATAGCCGTGCAGGTTGAAGATGGTTTCCACGATGGTGGAGAAGCTGTGCTCGCCGTAGGGAGGAAGGATCGACAGACCGCTTCTTCTGCGGGCGAGATCCCACGCGGAGCCGGAGCCGACGTGGTCCATCAGCGACTGGAAGTTGGATTTGGTGACGATACCGATGTTGTTGATGCCCGAGTTGGACATGTTCGACAGCGGGAAATCGATCAGGCGGTATTTGCCGCCGAACGGCACGGAGCCGGTGGTACGATACGCGGTGAGTTCCGGCAGATTCTTTTCATTAGTATTCGCAAAAATGAGTCCTAATATTTTATTGCTTGCCATTCCTTACACCTCCATATCCTTGTCAATCATTGCTTTGCAGGGAACGGTCACGCCCTCGCCGATCTTCAGGCCGTCGCCGACAACGGTGATGCCCCAGTCGTCGCGGTTTTCCATCTCGGTGGGATTGGCGCCGACCTTGGCGTTTTTGCCGATGACCGTGTTCTCACAGATGATAGAGAACTGGACATTGGCGCCGTCCTCGATGATCGCGCCGGGCATGATGATGGACGAGTTGACGGTCGCGCCCTTGCCGATCATAACGCCGGAGAAGATGACGGAGAATTCCAGATTGCCGTCCACGTTGCAGCCGTCGGAGATCAGCGAGTTCTGGATGTGAGCGGTGTCGCCGATGTGATGCGGCGGCATCATCGGGTTGCGGGAGTAGATGTTCTTGAGGTCGAGCTGGAGCTTCGGATCGAGCAGGTCCATGTTGGCTTCCCACAGGCTGTCGATGGTTCCGACGTCCTTCCAGTAGCCCTCAAAGGGATAGGCGACCATCTTTTCGCCGCTCTCCAGCATCAGGGGCAGGACGTCCTTGCCGAAGTCGTTGTGCGAATCGGGATTCTGCGCGTCCTTGATCAGATACTCGCGGATGGTCTTCCATGTGAAAACATAGATGCCCATGGAGGCGTTGGTGCTCTTCGGGTGAGCGGGCTTTTCTTCAAATTCATAGATGGTGCTGTCGGGGTTGGTGTTGAGAATACCGAAGCGGGACGCCTCTTCCATCGGAACGTCCATCGCGGCGATGGTGCAGGCGGCGTTCTTCTCCTTGTGGTATTCGATCATGTCGGCGTAGTCCATCTTATAGATGTGGTCGCCGGACAATACGACGATGTAGTCCGGATCGTAGCGATCTACGAAGCCGATGTTCTGATAAATAGCGTTTGCGGTGCCGGAGTACCAGTCCGAGCCCTCTTTGCTCTCATACGGCTGCAGGCAGGTGACGCCGGAATGCATACCGTCGAGATCCCACGGCTGACCGTTTCCGACATACTCGTTGAGCTCGAGCGGCTGATACTGGGTCAGTACGCCGACCGCCTCGATGCCGGAGTTGATACAGTTGGAGAGAGGGAAGTCGATGATCCTGTATTTGCCTCCGAAGGGTACGGCGGGCTTTGCGATCTTTTTGGTGAGAACACCCAGACGCGAGCCCTGACCGCCGGCAAGCAGCATTGCTACTACTTCTTTCTTAGGTACCATTTATATCCTCCAATATTGCATGCTGAACCCCGAGGTGAGTCGGGGCTCAGATATGTAACTTTATTCTGCAGAAGAATTATTTTTCTTCCTTTTTGGTTTCTTTCTTAGCGGCGGGCTTCTTCGCGGCAGGTTTCTTAGCGGCAGGTTTCTTAGCGGCAGCCTTTGCCTTGACCTCAGCCTTTTTCTCCTCGACCTTTTCCTCGGCGTCCTTGACAGCCTTTTCAGCCTTAGCCTTGGCCTCGTCAGCCTTCTTCTTAGCCTCTGCCTTCTTCGCGGCGCGGGTGGCGGCTGCCTTCTTGGCGGCTTCCTTGCGCTTTGCGGCTGCTTCCTCTGCGGCGATCTCCTTCGGGCTCTTCTCCTTGGCGACGCACTTGAGATACAGAGCGCTCATGGGCGGCAGGTTCAGGCAGATCGACTGCTCAAAGCCGTGCATCGGCTCGCCGTCGGAGCGGATCTCGGTGCCGTTGGTCTTGCCGGTACCGCCGTACTGCTCATCGTCGGAGTTGAAGATCTCGGCATATACGCCGTAATCCGGAACGCCGATGAAGTAGTTCTCTCTGTACATCGGCTGGAAGTTGCAGACGACGATGATGTTGTTGCCTTCCTTGTCGATGCGGCGGAACGCGATGACGCTCTGCTGATAGTCGTCGTGATGGATCCAGTTGAAGCCTTCCCAGGTGAAGTCGACCTGATACATGCAGGTGTTCTCTTTATAGAACTCGTTGAGGGCGCGGAAGAAGTCGTTGAGCTTCTTGTGCTTTTCAAAGCCCAGCAGACCCCACTGCAGCTCCTCGGTGGAATTCCACTCGTCGAACTGACCGATCTCGGCGCCCATGAAGGTGAGCTTCTTGCCGGGGTGAGCCATCATGTAGGACATGAATACGCGGACGCCCGCAAACTTCATATCGTAATCGCCGGGCATCTTATTGATCAGCGAGCCCTTGCCGTAAACGACCTCATCGTGAGAGATGGGGAGGAGGAAGTTCTCGGAGAACGCATAGAGGAAGGAGAAGGTGATGCTGTTGTGATGATAGGGTCTCCACAGCGGATCCAGGGACATGTAGGACAGCATGTCGTTCATCCAGCCCATGTTCCACTTGTAGTCGAAGCCCAGACCGCCGTCGGATACGGGACGGGATACCATCGGCCAGGAGGTGGACTCTTCCGCGATCATCATAACGGTCGGATGATGCAGGTGCACAGCGGTGTTCAGTCTCTGGATGAATTCCACGGCCTCCAGATGCTCGTGACCGCCGTACTTGTTGGCGACCCACTCGCCGTCTCTGCGGTTGTAGTCCAGATACAGCATGGAGGCGACCGCGTCGACGCGGATGCCGTCTACATGGTACTTATCCAGCCAGAACATCGCGGAGGATACCAGGAAGGAGATGACCTCGTAGCGCGCATAGTCGAATACGTAGGTGCCCCATTCCTTGTGCTCGCCCTTGCGGCTGTCCTCATACTCATAGCAGTGGATGCCGTCAAAGCGGCCCAGACCGTGAGCGTCCTTGGGGAAGTGAGCGGGTACCCAGTCAAGGATGACGCCGATGCCTTCCTGATGGCACTTGTCGATGAACGCCATGAACATCTCGGGCGAACCGTAACGGGAGGTGGGTGCGTAGTAGCCGGTTACCTGATAGCCCCAGGAGCCGTCGAAGGGATACTCGGTCATCGGCATGAACTCGATGTGGGTGTAGCCCATCTGCTTGACATAGGGGATCAGCTCTTCGGCGAGCTTGTCATAGGAGAAGGTGTTGCCGTCGGCATACTTTCTCCAGGAGCCTGCGTGAACCTCATAGATATTGACGGGGTTCTCAAAGTGGTTGTGTTCCATCTTGTACTTGTACCACTCTTCATCATGCCACTGATACTTGTTGTAGTTGTAGATGATGGAAGCGTTGTCGGGACGGGTCTGGGTATGGAACGCGAAAGGATCGGATTTGAGAATCTTCTCGAACCAGGGAGTCTCTACACAATACTTGTAGATAGCTGTCTCGCCCAGATTGGCGATCCAGCATTCCCATACGCCGCCCTCAGAGATCTTGCACATGTGGTTGGCATTCTGATCCCAGCCGTTGAAGTCGCCGACAACGGATACGGTCAGCGCGTTCGGAGCCCATACGCGGAACATGGTGCCCGGAACGCCGTCCATCCAGTAATCATGTGCGCCCAAGAAATCATAAGCGCGTACGGCGTCGCCGCCGTGGAACAGATCAAGAGGATATCTCTCGTCGTTTAAAACATAATTCATAATCTGACTCTCCTTATATAAGATTCGTACATAGTACATAACTATACAAGGATATAATAGCAAACATTTCAGTAAATTTCAAGCAAAAACAGAAATTAAACTCCAAACTTTTAGTGCATTTTTTATAAAAACTGTCAATTGAATGGTCAATATACACAACATGAACCGCTAAAATCATCAGTAATTCACAAAAATCGGATTTGTGAATCAATATTCATGCCCGCCGTCAGCCGGTCTGACGAAAGCCGTCTTTGCATCCTGTTTGCCGGCAAATCCGCGGTGATATTTCCCGATCGGAAAAAAAGCTTGACATTTGCGCGTTTGTATATTATGATATGTCATGATGTACTAGTAGTATTTACAACTGTCAGTATATCCTGAATCCGCACGGACAGCGGGTTCATCCATTCGTATTAGACTCTCTTCAGAGAGCCGTTATATATAGATATTTTATATGTCCTATTGCCGGTCCGCTTTTTGCGGATGCTACTGATCTGAGGCACGGCTGTCCGAGATATACGCTGTCGATCCGTGACGGCTCACCTGTCGGAGGCGTGCGTTTATTTGGTAATACAAAATTGAATATCTGAGTAACGGCACCGTGAGTTGAGTTTGATTCAATATCAAATCAAGGAGGTGTCAATGCATGGGTGCATTAAGCTACATCCTGATCGCAGTCGCTCTTCTGGCAGGCGCGGGCGTCGGTATCGTCGTAGGCAATCTGTATCGCAAGAAGGTTGCCGAGGCTGAGATCGGCAGCGCCGAGCAGGAAGCCAAGCGCATCGTCGCAGACGCGATGAAGACCGCCGAGGCAAAGAAGAAGGAAGCGATCCTTGAGGGCAAGGACGAGGTCCACCGTCTCCGCACTGAAAGCGAGAAGGAGCTGTCCGACCGCCGCAAGGAGGTCCAGCGTCAGGAAAGGCGTATCCAGCAAAAGGAAGAGACCCTCGACCGCAAGATCGACAACGTCGAGAAGAAGGAAGACAGGGTATCTAAAAAAATCAAAGAAGCCGAGGAACGACTCGCCGAGGTGGAAACGATCAAGAAGAGTCAGTTTGAAATGCTTGAGAGGATCTCGGGCTACACCGTAGACCAGGCGAAGGCGTATCTGCTTGACGAACTGGAAAAGGATCTGTCCCACGAGAAGTCCCTCAAGATCATGGAGTATGAACAGCAGCTCAAGGACGAGTCCGACAAGCGCGCACGCAACATCATCTCGCTGGCGATCCAGCGCTGTGCCGCCGATCAGGTCGCAGAGGCGACCGTGTCCGTCGTTCCGCTGCCCAACGATGAAATGAAGGGCCGTATCATCGGCCGCGAGGGCAGAAACATCCGCGCGATCGAGACCCTCACCGGCGTAGATCTCATCATCGACGACACGCCCGAGGCGATCACGTTGTCCTCATTTGAGCCGGTCCGCAGAGAGATCGCACGCATCTCGCTGGAGAAGCTGATCTCCGACGGCCGCATCCATCCCGCAAGGGTCGAGGAAATGGTCGAAAAAGCCCGCCGCGAGGTCGAGGCGAGCATCAAGCAGGCAGGTGAGCGCGCCGTGCTGGACGCGGGCGTCAACGGTCTGCATCCCGAGCTTGTCAAGATCCTGGGCCGTCTGAAATACCGTACCAGCTACGGTCAGAACGTCCTGAACCACTCGCTGGAGGTCTGTTATATCGCCGGTATGATCGCTTCCGAGCTGGGGATCGACCCCACCGTCGCAAAGCGTGCCGGACTGCTCCACGATATCGGCAAGGCGCTCGACCATGAGATCGAGGGCAGCCACGTAGAGATCGGCGTAGACGTCGCCCGCAAGTACAAGGAAAGCGACGCCGTCATCCACGCGATCCAGGCGCACCACGGCGATGTGGAAGCGAAAACCATCGTTGCCTGTATCGTTCAGGCGGCTGACGCGATTTCCGCGGCACGTCCCGGCGCACGCCGCGAAAACCTTGAAAACTATATCAAGCGTCTGCAGAAGCTCGAAGAGATCGCGTCGTCCTTCAAGGGCGTCGATACCTCGTTTGCTATCCAGGCGGGCCGTGAGATCCGTGTCATGGTCAAGCCCGAGCAGGTCAAGGATGACTCCATGGCTTCACTGGCGCGTGATATCTGCAAGAAGATCGAGGAGGATCTCGAGTATCCCGGCCAGATCAAGGTCAACATCATCCGAGAGTCCCGCGCGTTCGACTACGCAAAATAATCACACGATCAAGCACCGTTTCATCACGAAGCGGTGCTTTTTGCTTTATCGGAAACTGCCGGTTGCGTATGGCAAAAAATGGATAGTGCCGCCGGAGCTTGCCGGCAGGAGGCGGATGTGAATGCGTCTGTCTGAGGTTGGTCGAAATATGCGGATGTGATTGCGCCTGACGGAGTTTCGTCATCAGGAGGCGGATGTGAATGCGTCTGTCTGAGGCTTGCCGCTGAGGCAGCAGCGGGTGATGACTTTGCGAAGATTGCGCGCCGAAGTCACGATTTTCTTGTCGCCTGTCAGGATTGGTCGGCAGGAGGATCACATTTCTCACAGCATATCCGCTGCACCCCGCACACCACGATCACCCAAACGCTGCACCGTATCATATCAGCGATTTCCGCTTGATATCGGGATTTCTGTCGTACTGCTACACCGCTACACCGATTTTTTGCAACAGTCTCCGCTTATCATTGACGCACCCGCTTTACCGTATTTTCAAAAGCTCTTACTTTTTTCAGAAGCTCTTACTTATCATTGTCACATCTGCCGTACCGTATTTTCAGAAGCTCCGGCTTATTATTGTCACATCCGCTGTACCGAATCCTTAAAAGCTCTTGCTGATTATCAACAGACCTGCTGACTTACTGAATTGAATGTATAAATATTGTAATAAGAAATCAGACAGTAAGACTACGCATGATACTGACGGCATGGATGATCCGATCGACCGTACAGGCATCAAGCCGGATCACTGTTCAACTGTCGCTTAACAGAGTGACGATACAACCGAGAGTACAAGTTCAGACTGTACCGAAAATCATGTGTAGCGGTGTAGCGCTGTCCGCAAACCCGCATAAAACCTGACATTTTGCCGCAACACCGCCCTGCCGCGGGGTGCAGCGGTGCGTGCAGCCGAGTCGCCGCTCTGCGTGATACACACACTGATGTTCAGCAGATATGACACACGGCGTCGCTCTATGTGATTTCACACTGATGTTCAGCAGTAAAGCCGCACGGCGTCACACTGTGTGATGTCCAGCGGTATTCCGCACGGAGCCGCTTGTATATCCCGCGCGCCTGACAACAAAAAACACGGCGATCCTCACCGCCGTGCTCATGTGTAATCCCACTCGGGGACGTATTTTTTATCCGCGCTCTCCATGTCCTGCGCAAAGCCGTCCAGCTCCAGCGCATACAGCCTGTCCAGCACCTTCTCATACTCGCGGCGCGTGATCCTGCGATCGATGTCGGGGAAGTCAGCCGCCCTTCCTGCGGGGAAATACTGGCTCATCAGGCTGACGGGGATCCGCGTGCCCCAGTTCGCATGGATGGCGTCCAGCACGCCGATGCTGTTTCTGACATGCGACGGCAGTACCAGATGGCGTATCATCACACCGCGCTTCATCAGGCCGTTTTCGATGACCGGCTCGCCTGTCTGACGGATCATTTCCGTGATCGCCGCCGCCGCGGTCTGCGCATAGTCGCCGCAGGAGGACAGCCGCTTCGCAAGCGCGTCGTCGCTGTATTTGAAGTCCGGCAGATAGATGTCGATCACTCCCTCCAGCCGTCTGAGGCTTTCGACCTTGTCGTAGCCCGAGCTGTTGTAGATCAGCGGGAGCTTCGGCCGGTAGTATTGCAGGCTCTCCAGGATCGCGCCGATATAGTGGGTAGGGGTGACGAATTCGATGTTATGCACGCCCATCGCCTCCAGACGGCGGTATTCCTCGCTCAGCTCATAGGGCGTGATGATCCTGCCGCGCGTCCGTGCGGAGATCTCGTAATTCTGGCAGTAGACACAGCGCAGTGAACAGCCGGAGAAGAAGACCGTGCCCGCTCCGTTCGTGCCGCTGAGGATCGGCTCCTCGTCATGATGCGGCGCGATACGCGCGACCTTCGGCAGCGTACCGACAGAGCAGTACCCGCCCGTGTATTCAGTTCGCTCGATACGGCATTCTCTGGGACACAGATCGCACAGCACAGCCTCCACCGCCTTTCGATGGTATCATACCACAAAAACGGCGCTTTGGAAAGGCTAATCGCACAAATCGTACAGGAAATCCTCGACAGCCTGTGTCAGATGCACGGGATCGAGCTGTTCCTCGTTGAACAGCCGCGCCAGACGCTCCACCTTTTCGCGGTCGGCGGAAATATCGCTGCCTACGCCCCCCCCCCCCCCCCCCCCCCCCCCCCCCCCCCCCCCCCCCCCCCCCCCCCCCCCCCCCCCCCCCCCCCCCCCCCCCCCCCCCCCCCCCCCCCCCCC